>NZ_JBIBVF010000001.1:0-106844 GCF_043080045.1 Streptomyces sp. NPDC015125
ACCAGACGGAATAAGTCCGGTCGTTCACAGCGTCCTCGCTGTGTGTGCCACCCCGACCGCAGGGGCCGTGGTGGACTTTCAAAGGAACCTCATCCCCCGGAAGTTTCCGGTGGACAGGGTATCAACATATCTGGCGTTGACTTTTGGCACGCTGTTGAGTTCTCAAGGAACGGACGCTTCCTTTGTTCCTGTTTCACCAGGATCTCCGGGCGCTTCCCTTCGGTCTTGCGTTTCCGACTCTATCAGATCCTTGCGGGCCCGATTTTCGCCGGTGCGTTTCCGCCTTTCGGCTTCTTCGCGTTTCCAACCTTACCAGATCCGTTTCCGTCTCTGGCCCCCTGTTGGAGCGGGTCGGCCGTTCGGCTTTCGCTTTCCGGCCCTTCCGACTCTAGCAGATCCGATTTCGTTCCGTTGCCGGTTCTTATTCGGTCCGATTTCCCGTCGGAGGGGGTTTGCCTTTCGGCTGATCCGACTTTATCAGATTGCTCTGGGCCGGAATTCCCTCCGGTTTCGCGGGGCGCTCCGTACGCATGGGCGTGCGGTGCTTCCCGTTCAGGAGGAGACGTAAACGTACTGGAGCGGGGCGCCCGGATGCAAATCCGGGCGCCCCGCTCCTACTTGAGTACCTGCGTACGGCCCTGGGCGTCAGACCTCGACGACCACGGGAAGGATCATCGGTCGACGCCGGTAGTTGTCCGACACCCACTTGCCGACCGAGCGGCGGATCAGCTGCTGGAGCTGGTGCGCGTCCGCAACGCCGTCCTGGGCCGCCTTGGCCAAGGCCTCATCGATCTTGGGGGCCACGCCCGACAGGGCGGAGTCCTCGATGCCGGAACCGCGCGCATGCAGGTCCGGGCCTCCGACGATCTTTCCGGTGCTGCTGTCCACGACCACGAAGACCGAGATGATGCCCTCGTCGCCCAGGATGCGGCGGTCCTTCAGATGGGTTTCCGTGACATCGCCGACCGAGAGGCCGTCGACGTAGACATAGCCCGCCTGGACCTTGCCGACGATCTTGGCGACACCGCCGACCAGGTCGACCACGACACCGTCTTCGGCGATGACGATCCGTTCCTTCGGGACACCGGTCAGTGCCCCCAGTTCGGCGTTGGCGCGCAGATGGCGCCATTCGCCGTGGACCGGCATGAGGTTCTTCGGCTTACAGATGTTGTAGAAGTACAGCAGCTCGCCGGCCGAGGCGTGGCCCGAGACATGGACCTTGGCATTGCCCTTGTGGACGACGTCCGCGCCCCATCGGGTGAGGCCGTTGATCACGCGGTAGACCGCGTTCTCGTTGCCCGGGATGAGGGAGGACGCCAGGATCACGGTGTCGCCCTGGACGATCCGGATCTGGTGATCGCGGTTGGCCATCCGGGAGAGGGCGGCCATCGGCTCGCCCTGGGATCCCGTGCAGACCAGCACGACCTCGTCGTCGGGGAGATCGTCGAGCGTCTTGACGTCGACGACCAGGCCGGCGGGGACCTTCAGATAGCCCAGCTCGCGGGCGATGCCCATGTTCCGGACCATCGAACGGCCCACGAAGGCGACCCGGCGGCCGTACTCGTGCGCCGCGTCCAGAATCTGCTGGATGCGGTGCACATGGCTGGCGAAGCTGGCGACGATGATGCGCTTCTGGGCGTTCGCGAAGACCGTGCGCAGGACGTTGGAGATGTCCCGCTCGGGGGGCACGAAGCCCGGGACCTCGGCGTTCGTGGAGTCGGAGAGGAGAAGGTCGATGCCTTCCTCGCCGAGTCGCGCGAAGGCGGGGAGGTCGGTGAGCCGGCGGTCCAGCGGGAGCTGGTCCATCTTGAAGTCGCCGGTGTGGACGACCATGCCCGCGGGGGTGCGGATGGCGACGGCCAGGGCGTCGGGGATGGAGTGGTTGACCGCGACGAACTCGCAGTCGAAGGAGCCGATCCGCTCCGTGTGCCCTTCCTTCACCTCAAGGGTGTAGGGGCGGATGCGGTGCTCCTGAAGCTTGGCCTCGATCAGCGCGAGGGTCAGCTTCGAACCGATGAGGGGGATGTCCGGCTTCTCCCGCAGGAGGTAGGGGACACCACCGATGTGGTCCTCGTGGCCGTGGGTCAGCACGATGCCGTCGATGTCGTCGAGGCGATCCCTGATGGACGTGAAGTCCGGCAGGATCAGGTCGATTCCGGGCTGCTCCTCCTCGGGGAAAAGCACTCCGCAGTCGACGATCAGCAGTCGGCCGCCGTATTCGAAGACCGTCATGTTGCGGCCGATTTCACCCAGGCCGCCGAGGGGGGTGACGCGCAGGCCACCCTTGGGAAGCTTCGGCGGGGCGCCGAGCTCAGGATGCGGATGACTCAAAAGACTCTCCTCACCACACACGCCACGCTGCCGTCGAGGGCACGTGGCGCGCATGACATTCGTGCACTTGCTATGAGGCGGTTGTTGGTCCGTATTCAGTTGTGAAGTCTGTGATCAGAGCTGTACCCCGCCGGCGGCGAGATCGCGCGTGAGCTGTTCGGTCTCCTCGGGGGAGAGCTCCACGAGCGGCAGCCGCAGCGGACCGGCGGGCAGGCCCTGGAGGCCGAGGGCGGCCTTGGTCGTGATGACGCCCTGGGTGCGGAACATGCCGGTGAAGACGGGCAGCAGCTTCTGGTGGATCTCGGTGGCCTTGGTGACATCGCCGTTGAGGTGGGCGTCCAGCAGGGCGCGCAGCTCGGGGGTGACGACATGGCCGACCACGGAGACGAAACCGATGGCGCCGACCGAGAGCAGCGGGAGGTTGAGCATGTCGTCACCGCTGTACCAGGCGAGGCTGGAACGGGCGATGGCCCAGCTGGCGCGGCCGAGGTCTCCCTTGGCGTCCTTGTTGGCGACGATCCGGGGGTGCTCGGCGAGCCGGACGATGGTCTCGGTGTTGATCGGGACACCGCTGCGGCCGGGGATGTCGTAGAGCATGACCGGCAGGTCGGTGGCGTCCGCGATGGCCGTGAAGTGCCGGAGCAGGCCCTCCTGCGGGGGCTTGCTGTAGTACGGCGTCACCGCGAGCAGACCATGGGCGCCGGCGTCCTGGGCGGCGCGGGCCAGCTCCAGGCTGTGGCGGGTGTCGTTGGTGCCGGCTCCGGCGACGACAAAGGCGCGATCGCCCACCGCATCGACCACGGCGCGGACCAGCTGGGCTTTCTCCGCATCGCTGGTGGTCGGGGACTCTCCGGTGGTGCCGTTGACGACGAGGCCGTCATTGCCGGCGTCCACCAGGTGGGCTGCCAGCCGCTGAGCGCCGTCGAGATCGAGAGCGCCATCCGGCGTGAACGGCGTGACCATGGCGGTCAGCACCCGCCCGAAGGGGGTCTGCGGTGTGGAAGTCGGAGCCATGGGTCCCACGCTACTCGTAGCTCACCGCGGGATGCGCCTCTGGGGAGCAGGGATGTGGACTCCGGCACTGCCTGCTCGGGGGTTCAAGCAGTGCCGGGTCCGTCTGTTCAGCGTAGATGAACTTCTCAAAATGCCGCAATCCGGACACTTCGCACTTCTGTCCTGCGTGCTCCGGTATCCGGCCCGCAACCTGGGCCTTACGGGGCGATCCGGCCGTTCGCATTGAATGCGCCGTACGTGAGCGGCATGAGCTCGGCCCAGTGGGCCTCCATCTGCTCGCCGACCATTTCGATCTCGCGCTGCGGGAAGGAGGGCACCTTCGCCTGCTCGTGCTGGGTGCGCAGACCGAGGAAGTGCATCAGGGAGCGGGCGTTGCAGGTGGCGTACATGGAGGAGAACAGGCCGACCGGGAGCACCGCCCGGGCGACCTCGCGGGCGACGCCGGCGGCGAGCATCTCCTGGTACGCCTCGTAGGCCCGGCGGTAGGAGTCCTCCATGACGCGGCCGGTGAGCTCCTGCTGCGCCTGGGTGCCCTCGACGAATTCGTACTTCCCGGGGCGGCCCTGCTGGACGAGCTTGCGGGACTCACCGGGGACGTAGAAGACCGGATCCAGCTGGCGGTAGCGACCCGACTCCTCGTTGTACGACCAGCCGACGCGGTGCCGCATGAACTCGCGGAAGACGAAGATCGGCGCGCTGATGAAGAACGTCATGGAGTTGTGCTCGAAGGGGCTGCCGTGCCGGTCCCGCATCAGGTAGTTGATCAGGCCCTTGGAGCGCTCCGGGTCCTTCTGCAGCTCCTCCAGGGACTGCTCACCGGCCGTGGAGACCCGGGCCGCCCACAGTACGTCGCTGTCCGCGGCGCTGTGCTTGACCAGCTCGACCGTCACCTCGCTCCGGAAGCTGACGGCTGCACTGTCGGGGCTCTCAGTGCTCTCGGCGGGGGTCTGGGACACCGGCGGTTCCTTCCAATCGATCCTCGTGCGCGACCACCCTACGGCCCGCCACCGACAGTCCGGGAAACACCGTGTGATGCCGCGTTAGCCGCAAAACGGGCGCGCCGTAGCAGCGCGCGGAGCGGCCGTTGATATTTTTCACAGAAGTCCCTGAAAACGGGCACCAACTGCACGCCGCAGACGTCTAACCCTGTGACAGTGCCCACTTCGAGGTTCCTAGGAGAGCCCGCTCATGTTCCGCCGGCGAGAGCCCGTCCCGTTCGCCTTCGTTGCCGAGGCAGACCGGTTCCGCAGCAATGTCACTCCCCCGCCGCGGCAGCGCGCCTCGCGCGCGCAGCTCCTCGGCCAGTCTCTCATCACGCTGACAGTCGTGGGCGGCCTGGCCGGCGCCCTGCTGTTCGGCGTTCCCGCGCTACAGCAGGACAGCTCCGGGTCCAGCCGGGTGCATCAGTCCGAGGCGGCCCATCGCTGAACGGGCGGGCGGGGCGTGCCGCGAAGTGGTTCCGCTCCGCCGGTCCCGATAGCCTCACCGGTCACAGCTTCAGTCAGCGTGCCCATGAGTGAGGATCAGCCGTGCCCCTGCCCTTCCTGACGGCCGACCGCGACCTCGATCTCGACACCCGTGCCGCGGATTCGGCCGCGCTTGCGCATGACGAGCCCGACCACTGGCGCCGTCCCTACCGCCCCGGACCGTGGCGGGTAGGGGCGGCGGCGGTGTTTTTGCTGCTCGCCTCGTTCGTGCTGATCTCCGCATTGATCATCGCGATGGCCGGCTCGCTGCCCGGCGCCGCCGCCTGCGCGGTGGTGGGGGCGGCGATGATCACTCTGGCCCTGCGGCTGCTGCGGGTCGGGGTGTGGGTCAGTGCGCACGGGCTGCGGCAGGTGAATCTGCTGCGTACGACGACCGAGCCGTGGAGCGCGGTCGCCTCCGTGCGGACGCGCCAGCAGCCGGTGCGCTGGCTGGGGCTGCCGCGGACCGTGCAGGGACAGGCGCTGATCGTCGAGCGGGCGCAGGGCGATCCGCTGCGGGCCCTGCTCACGGACCACAACGGCGACTTTCTGTCCCGCCCGGAGGCGTTCGAGCGGGCCGCGGATGTGCTGGAGGCCTGGGCGGCGGAGTACCGCGCCTGAGGCCCGGCGCGGCGGCCCCGCCCGCCGCGCCGACCTCGTAGAACCGGATCCCGTCCCCATAGAACCGGATCCGGCCCCGTAGAACCGGATCCGGCCCCGTAAAGCCGGATAGCCGACCGGCCCGGAGCGGCTGTACCGGCCCCGCGGCCCTAGGCGGCCGGTACGGGCTTGTCGTCGTGCAGGGCGATGGCGCGCTGCATCGCCTTCCGGGCGCGCGGGGTGTCCCGGGCGTCGTGGTAGGCGACCGCGAGCCGGAACCACGTACGCCAGTCGCCGGGCGCATCCTCCGTCTCGGCCTGCCGCCGGGCGAAGACCGCGTCGGCGGCGTCCCGGTCGATCCGGCCGCCGGGGGTCCGCGCCGGCTCGTCGGCCGGCCGGCCGCCCTCGGCCTCCAGGGCGTGCGCCAGCCGGTGGGCGTCACGCGCGAAGCGGGTGTTGTGCCAGAGGAACCAGGCGCCGATGCACGGCAGCACGAAGGCCACCGCGCCCATGCCCATGGCAGCCGGCTCGCCGGTCATCAGGAGGAGTACGCCCTCCAGCGCCACCACACCGAAGACGAGGACCAGCACGGTGGCGAGGAAGAAGTAGGTGATCTTTCCGCCCATACCCGTCAGCCCAGGTCGAGGAAGTTTTCCAGGCCCACGGTCAGGCCCGGAGTGGTGACCACGCGACGCACCCCGAGCAGGATGCCCGGCATGAAGCTGCTGTGGTGGAGGGAGTCGTGGCGGATGGTGAGGGTCTCGCCCTCTCCGCCGAGGAGCACCTCCTGGTGCGCCAGCAGACCGCGCAGCCGTACGGAGTGCACGGGGATGCCGTCCACGTCCGCGCCACGGGCGCCGTCCAGCGCAGTGGTGGTGGCGTCCGGCTGCGGGGTGCAGCCAGCCTCCTCCCGGGCCTTGGCGATCAGCTGGGCGGTGCGGGCGGCGGTGCCGGACGGCGCGTCCGCCTTCTTCGGGTGGTGCAGCTCGACGATCTCGGCCGACTCGAAGAAGCGGGCCGCCTGCTGGGCGAACCGCATGGTCAGCACCGCGCCGATGGAGAAGTTCGGGGCGATGAGCACGCCCGCCCCGGGCGCGGCGGCGAGCGAGGTGCGCAGCTGCGCGAGGCGCTCATCGGTCCAGCCGGTCGTCCCCACCACCGCGTGGATGCCGTGCCGCACACAGAAGTCGAGGTTGCCCATCACGGCACCGGGGTTGGTCAGCTCGACCACGACCTGGGCGCCGGCCTCGACCAGCGTCTCCAGCTTGTCGCCCCGGCCGAGCCCGGCCACCAGTTCCATGTCGTCGGCGGCCTCGACGGCCCGTACGGCCTCGGAGCCGATGCGTCCCTGGGCTCCCAGTACGGCCACGCGCAGCTTGCTCATCGTTTCCCGTCTCTCTCTCGGTGGTGTCGCGGCAGGGCCTGGACGAGTAAGTCCTGTGCCGCTTCGGGCCAGAAACGACATCAGACTTACTCGTCTAGGCGACGATGTCGTCCAGCCGGGCCGCCTGCCGGTCCTTCAGGGGGCCGATGACGGACAGCGAAGGCCGGGTGCCCAGCACCTCGCGGGCCACCTCGCGCACCTCGTCCGGGGTGACGGCCGCGATCCGCGTGAGCATCTCGTCGACCGACATCTGTTCGCCCCAGCACAGCTCGCTCTTGCCGAGGCGGTGCATCAGCGCTCCGCTGTCCTCCAGGCCGAGGACGGTGGACCCGCGCAGCTGTCCGACCGCACGGCGGATCTCGTCGTCGGTGAGGCCGTGGGACGCCACCTGGTCGAGTTCGTCGCGGCAGATCTTGAGGACGTCCTGCACCTGGCTCGGACGGCAGCCGGCGTAGACGCCGAACAGCCCGCAGTCGGCGAAGCCGGAGGTGTACGAGTACACGCTGTAGGCCAGGCCGCGCTTCTCGCGGACCTCCTGGAAGAGGCGCGAGCTCATCCCGCCGCCCAGGGCGGTGTTCAGTACGCCCATGGCCCAGCGCCGGTCGTCGGTGCGCGCCAGCCCCGGCATCCCGAGGATCACATGGGCCTGCTCGGTCTTGCGGTTGTGCAGTTCGACGCGGCCGGTGGTCTTGATGGCGCGGGCGCCGGAGCGCGGAGCGATCGGGACGGCGTCCGTGCGGTCCAGGGCCCCGGCCTGCTCGAAGGCGCGGCGGACCAGGCGGACGACCTTGGCGTGGTCGAGGTTGCCGGCGGCCGTGACGACGAGGTGCGTGGGGTCGTAGTGCTTCTTGTAGAAGCGGCGGATGCGCTCGGGGGTGAGGGCGTTGACGGTGTCGACGGTGCCCAGGACCGGGCGGCCGAGCGGGGTGTCACCGAGCATGGTGTGCGCGAACAGGTCGTGCACACAGTCGCCCGGGTCGTCCTCGGTCATCGCGATCTCTTCGAGGATGACCCCGCGCTCGGCGTCCACGTCCTCGGCCTCGACCAGCGAGCCGGTGAGCATGTCGCACACCACGTCGATGGCGAGCGGCAGATCGCTGTCCAGCACCCGCGCGTAGTAGCAGGTGTACTCCTTCGCGGTGAAGGCGTTCATCTCGCCGCCGACCTCGTCTATGGCGGCGGAGATGTCCAGTGCGCTGCGCCGCTCGGTGCCCTTGAAGAGCAGGTGCTCGAGGTAGTGCGTGGCGCCGTTGAGTGTCGGGGTCTCGTCGCGGGAGCCGACGTGCGCCCAGATCCCGAAGGTGACGGAGCGGACCGTCGGCAGCGTCTCGGTGACGATCCGCAGGCCGCCGGGGAGGGTGGTCCGGCGGACCGTGCCGGCGCCCGCGGTGCCCTTGAGAAGCGTTTGGGTACGGGCGACGGCCCGCCCCTCCGAAGAGGTGCGGGCCGTCGTCGCGTGCGTACGGGACGTCACTTGGCGGCGTCGTCCTTCTCGTCCTCGGCCTTGTCCTCGTCCTCGATCACGGGGATGAGGGAGAGCTTGCCGCGCTGGTCGATCTCGGCGATCTCGACCTGGACCTTGGCGCCCACACCGAGCACGTCCTCGACGTTCTCCACGCGCTTGCCACCGGCGAGCTTGCGGATCTGCGAGATGTGCAGCAGGCCGTCCTTGCCCGGGAGCAGGGAGACGAACGCACCGAAGGTGGTGGTCTTGACGACCGTGCCCAGGTAGCGCTCGCCGACCTCCGGCATGGTCGGGTTGGCGATGCCGTTGATCGTGGCGCGGGCGGCCTCGGCGGCCGGACCGTCGGCGGCACCGATGTAGATCGTGCCGTCGTCCTCGATCGTGATGTCGGCGCCGGTGTCCTCCTGGATCTGGTTGATCATCTTGCCCTTGGGGCCGATGACCTCACCGATCTTGTCCACCGGGATCTTGACGGTGATGATCCGCGGGGCGTTCGGGGACATCTCGTCCGGAACGTCGATGGCCTCGTTCATGACGTCCAGGATGTGCAGACGCGCGTCACGGGCCTGCTTCAGCGCGGCGGCCAGGACCGAGGCGGGGATGCCGTCGAGCTTGGTGTCGAGCTGCAGCGCGGTCACGAACTGCTTGGTGCCGGCGACCTTGAAGTCCATGTCACCGAAGGCGTCCTCCGCACCGAGGATGTCGGTGAGGGCGACGTAGTGGGTCTGGCCGTCGATCTCCTGGGAGATCAGGCCCATGGCGATACCGGCGACCGGGGCCTTGAGGGGCACACCGGCGTTCAGCAGCGACATGGTCGAGGCGCAGACCGAGCCCATGGACGTCGAGCCGTTGGAGCCCAGCGCCTCGGAGACCTGGCGGATCGCGTAGGGGAACTCCTCGCGGGTCGGCAGCACCGGCACGATGGCGCGCTCGGCGAGCGCACCGTGGCCGATCTCACGGCGCTTGGGCGCACCCACGCGGCCGGTCTCACCGACGGAGTACGGCGGGAAGTTGTAGTTGTGCATGTAGCGCTTGCGGGTCACCGGGGAGAGGGTGTCCAGCTGCTGCTCCATGCGGAGCATGTTGAGGGTGGTGACGCCCAGGATCTGGGTCTCGCCACGCTCGAACAGTGCGGAGCCGTGCACCCGCGGGATGGCCTCGACCTCGGCGGCGAGCGTACGGATGTCCGTGACGCCGCGGCCGTCGATGCGCTTCTTCTCCTTGATGACGCGCTCGCGGACCAGGTTCTTGGTCAGCGAACGGTATGCGGCGGAGATCTCCTTCTCGCGGCCCTCGAACTGCGGGAGCAGCTTCTCGGCGGCGACGCCCTTGACGCGGTCCAGCTCGGCCTCGCGCTCCTGCTTGCCGGCGATGGTCAGCGCCCGGGAGAGCTCGTCCTTGACCGCGGCGGTGAGCGCCTCCAGGACGTCGTCCTGGTAGTCGAGGAAGACCGGGAACTCGCCGACGGGCTTGGCGGCCTTGGCGGCGAGGTCCGACTGGGCCTTGCACAGGACCTTGATGAAGGGCTTGGCGGCCTCGAGACCGGCGGCGACGACCTCTTCGGTCGGGGCCTCGGCGCCGTCCTTGACGAGCTGGATGGTCTTCTCGGTGGCCTCGGCCTCGACCATCATGATCGCGACGTCGCCGTCCGGGAGGACGCGGCCGGCCACGACCATGTCGAAGACGGCGTCCTCGAGCTCGGTGTGGGTCGGGAATGCCACCCACTGGCCGTTGATCAGGGCGACACGGGTGCCGCCGACCGGGCCGGAGAAGGGCAGGCCGGCGAGCTGCGTGGAGCAGGAGGCGGCGTTGATGGCGACCACGTCGTAGAGGTGGTCGGGGTTGAGCGCCATGACCGTCTCGACGATCTGGATCTCGTTGCGCAGGCCCTTCTTGAAGGAGGGGCGCAGCGGCCGGTCGATCAGCCGGCAGGTGAGGATCGCGTCCTCGGAGGGACGGCCCTCACGGCGGAAGAAGGAACCGGGGATCTTCCCGGCTGCGTACATCCGCTCCTCGACGTCGACGGTCAGCGGGAAGAAGTCCAGCTGGTCCTTCGGCGTCTTGGAAGCGGAGGTGGCCGACAGCACCATGGTGTCGTCGTCCAGGTACGCCACGGCGGAGCCGGCGGCCTGCTTGGCCAGGCGGCCCGTCTCGAAGCGGATGGTGCGGGTGCCGAAGGAGCCGTTGTCGATCACGGCTTCGGCGTAGTGGGTCTCGTTCTCCACCAGGAATATCTCCTCGTCTGCGTCTGCTGCCCGTGTGGCAGCAGACCGTCGTCGGTGGAGCGCCGGTACGGGCCGGTCTTCGATCGAAGCACCCGGAGTGATGACGCATGCCGTGCATGGATCGTCCGGGGGCCACTACCGAGGACCGGCGGCCAGGAGGCGCTCCTACCGCGTTCAGTTTTGCGATACGGCACCAGACTACAAAGGTTCCGTCCACCATGAGACGGCGTGAGTGTCCGGTGCATATGGCAAAGGGAGCGGCCCCCGGTAGGAACCGCTCCCTCTAAGGCGTCTTACTTGGCGCCCGCCGCGCCGCGGCGGATGCCCAGGCGCTCGACCAGCGCACGGAAGCGCGTGATGTCCTTCTTCGCCAGGTACTGCAGCAGGCGCCGGCGCTGGCCGACGAGCAGCAGCAGACCACGGCGGGAGTGGTGGTCGTGCTTGTGGGTCTTGAGGTGCTCGGTCAGGTCCGAGATGCGGCGGGAGAGCATCGCGACCTGGACCTCGGGGGAGCCGGTGTCACCCTCCTTGGTGGCGAACTCGGCCATGATCTGCTTCTTCGTAGCGGCGTCGAGCGACACGCGGTACTCCTCAGGGTTCCGGCCGGTGAGCGCCCCTGGTTTACCTCACAGGGAATCTTGGATGACTCGTCCGGGCCGTCACACAGCGTACCAGTTGAAAACGGCCCCCCGACCGGGTGGTCGGGGGGCCGCGGAGCAGGCCGGTGAGCGGGTGCCTCAGCTGCTGGTGAGGCCGCGCACCTTGCCGTACACGTCCAGGACCGCAAGGCACAGCGGCACCAGGGACAGCAGGACCAGGCCGTCGAAGATGTCGAAGATCCGGCCCCAGAAGGGGGTGACACCCTTCTGGGGGACGATCAGTCCGACGCCGACCAGGAGGGCGGCGCCCGCCGCGATGCTGCCGGAGAACCAGACGGTACGGATGTTCAGCGGACCGGAGTCCTGGTAGCGGGCCAGATCGACGAAGATCTCCGTCGGCGGGTTCAGCGCGATGCCCAGGATGAGCAGGACGATCGTGAGGATGCCGGCGATGGTCAGGCAGGCGACCTGCGCGGTGTAGTCGAAGAGCCGGGCGCGGAGCATGATCGTGATACCGGCGGTCAGTGCCAGCAGCTGGGCCCACACGCTGTCCGAGAAGCCGAGGACCACACCGGCCGAGCCGACGGTCAGGGCGGCGCAGCCGGCGACGAGGCCGAGCAGCAGCTCGTGCCCGCGCTTGGCCTGGTTGCCGATCTTGACGAAGTCGACGGACTCGGTCTCGCCGCCGTTGTCGTAGGAGCCCTTGGCGATCTGGTCGGGCGACTTGTAGCCGATGGGCAGCCGGGCGAAGCGCGCGGAGAGGCCGGGCAGCCAGGCGACCAGGGCGATGGAGACGACGGCGGTGACGGCGGCGACCTCACGGGGCGCGGCGTCGGTGAGGATCGCGGCGAAGACCGCGAGGGTTCCCATGGCGGACAGGAACGCGGCGGCGACGAAGGGCGCGTCACCGCGCGGCAGCAGGACCACCAGCAGCACGGAGGCGATCAGTACGGTCACACAGCCGACGAGGAGGTGCAGCCGGCCGGGGCTGTCGCCGGCGTCGACGGGGAAGATGCCGGAGCCGGCGAGCAGAAGATGCGGAAGCGAGGCCAGGCCCAGCGCGATGGAGGAGCCGTGGTCGTCGTAGACGCGGGCGCGGACGCCGGCCAGCGCGACCAGCACGATGCCGACGACACCGGCGATGATGCCGGGCAGGCGGTGCATGTCGCGGTGCTCGGGGTTGGAGATCCACAGGGCGAACGCCATCATGACGAGCAGCAGCACACCCGCGGGGAGGCCGACGACGCGCATGAGGTCGTCGCTCCAGCGACTGCGGTTGCGCTTGACCGCGGAGGCGACGGCGTCGGAGACGTCGTCGAAGACCGGGAGCGGCAGCGACTCGGCGAACGGCTTCAGCAGAAGAAGGTCGCCGTCCAGAATCTGCTGCTGCGCCAGCGACTGTCCGGCGTCAAGAACCGTGCCGTCGCGGCGCACTAGGTGATAGCCGGTCGGAGCACCCTCCGCCTGCGACTGACCGGAGAGCCTCAGGATCTCCGGATAAATGTCGACGAGTGCGACGTCCTCCGGCAGAGCCACGTCAATCCGTGCATCGGGCGCGGCGACTGTGACCCGGCAAAAGCCGGTGCCAGTACTCGTGCTCACCTGGCGGTTCCCCCTATCCGTTGGGCGTTTTGTCGCGTCGCGCACCTTCTATAGAGAGCCGTCACTTCGGGGCTGTGGGCACGCTCGCGAGGCGTCAGCGTACCGTCCAATTCAGCGGTCGCCCCACCCACCCCGAGACTTGACGGTTAACAGTAGGATCAACGCCTGGTTCGGGCCAAGCACTTGGTCCGGGGGGACCGTCGAATCCAACGGGGGCGGTCCGAGACTGCGAGATGCATGAAGGACTGATGCCTCGGTGAGCGTTGTCATCGTCAAGCGCCCGCCCCGCGCGCTGCCGCCCGAAGTTCCCTCCGAGGAGGTGACACTCGAGGCACCCCCGGAGCTTCCGCGTGAGGGCGAATCAGAAAACATGCTGATGACCCTTATGCCCATGATGGGTATGGCGTCTTCGGCGGGATTCTTGTTCATGGGCAACCAGCCGTTCATGAAAATCATGGGCGGCTTTATGGTGGCGTCCACCCTGGCAATGGCGATCGTGCAGATCGTCAAAGCCCGCCAAGGGCCTTCCGGGCAAATGCTCCAGGAACGCCAGGATTACCTCAAGTACCTTACGCAGAAGCGGAAAGAGGTACGGCGCACCGCACGCAAGCAGCGGGATGCCCAGTTGTTCACCCACCCCGATCCGAGCCAATTGTGGTCGGTCGTGGCCGAGGGCAAACGGGTATGGGAGCGCCGGGCGAGCGATCCGGACTTCGGGCAGGTACGACTGGGGCTGGGGCCGCAGCAGCTGGCCACTCCCCTGCGGGCCCCGGAGACCGCTCCGGTCGACGAGCTGGAGCCGCTCACCGCGCATGCGATGAAGGAGTTCCTCGACAAGCACGGGCAGTTGGACGATCTGCCGCTGGCGGTCTCGCTGCGCGCCTTCTACCACCTGACCGTCTCCGGCGAACCGGACACGGTCTACGGCGCCTCGCGCGCCATCATCGCCCAGCTGTGCACCCTGCACTCGCCCGAGGACCTGGTGGTGGCCGTCGTCGCCGCGCCCGGTGCGCAGGCGGAGTGGGAGTGGACCAAGTGGCTGCCGCACGTGCAGGACAAGACGACGGACGGCGCGGGCAACCGCCGGCTGGTCGTCGGTGACCTCGGTGAGATCGAGGAGCTGCTGGCGGACGAGCTGGAGGGCCGCGGCCGGTTCAACCCGCAGGGCACTCCGGTGACCGACACCCCGCATGTGCTCGTCGTGCTGGACGGCGGCGACGTGCCGATGGATTCGGTGATCGCCGGGGCCGAGGGCCTGCAGGGCGTCACCATCCTGGAGGTCGTCCCGGGCGATCTGGACGAGATCCGCGGCGGTCTGGCCGTACAGGTGTGGCCGGGCAAGCTGGTGCTGGAGTCGGCCGGCGGTGCGGTCTACCACGGTGTCTGCGACACCCTGTCGATCGCCGAGTCGGAGTCGCTGGCGCGCCAGCTGGCACCGCTGCGGGCGGGTTCCGGCGCGGACGGCGAGGAGCCGCTGCTGTCGAACCTGGACTTCACCGACCTGCTGAACCTCGGTGACGCCGGTTCCGTCGATGTGTCGCGTACCTGGCGGCCGCGCACGCTCCACGAGCGGCTGCGGGTGCCGATCGGTGTCGACAAGGACGGCCAGCCCGTCATGCTCGACATCAAGGAGGCCTCGCAGGAGGGCATGGGCCCGCACGGTCTGTGTGTCGGTGCGACCGGTTCCGGTAAGTCCGAGGTGCTGCGCACCCTGGTGCTGGCGCTCGCGGTCACCCACTCCTCGGAGACCCTCAACTTCATCCTCGCGGACTTCAAGGGTGGCGCCACCTTCACCGGTATGTCGGAGATGCCGCACGTCGCGGCGGTCATCACCAACCTCGGTGAGGACGTCACGCTGATCGACCGCATGCGCGACTCGATCACCGGTGAACTCCAGCGCCGTCAGGAGCTGCTGCGTTCGGCGGGCAACTACGCCAACATCACCGACTACGAGAAGGCGCGTGCCGCGGGTGCCCCGCTGGACCCGCTGCCGTCGCTGGTGATGGTGCTCGACGAGTTCTCCGAGCTGCTGACCGCCAAGCCCGACTTCATCGACATGTTCATCCAGATCGGCCGTATCGGCCGGTCGATGGGTGTGCACATGCTGCTCGCCTCGCAGCGTCTGGAAGAGGGCAAGCTGCGCGGCCTGGACACCTTCCTCTCCTACCGGCTGGGTCTGCGGACCTTCTCCGCGGCGGAGTCGCGGACCGCGATCGGTGTGCCGGACGCCTACCACCTGCCGAACGTCCCGGGTTCCGGCATCCTCAAGTACGACACCGAGACGATGGTCCAGTTCAAGGCCGCGTATGTCTCGGGCCCGTACCGCGGTCCCGGTGCCGGCGGCGGCCCCGGCGGCAGCCGGACGAACCGGCTGCCGGTGCCGTTCACGGCGGCCCCGGTCGTCGAGCAGATCATCGAGGACCCCACGCCGGTCGCGCCGGCCGAGCCGGAGCAGGACGACGCGCTGGCCGACACCGTGCTCGACGTCATCGTCCAGCGCATGCAGGGCCAGGGTCCGCCGGCGCACCAGGTGTGGCTGCCGCCGCTGGACGAGGCGCCCACGGTCAACCAGCTGCTGCCGACGCTCGCGGTCACACCCGAACGGGGTGTGCACGCGCCGGAGTACACCGCGCTCGGCAAGCTCGTGGTGCCGGTCGCGCTGGTGGACAAGCCGTTCGAGCAGCGGCGTGACGTGATGTACCTGGACTTCTCCGCCGGCGCCGGTCACGGGCTGGTCGTGGGTGGTCCGCAGTCCGGTAAGTCCACGCTGATCCGGTCCACCATCGCCTCGTTCGCACTCACCCACACCCCGGCCGAGGTGCAGTTCTACTGCCTCGACTTCGGTGGCGGCGGCATGCTGACCATGGAGGGCCTGCCGCACATCGGTGGTGTCGCCTCGCGTCTGGACGCGGAGAAGGTGCGCCGTACGGTCTCCGAGGTCGTCGGCATCCTCAACGAGCGGGAGGAGTTCTTCCGCGCCAACAGCATCGACTCGATCGGGACCTACCGCCAGCGGCGGGCCTCGGGCGCCTACCCCGACCAGAAGTGGGGCGACGTCTTCCTGGTCATCGACGGCTGGGCGACGTTCAAGACCGACTACGAGCAGATGGACCCGGTGATCCTGGACATCGCCGCCCGGGGTCTCGGTTTCGGTGTCCACCTGATCATCGCCGGTGCGCGCTACACCGAGGTGCGGCCCGCGTTGCGCGACCAGCTCCTCAACCGCGTCGAGCTGCGCCTGGGCGACCCGATGGAGTCGGAGTTCGACCGCAAGCGCGCGGAGAACGTCCCGATGGGCAAGCCCGGTCGCGGTATGTCCCCCGAGAAGCTCGACTTCCTGGCGGCGCTGCCGCGGCTGGACGGGATGAGCGACCCGGAGACGCTCAGCGACGGCATCGCGAATCTGGTGTCGACGGTCAGCGAGCACTGGCAGGGCGAGCCCGCCCCCGCGGTGCGGATGCTGCCGACGCTGCTCAACGTCAACGAGCTGCCCAAGGGCAACGACTACCCGGAGCACGGCATCGCGATCGGTGTCGACGAGACCACGCTGTCGCCGGCGTTCATCGACTTCGAGACCGACCCGCTGCTGGTCATCTACGGCGAGAGCGAGTCCGGAAAGTCCTCGCTGCTGCGCCTGCTGACCAAGCAGATCGCCGAGCGGTACCCCTCCGACAAGGCGCTGATGGTGGTTTCCGACTACCGTCGTGCGCTGCTCGGCGAGGTCCCCGAGAGCCATCTGTACAAGTACTGCGCCGCCGGGCCGCAGTTGCAGGAGGTCATCAGCGGTCTGGCCGGTTCGCTGGGCCGGCGGATGCCGGGCCCGGACGTCACGCCGGAGCAGCTGCGCAACCGCAGCTGGTACGACCTGCCGGACGCGTTCGTGATCGTGGACGACTACGACCTGGTGGCGACCAGCAGCGGCAACCCGCTGCAGCCGCTGCTGGAGTACCTGCCGTTCGCCCGTGACCTGGGTCTGCGCCTGATCATCGCGCGCAGCTCCTCGGGCGCCGGACGCTCCTCGTTCGAGCCGGTGATGCAGCGTACGAAGGAGCTCGGTGCGCAGGGGCTGATCCTGTCCGCCGACCCGTCCGAGGGCCCGCTGATGGGCAACGTCAAGGGCCAGAGCCTGACGCCCGGCCGGGCGACGTTCTTCACGCGTAAGCGCGGTGCGCAGCTGGTCCAGACGGGCTGGCTGCCGGCGAACAGCCGCTGAGGCGGTCCGTACGCCACAACGGCGGTGGGGCGTCCCTCCTGGGGGGCGCCCCACCGCCGTTTCGTCTGTGCGCCCGGTACGTCCGCGATACGTCTGCAGTACGTCCGCGATACGTCTGCGGTAGGTGAGGTACGTGAGCGGTACGTGCGCGCCGAGCGTGCCGGGCCGTAGGTGTCAGCCGAAGGCCCCGTGTCGGGTGATGTCGGGTCCGGGCCGGCCGGGTGCCTCGCCGTCGGGCGCCACGGGGGCCGCCTGGGGCTCGGGGGCGTCGGACGGGGCGGCGGGGGCTGCGTCCGGGGCGGCGGGGACCGCCGTTTCCTTCTTCTGCGGCCCGGTCTTCACGTCCCGTTCATGGCCCGGCTCCGGCTCCGTGCCGGGCGGCCGGCTCCGTACGCCCTTGGCGATGCCCTCGCCGCCCCGCGTCGTGGCCTTGCCGTCCCGCGTCGAGGCCTCGCCGTCCGGCGCCGGGCCGAACGGGTCGGGCCCCTGTGCCGCCGTGGAGGTGGCCCATTCGTGCCGCAGGGCCGGCCGCGAGCCCTGGCCGCCGCCACCACCGCGC
Source organism: Streptomyces sp. NPDC015125 (assembly GCF_043080045.1). Lineage (NCBI taxonomy): Bacteria > Bacillati > Actinomycetota > Actinomycetes > Kitasatosporales > Streptomycetaceae > Streptomyces > Streptomyces sp. NPDC015125. Next base: position 17,459 of record NZ_JBIBVF010000001.1, read on the forward strand.
TTGCCGAACGCGCCGCCGAGGCCGCCTGCAAGCTGGCCGAGCGCCATGAAGCCGTAGGCGATCTCGGGGCCGGACGACGACTGCGCGCCGTCGGCGGAGTGGTGCACCGGTGGTGCGCCGTGGTCCTTCTCGCCCTGGTCGTCGGCGGGCTGCGCGGCGGCGGTCTCCAGGTCGGCGGCGGCCAGTTCGAAGACCGGCAGGGATGCGTCGACGGACCGCTTGAGGCGGTGCCACTCCCCCGCGAACGCCTCACCCGCCGGGCCGTGCCAGTTGGCCGCGGCCGCGGTGCCGACGTGCCGGTCCAGATCGCGGACCAGGCCGTCGAGGTGCTTGCCCATCTCCCGCCAGCCGGCCGCCGCTTCGTGCAGGGCCTCGGGATTGCCTCGCTCGCTCACTGGACGCTCCGCATCATCTCGGCCAGCTCTTCCTCGGCCGCCTGCGCATTCGCGACGGTCTCCTTGATCCCTCCGCCGACCTCCGCGAGGCGCTGCTGCAGCTGGACGAGTGCCTGCTCGGCCTGCTCGTACAGCTCGCGGTAGGGACGGGCGGCCTCGTCGCTGCCGAATCCCTCCCGCAGGGCCTCGGCATCCGCCCGCCGCCTGAATGCGGCAAGCTGCCGGCTCAGTTCTTCCGCTCGTATCTCGAAGGTCGCACCGAGTCCCTGCAACTCCTCGGTACTGAGCCGGACTTCATCGGACATCATTTCTCCCCGAATTGCATGACGGCTACCTGCCGGCATCGCTTCAGGTCTAGCACACCCGCAATAGGCCCGAAGCCCTCTGCGGAGCGGGCGGGCGGGCGGCAAACCATGAATTCACCGTGGCGCAATATCCGGCAATACCGACAACCCCGCCTTGACGACCCGTTCACACCCGTCATTAGACTCGGGACGCCGGTGCCGCACACGCGGCCTGTGCCATCACGTTCAAGGGGGCAGACATGAGCAATGAGCGGCAGATCCAGGACGAAGACCTGATGGACGTCGCCCAGGATCCCGAGCAGGCGCACCGGCTGCGCAAGGCGCTGAAGGTCCTGGCGGACAACCCCAATGTCGGCGGCAAGCTCCAGGAGATGGCGCGGGAGGTGCTCTCCGGGCGTATCGGCATGAAGGACGCCATCGCGACGCCGGGGTACATGGACGCTCTGGGCGACCGGATGAACGAGATCCGGCGGGCCGCGGAGAACCAGACCATGGCCGAGCGCGAGGAGTCCCACGAGAAGTTCGCCGCGTGGCAGAAGGAGCAGGAAGCCAAGGAGGACGAGGAGCGCGCCGAGCGTGACGGCCCTTCCGGCAGCATCGTGACCGCCCCGCGGCGCGGTGGCCGGAGCGGCGGACACCGGAACTGACCAGGGCACCGCGCGGGCGGTCCGCGGTGCTCACCCCGGCGGCTCGGTAGTGCGGCAGGGCGGCAGGGCGGCAGGGCGGCAGGGCGGCAGTTGGGCAGCTCGGCAACGGTTCGCTCTTTCCTCCCGCCGAAATCCGTTCCCACCGCCCGGAAAGCCGCTGCGGAAGAAAGCAGATCGACCACATGATCATTCGTGCGGATCTGCTTTCTTTCCGCACACGGTGATCTCGTTTTCTCCACATCGGGCCCCTGGGACAACTCACTTCACTCTCCCCCCACCCGTCCTCCGGTACGACCACTGCACACCGGCCCCGGCCTGCCTGTTCCAGTTCCGGCACAGCCCACCCCGCACCATCCCCCGCGTACGGCACGGATCATAGGATCGAGCCGGAACACGCAGGAATCCACAAAGGTGGAGGCGGGATTGATGGGGGACGAGGAAGCCATGAGCGCCTCAGGCGAAGGAAAAGCCGCAGCGGCCGGATATGCACCGCATCCCTACGTCGGCGGCCGCACCGCTGTGCTCCGCGCGCTCGCGGCCTGGCGTATGCGGTGGCCGGGCGCGCCGCGCGTCATCGTGCTCACCGGCAACCCGGGCAGCGGGCGTTCGCGCCTGGTCACCGGCTTCCTGATGATGTGCGACCCCGGCTACCGCAAGCAGCTGCCGCTGGACGATCTGGACCCGGCCACGGTGCCCCCCGATCTCCCGGCGCCCGCCGTGCCGAGCCCCGCGGGGCGCACCGCGGCGCAGCTGTTGTGGCTCATCTCCGATCATTTCGGGCTGGCCGCCGACCGCGACGACGAGATCTTCACCGAACTCGCCGCTCGTGAAGAGCCGGTGACCCTTGTGGTGCCCGATGTCGACCGGGCCGGTCCGGTACGCGCCGCGAACGAGTCCGCGCGCGTCGTCCGGGACGTCCTCAAGCCGCTCGCCACCACCGAAACGGTGCAACTGCTCGCCGATGTGCCGCGCGAACTGGCCGCGGAGCTGGCCGGGGCGCTGCCGCCCGGCCAGGCGCAGATCATCGATCTCGACGCGCCCGAGTGGGCCGACCCCAAGGGCCTGGTACTGCACGCCGAGACCGCGCTCACCCCCGACGCGGGGGCGCAGGAACTCCCGTACGCCACCGACCCGTCCGCGCGCCGGGCGCTCGCCGAGGCCCTCGCGGCGCGCGCGGACGGCAGCCGGCTGACCGTCCAGCTCGCCGTGCAGTCGCTGATCGTGCAGCCCGAGGGCTTCGACCCGGCGGACGCCTCCCTGCTGCCCGGCAGCGTCGGGGAGGTGCTCGATCTGCATGCGCGCCGACTGGGCGCCGATCCGCAGACCCTGCGGCTGATGCTGGCGCCGCTCGCGTTCGCCGAGGGCGAGGGGCTGCCCGTCCAGCTGTGGGGTGCGCTGGCGAGCGCCGTCGCCGGACGGGACATGAGCCAGGACCTCGCCGACGGGATGCTGCTGGCCGCGCCGTTTATCGAGCCGGTCGAGCCGTCCCGGGGCACCGACGGCGACGGGAGCGGGGAGGGGAATGGGACGGGCGACGACGGGGCCGGCTCCGGGGCCGGCGACGGCCGTACGCTGCTGCGCCTGATGCACCCCGGCATCGCCGAGGCGATCCGCTCCGGCCTGCCCGACGTCCGCGACGCCCAGACCAAGATCGCCATGGCACTGCTGGAAGCGGTGCCGCAGCAGGACTGGGCGCAGGCCGATCCGTACATCCGCGACCATCTGGCGGCGCACACCCTGGAGGCCGGTCTCCTCCCCCAACTCCTCACCGACCCCGGCCTGTTCGCCCACGCCGACCCTTTGACGATGCGCGCCGCCATCGAAGCCGTACCGCTGGAGCAGCTGGGTGCGCCGGCCCGTACGTATCTGCGCATCGCCCCGCTGCTCACCCGCTCCCAGGCGCCGGCCGAATTGCGGGCGGCGTTCCTGGAATCCGCGTTCGTCGAGGACGGGCTGGCGCCGTACGCGGACGCGCTGCACACGCTCGGCTTCACCCTGCCGTGGCGGACGCTGTGGAGCGTGCCGTTGGTCGGCGTCCGCGCCGTGACCACGGGTTCTCTGCCCCCGCAGAGCGGGGACGGTGCGACGGCGGACCCGGCCGGGGACCCGGACGGGGACCCGGACGGGGACCCGGCGGAGACGGCCATCGGCTCCGGCGGCGCGGCGGCCCCGGCCCCCGACGGCAGTGCCGGGCCGGTACCGGTGTCCCCCGCCGCCGTTCCCCGCCCCGTGGCCGCATTCCTCGTCCCCGAGGGGACCCCCGGCTCCCGGACGGTTGCCGGCCCGGACGGCGACATCTCCGAGGCGGGCGGCCGGGCGCTCCTCGTCCACGATCTGCTGCGTCCGGGGTATATCGACGCCGATCCGGCGCAGGTGCAGCTGCCCTCGGCACAGGCCCTGGAGGCGGCGCCCTTCGGGCTCAGCCGCGGCGCCGACTATCTACGGGTATGGGCCCGCGCCGACGAGGAAGTGGTGGCCGCGCTGCTCTCCGACACCCCGTTCACCGGCGCCGACCTCTCGCCGGACGGTGTACTGGTCGTCGCCACCGCGCGCGGTGTGACCGCCCGGCAGATCCTCGCCGCGGCTCCCGCGCCCGCCCCCACCGTGCCGGCCCAGCGCACCGGCACCGCCGACTCCCTTTCGTCCGACGGCCTCGAAGGAGACCACTCGTGATCACCCAGGCGCAGGCCCACGCCACCGCGGCCCGCTGGCTCAACCCCGAGGGGCATCAGGGCCCGCCGCGGGAGGTGGCCATGCAGGAGTTCGACCTCGGCTGGGTGGTGTGGGCCGTACCGCCGGCCCCGGAGACCGACCCGCACACCGGTCGGCGCCGCCCGCCGGCCGAGGTCGGCGCCGCCTGCGGTGTGGTCGACCGGGCGTCCGGCGAACTGACGGTGTGGCCGTCGGTGCCGGTCGACGAGGTCGTACGGATGTACCGGCAGAAGCACGCCACAGGTGACACAGCGGCCCCGCCCGCCCCCGCCGAACGGCCGGTCACCGGCCCCGGCAACACCGCCGTCGCGACCTACAACGACCCGTCGACCGGCGAGGAGACCAGCCTCGCCCGGGTCTCGTCCCCCGGTCAGCCGCCCGCCGAATATCAGCTCCACGACGAGTTGCAACGGCTGGGCGTCAACCCCGCGGACATCCGCGCGGTCCACACCGACCTGCGGTCCGCCCTGCTCCCCGGCGGCTACCCCGGTGACTTCATCCTCCGCACCTTCCCGAACGCCACGTTCTCCTGCACCGAGGGCTACGGCATGCACGCCGAGGAGCGTGCCGAGGGCGTCGCCGGGCTGGTGCGGCACGTCGCAATGATGCACCAGCTTGCGGGCCGGCCCGCACCGCCGCGGCCGCACCGGCTGCCGGTGCCACAGCGGGTCGAGGCCGCGCCACAGATGCGGGACGTGGCCCTCGGCAAGCACCTCGTGGAGGTTTTCGGGCCCCAGGGCGTATACCGTCCGGACGCCGACGATCTCGCCGCGACCCAGCTCCCCGAGACGACGAAGAACACCCTGGTCTGGGCCGGACTGCCGGCCCGGGTCCCGTACTTCTTCACCGCCGACCGGCCCGACGCGCCGCCCGCCGGCGGACTGTTCACGGACGTGGCGGCCCACCTGAGGGAAACCGGCACCGAGGCCCGCGAGCAGAACCTGGCCACCCTCGCCGGCTATGTCCGGATCGGCACCGACGGGCTCTACACACTCGCCGTTCAGTGCACCGCTCCGGAGCAGAATCAGAGCCTGGTCGGCACCGTCTGGGCGGTCCAGCCGTCGTCGGGCGGCGGCCGGTTCGTCAACCGCACCGCGTCCGCATACCTGCGCTCGCTCGCCCTGCTGGTCACCACACGCCGGCAGATGCAGGGCATGGACCCGTACGCGGCAGGTGCGGCGGTCGCCGCCTTCCAGGAACAGATCGCGGCGATCGACTCCTGGGCGCTGGACGACGACGGCAACTGGTGGTCCCTGGTCATCGAGCAGATGTGGCACGGGTTGTTCTGAGGGCAGGGGGCAGCCCTCGGGGGGCGGGCCGACTCGGGGGGGGGTGTCTGTGGGGCTGCTCGTGGGAGGGCTGTGTGGGGGGGCTGTGCATGGGGGGCATAGGGGCATGGGGATGCGTGGGGGCTGTTTCCGGTGGAGCTACTTCCGGTGGAGCTACTTCCGGTTCGCCCGCTTCCCGGCGGTGATCCGAGGGACCGGGCGGCCTCACCACCGAAGGCTCACTGAAGCAATACGCCCGGCGCCCGCCCCTACCCCACCCTTAAGCAACCCTCAGGGCAGCAGCAGCCAGTCAGCCGCCAGTGCGGCCGCCAACCCGATGCCCAGCAACCAGGTGCCAAGGCGGGTGCGCCCGTTCCGGCTGAGTTCGATCACCACGCCACAGAGCACCAGCGCGGCCCCGTACACCCCGACCACCAGCACCGACGTGCGCGACGCCAGGCGCACCACGAGCACCCCCGCCATCGCGGCCATCAACACCGAGGCCAGGACGATGCGTATTCGCCTGGCCTGACGGGGCGTCAGCCCCACTCGGTTCTCGGGGAGGGGCTCTTCGGTGCCGGCTGCGTCCATGAGCGGGAATGCTACGGGACGAGTGATCGCCGGGCCGCCCCGCTCCCCCTGAGCAGCGCCAACGACCACTCAGCCGGGCTGATTCGGCTGCCGACCAGCGGCTGCCGACTGCCGACTGCCGACTGCCGACTGCCGACTGCCGACTGCCGACTGCCCGAACCCTCCCTCGACGCCCGACGGTCGACGCCCGATGGTCAACGGTCGAATTCCCTGCGTCCACACACGCCGGTCGCATTCCCTGCGTCCACGCACTCCCGACCATCAACATGCCAGGCCCACCCGTACGGCCCATTCCACAAGCCGCCCGATTGACGCCCCGTCACCTGTCATTGACGGCAATGCCACCTTTCGGCAACCACCGAGGCCAGCCCGGCCCCGCCCCCCGACCCCGGCACCCCCACCTCCACCTCCACCTCCAGGGCCAGAATGATTGACCGACCAGCGCACCCATACTTAACCTGCCCTTTCCATACACCGACCGGGAACATCCCCGCGCACCCCCTCACACAAGATTGGCCACTGCCGAAGGTGGGTCAATTCCAGTGAATCCGAACGCGGTTGAGACGCAGGATGCCCACGTTCCCTCCACACACCTCGCCTTGACATGCCTGCGCTCAGATCACCTAATGTGTGGTTCGTTGAGGATGCGACAAGTATCTGCGGGCGACGCACGACGGGGGCAAGGGTGGCAGGCAAGGCATTTGACGTCGATCCGGATGTGCTGCGCAAGCAGGGCGACGCATTCGTCCACATCGGCAGCGATTTCTCCAAGGCCTCGAAGAAGCTTCAAGACGATCTTGAAAGCCTCGGCAGCCCCTGGGAAAACTGCGACTTCGGCGACATCTTCGAAACGATCTACACACCCATCAGGGATGGCATGTTCGAATCGATGGACTCCCTGGGCGAGCGCCTCGAAGGCATCGGCGACAAGCTCCAGAACATGGCCGGCTCGTACACCGAATCCGACGAGCAGGGAATCCACACCATCAGCGCCGTCGGCCGCCCCGCCATCTGACGACCGGTGGACATCCCGGCCATGAACCCGGGCGCCGGGACACCTGAAAACCCCACCCGAGGCCCTTCCCGGGCGCATTCCCGCAGCGCCTCGAAGGCGAGGCCGCACAGCGGCGGGTCCTCCCCGGGGGCCACCGCCGCCACCCCTCTCACGCTTTCCTTCACCGACGCCATTGCACTCCACAATCGGCTACCACTGCACGGGGGACGATCACTGTGTCATTGACGCTGCCAAGCGAGGTTGCTTGGGTCCTGGATTTGCTCGGCTACAACTGGCCGGATGCCGACGAGGACAAGCTTCACGAGTGCGCCCAGACCTGGCGCAACTTCGCCGAGGCGGTCAATCAAGCGTCCTCCAAGGGCTCTTCGGCAGCCAATGAGGTCGTCTCCGCCAACTCCGGAGAGGCGATCGAGGGCTTTTCCCACGAATGGGGTTCCTATTCCGGCGGCGGGGACGGCGGCGACAACTACCTTCGTGATGCCGCCGCGGCGGCCGAGGTAATCGCCGTCGCCTTCGATGCTGCCGCCCTCGCCGTTCTCGCCGGCAAGATCGCCGTCATTGTCCAGCTCGTCATGCTGGCCACCGAGATCATCGCGGCACAGGCCGCTGCACCCTTCACCCTGGGCCTGTCCGAGCTCGGTGCCGCAGGCGCCACCCAGGCCACCCGCCTGATCGTCCGCCAGATCCTCGACAAGATCAAACGCGAGGTCATGGAGGCGGCCACCAAGGCCATGGAACACGCCACCATGGATGCCATCAAAAAGATGGCGAAGAAGGCCGTCTCGAAGGAAGCCCGCAAAATCGCGGCGGACTACGTCAAGAAGACGGTCAAGGAAACCGTCAAGGACAAGGTCATCGATCAGGCGAAGGAAATCGCCAAGGACAAGATCGTCGAAGAGGGCAAGGCAAAGGCCCAAGAGGCCGCCACGGAGATGGCCCAGAACGTCGCCCAGCAGGGCATCGAAAGCCACTTCGGCGCCCAAGACGGAATCGACTGGGGCGAAACCGCCGACATCGGCAAGGATAAAGCCGGCGAATACGTCGACGGCATCAAGGAAGGCGCCCAGGAGTACAAGGACGGCGTCACCAGCCTCGCCGACCCCACCACCTATGTCGACCACGCCAAGGAAGACCTCACCAACCGGGGCCTGGACCACGCACAGCGCCATGTCGACCGCCGCACGGGCGGCGCGGCCACCCGCCACCAGGACGTCACGGACGAGGTCCGCTCGGTCTTCGGCTGAGCCGGCACCGCACTGTCACAGCAAAGAACTGGGCCCACAGCCTCCTCGGCTGTGGGCCCAATCCACTTCCCCTGAACTGCAACTGCACAGTGGCGTGGCCGGTGGCTACACCAGGCGCATGCATCCCGCGCTGGACGAGCAACGCGCCCCGGGTGAAAAAGCTGCGCTCCGGCACCTACTCGCCACCTGGCATCTCTTCACGGGATGGCGCGCGACCTCACTGCCCCGGAGGCTGAGTGGGAGGTGCCGGCGGGTAGGCACCAGGGTTCCCCGGCTGCTGGTAGTAGCCGAACTGATGCTGCGGCGGAACTCCAGCTCCGCTACCCGGACCGCCGAAACCAGTGCCACCTGGAGGCGGACCGTTGCGGCGCTTCTTGTTGGCAAGGACCACACCCACGACAATCCCCAGAACGACCACCACGCCGAGAGCGATTCCGGCGACTGCAATGGGGCTCAGGCCGCTGCTCTTCCCCTCGCTCGCGCTCCCTGGAGCTTCACCGGCCGGAGCATCCGCACCAGCACCGGCAGAAGGCTCAGAATCCTTCGGCATGGTGAGCGGCCCGTTCTTCGATCCGGCAGGGATCTTCTCCGAGAGGGCCCGGTACGGACGAATCACTCCGTAGCCGTACTTGGGGTCAGGGGAAGAGATGCCCGTCTTGCCATCGGGGGTGATTGCCGTCTTCGTGAGCCGATTGGCCACCTGCCCCGCGGTGAGATCCGGGTACTTCGAGCGAACGAGGGCGGCGGCGGCCGATACGTAAGCCGTTGAGTCGGAGGTGCCCGTGGCCTGCCGATACTTCATGGAGGTACCAGCGGAGTAGATCTTCTCACCGGGAGCGATCAAACGGATGTGGGGGCCGTAGTTTGACTCGCCAAGGACGTTGCCGTCCTCGGCGACCGCGCCGACCGCCAACACACCGGGCGCTGCAGCTGGATAGGACGGCTTACTGGTGCCGTCGTTACCGGAACCAGCAACCAGCAACACGTCCTTCTTCACGGCATAGCTGATCGCGCTTTTTTCCTTGTCGGTCAGCGCGTAAGGCCCCGCAAAGGACATGTTGATGACCTTTGCACCGTGATCAACCGCGTACCGAATGGGACCGTCGACGTTGTTCGCGTCTCCACCGATCGATTCATTCCTCTTGATCGGAAGGATCTTCGCGTCTGGTGCCAGACCCATGATGCCGTCAGCGTGGCGGGCACCGTGCCCATGCCCCGCGATCAAGGCCGCCATTGCCGTGCCGTGGTCATCGCCAGATTCATGATCTGCTGTACCGCCCCCGTCGGCGAAGCTCTTCCCCGGGAGGACATTCCCCTTGAGGTCGACGTGATCCCCGTTCACACCGGAGTCAATGACCGCCACAGTGACGTTTTTACCGGTCGACTCTTTCCACACCTTCTGCGGATTGAACGCGTCAAGCGCCCACTGTCCGTCCCGGATGTAGTCTGCCGAAGCGGTCGGCGCGGCGGTGAAGAGCAGTGCCCCTGCCGCCGCCACGCTACCCACCGCACGCAGCGTCCGCGTGAAGCTCATGCTGTAAACGCCTCTCCTCAACAGGTTGCGGCCCGCAGCCCTAAGGCTGCGGGCCCCACTCGTTTCCGCCGCCGTCACACCCGAAGGCTAGCTACTCGATCACCTTCGGAGCCACATCTCGCTCGGGTGTCCAGGTCTCCTCATCCTCAACAAGGTAGTCCGGCCGCTCACCGTTCTGCCCCTTGTCATTCTTGCCCTTGGCACCATGGGCACCATGCATCCCGGGCATCCCTGCCGGACGCCGACTCCCGGATGCCCCGGAACCAGCCTGGGCACCACCACGGCTGCGGTGCAGACCCGAGCCCCCCTGGGAGCCACCGGCTCCCTTGCCTTCGGCAGCGCCGCCGACGAGGCCCCCCTTCTGGCGGGCGAGGGCACCGCCGCGACCTGCTGCACCAGCACCCTTGGCGCCGCCCTTGGCGCCCGCCGCGCCGGCACCGCCCATACCCGGCATGCCCGGACGGCCGGCACCGCGACCGGCTGCCCCGCCGCCGGTGGTCGCACCACCAGGGCGAGCACCAATGGTCCCGCCGGTACGTGCACCGGGCGTGCCTCGCCCGGCCATGCCGCCCGGCATGCCGGGAACGCCACCCGGGCCGCCACCGATGCCGCTGGGACCGCCACCACCACTCAGGCCCCCGGTACCAGGACCGCCACCGGTACCACCGGGGACACCGACGCCGCCGCCCGGACCACTGGGCGCTTGTGGCGGAGTGAAGCTGTCGAGGCCGGTACCCACGCTCGGCGGCGTGAAGGATCCCTTGCCCGGCATCGTGTTGCCGACACCGCCATTGATCCCCGGTGTCTTCAGGCCGTCGCTCGAGGCCCCCGGCCCCTGACCCAAGGGCTTCATCGACCCCCTACGCGTCCCCTTGGGCTTGGTGATGCTCCCCGGAAGGGGGTAGTGAACCGGCGGGATTCCCGGGTTGTCCGGCGGCGGGATGTTGTTCGGGTCGTCGACGTTCGGGGGCGTCGGCTTCCCGATCGCTGCCGCATTCGTCCGGTACGCAGCGCCCAGATATTCCATGGTCGCCGCAGCCTTCAGCTGCGTCTCCTTCTGCGCGGACAGGTCGTCTTCGTTGTCCTCAACGACCTGAGTCGCGCTCTTTCCGCCCGCCAGCTGCGCGTCGGCGTTCTTGTCCTGGCGGTCGATGTGGTCCGTCGCCCAGTCCCAGGCCCGGTCGCCCCAGTCGGGCATCTCCATGCCGTCGAGATGCTGCTTGTACGAGCTCAGAGCCTCGTGCGCGCGGCCCATGCCTGCGCTCACGTTCTTGGCATACAGAGCACCGTTCCCGATGCTCTCGCTGATCTTCTTGGCTCGCTCACGGAACGCCTTCGCCGCATCGCCGTCCCAGTGCTGCAAGACCTCCTCGATGGCCTTGTCGAAGTAGGCCCGGATGCCACCGCCACTGTCGACCACCATCGTGTCGTGCACCTGTTTCCAGGCGTGGGAGACGCCGGCGACCGTCTCCGGCTTCGCATCGGCCACCATGGCCTTCAGCGCCGTGAAGTCGATCTTGTAGAACTTCGTGGTGTTCTCGATGGCATAGCACTTGTCCTGTGGTGCGTACTTGTTGTCCGCGTAACTACCCACGCCCCTGCCCCCTTTTCCTCTGCGAGCTCGATGCCATCGTTCAGGAGTAGTTCTTGTGCGCCGAAGGCTGGCCGCTCTTCAACGCATTGCTCGTGCTCTGCTCCTGGTCCTGATAGGCACCATGAGTCTTCGTGGTCTTCTTCTGGAGATCATCGATCAAGTCCTCAAGCTTTTTGAGCACGTATTTCTCGATGAACTCCTTCATATCGCCATGCGTCTGCCGAAGTTCGCGCTCTTCCTCGAAGTCCTTGCCCAGCGCACCTTCCGGCAGATGCGTCCCGCTCTTGGCCTTGCCGGATGCGCCCTGCATGTCCTTGAGGACATTGTTGAGCTTCTTGACGACCTCATCGAGTCTGTCAAGATCAACGCGATAGGAGTTGTTGGCCATACGTCGTCTCCCCGTGTCTACTATGCGTTCTTCCGTCGCCAGTCGCGGAGCGCGATGGCCGAACCAACTACCGCAGCGACGACAAGAAGTCCGCCCCCGACAATGTAGATGGAGATGCGGGCGCGCCGATCTTCGGCGGATTCGCCGATGGTGACGGCGGCCGGCTGGATGTTGGAGCCGTCAGCCGTATTTTTCGGCGCGTCCGGCTTGGGTGAGGCGGTGGGCCTGGTGTCGTCGTTGAGGGCGGCCACCGGGTCGACGACACCCCAGCCGATGTTCTGGTCCGCCTTCGGGCGCACGCGCTCCGCGGTCTGTTCCAGATGCCAGATGACCTGCTCCGGGGTCCACTTCGGGACCTCGTTCTGGTGCTTCGCGATCAAGAGGGCAGCGGCGCCCGCGGCGTAGGGCGCGGCGAAGCTGGTGCCCTGGTCGACACAGTTGCCGCCGTCGGGGACGGTGGAGACCATGTTCACGCCTGGCGCGGCGATGTCGACCCAGTCGCCCGGCTGGGAGAAGGGGGCGCGCTCGTTGTTGCGGTCCGAGGCGGCAACGGACAGGACATTGTCGAATTCCTGGAACGCGGCCGGGTACATCTTCTTTTCCTTACCGCTCGCGCCGTCGTTTCCGGCCGACGCGACGATGAGGATGTCTTGTTGGGCGGCTCGCTGGATCGCCGCCTTCAGGGGGCCCAGCTTTTCCTCGCCGGCGTCCGTGCCCTGGGAGATGTTGATGATGTTGACCTTCAGCTGCACCGCGTAATTGATGGCGGCGGCGAGGCTGTCGGAGGTGCCGGCCTTCTCCTCGGTGGTCTGCTGCAGCGGAATGACCTTCGCCTCGGGGGCGATTCCATAGAAGCCGGAACCCGACTTCGGGTGGGCGGCGATGATGCCCGCCACTTTGGTGCCGTGGCCGACCTGATCGACGGTCGGCTTACCGGGGCCGGGGACGAACTTCTTGCCGCCGCTTCCGATGTTGGGCTTGATCTGCGAGTTGCCCTCGTCGATGCCGGTGTCGATGACGGCGACGCGGACGCCCTTCCCCCGGGTGTCAGCCCACATCTGGTTGGTCAGGAGGCGCTGCAGCGACCAGGGGGTCTCTTTGATGTCGTTGGTGCCGAACTTGCACTCACCACTGTTGAGCGGCACGTTCGGGTCCGCGACCGCCGGTGCGGCGGTGACACTCGACAGGCCGACGATGCACACCGCCGTGACCAGTGCACCCGCCGCTCGGCGACGGTGCCCGGCTCGGTGACCAATGGCGCGAGATCCCACGGGCTTTCTGCTCTCCATGTGTGGCGAAATGGGAAGGAACGAAGTGTGAGAGGAGGGAGACGAAAAAGTGAAGGAGTGGTGGACGGCAGAAGGGCGAGCGCACTGATGCAGCGCGCTCGCCCTCATGGACCACTGTGCGAGCAGCCGGGCTGCTCAGATCTAGCCGTCTCCGGCTCGACCGACCGGAGGTCAGCCTGCCCAGATGCCGGAGTTCTTGTGCTCGGTGGCCTGGTAGTTCTGGGCGGCCTGGTCCAGCGCCTTGGCGATGGCCTCAAGCGTCGAGTGCAGGGAGGCCGCGCGCTGGTCCCACTCGCGCTGGCGGGCCTGGTAGCCCTCCTGCGCGGCACCTTCCCAGCTGGCGGCGATCTTCTTGACGCCCGCCTCGAGGTCGTCGAGCTGCTGGCGGATGTTGTTGGCCGTACCGCGCACGTCGGAACTGGCCTGCGAGATCGTCGCGAAATTAACGAGGATCTGGCCTGACATGGTGTCTCCTCAGGAGTTGATAAAGCCTGGTCGATGCACGTGCCACGGTGGGCCGGCGGGGACTGCCCGGCCGGCCCGAGCCGAGGCCGCTGAGCCGCTGCGCCGCGGAATGCGACGCGGCTCCATCATCCGAACGGGGAAGCCGAGGCGGAGATGTGCGAGATCGACTGGGCCTGCTCCTCTTCGGAGGCCGAGTAGTTCTTCGTGGTCGCGTCGATCGCTTCCTTGATCTCACCCAGAAGCTGGTTGAGACGGGTGGCGTCCTCGTTCACCTGGGACTGGAGCTGGTTGTACGAGGAGGCCGCAGCACCCTTCCAACCAGACGTGATGGTGTCGACGACCGTGTTCAGGCGCGAGATCTCGCCCCGGATCGACTGGTTGACCGAGGAGATCTTGCCGCTGAACGCGACCATCTCCTCCTCGGTGGTTGTGTACTGCTGACCAGCCATAGTCAACGTCCCCCATGAGACTCGTACGTCGTACCGCACCGGGCAGCCACAGGCGCTCGCGCGGCAGGCATCTCCTGCTGACGCCTTTGGCTACTTTAACCACTCGATATGGCTGTCCCCAACAGGGGGCGGGCTGTTGTGACGGGATCACAACAATGTCAACTACCCGTTGGTGAAACGTTGTTCACAAGAAACGGACAGATGTACCACTATCGGTCATCCCCCAGCGGGTCGGACCGGCGAAGATCACACAAAGAAGGTTCTCGCGGCACCGGAGGAAATGCGGCGGCAGCGGAATCCCGGGTACACCGAAGGCCGCGCCGGAATGCCCGTTTTCCGGGACCCGGTACGGCCTTCGCTCACCCTCAGGACGACTGCGGCTTCTTGGCGCTCTGAATGTCCAGCGACGGGCCGGCCGAGAGGAGTTCGGACCAGGCCTTCAGGATCAGCGGCGGATGCGCGCCCTCGTAGCCGAGGTGGATCTTCGCCTTGTCCTGTTCGTCGTCGGCCTTGCCGGACTTGCCGTCGCTGTCGTTGTTCCTCGGCAGCGGATAACGCAGTCCGGTGTCGGTGATCAGGAACTGGCTGCCGGTCTTGTCCTGGGGAGTGCGCACCTGCGTGTAGAGCAGACCGCTGCCGGGCGTGACATACGAGTTGGCGCCGGTGGCGATTTTGACCGGGTAGTCCTTGCCGACCCACGTCTGCATGTCCGGCACACCGTTCGGGAAGTTGAGCTGCCTCTCCTCACCGCCCGGGAGCTTGATGTTCTTGCCGTTGTAGACGCTGCAGGACACCCCGTTTTGGGTGGGGCTGGTCAGTCCGCCGGTCTGGGAGCCCTCCGCGAAATTGTTGGCGACCGAGAGGCTCTCGGAGGGCCACGGGGAGGGGAACGCGCCGAACTGCCCCATGAACTTCGTCGGGTTCCCCGAGTCGTCCTTCTTCGGGGGGACGGCGTCGACGGCGATGGGTTCGGGCTTGATCGGCGTACCGTCGCCGTTCACCTTGTCCGCGTTCGCACCCTCCTCCAGGAGGTTCGCGACGAAGTCCGACACCTCCTCGACGCCGTCCTGCTCGACGACGAACTTCTGGCCGTGGCTGTCCTGGAGGATCGAGCCGATCTTCTTGGCCCGCGCCGGGATCTTCGGGTCGGTGCTCTGCCCGCCCGCCCCGGTGACCACGGGCATGCTGATGCCGACCTGGCGCGGGAGGACGATGAGGGTGTCCATGAACTGCTGCGACACCTGCTGCGGCCGGGCGGAGGAGAAGATGATGCGGCGCAGCCTGTCGTTGACCGCTTCACTCCCGCCGTTGAACGCGAAGGCCTTGCCCTCGCTGTCGACCAGCCAACGCTTCTTCTGGGGGTCCTCGACGTACAGCGCCTGGCGGAGGTCGAGCTTGCCCTTGTCCTCGACGGCCTGCTTGTCCTTGCCGCCCAGGACGAACACGGACTGCTGGGGCTTGCTGTTGAGGCCGCTGCCGGGGCGGTTGCACACCGCCCAGGTCTTCGGCTTGTCGGCGTCCTCCGAGGCGGGCAGCCGGTCGGGGGCGTAAGGAATACCAATGGCCGGTCCGTGTGGAATCTTTCCGTCCAGCTCGGATTCCTTGACCTTGACCACCTTGAAGTTCGGGTCGATAAGCAGCCGGGCGGAGGCAAGGTTAAGGATGGGATACAGCAGCTTCTCGCCGTGCTTGCCGTTGTTCAGGACGATATAGCGCGTGGTGGATTTATCCCCGACGATGACATTCTTCCCGGGATCGTCCCAGCCCTGCGGAGCAACCGGCTTGAGAATGCCGCAGGCACCGAATCCCACGAGGGCGATGACACCCATCATCACGCTGGGCACCACCGCCTTGAGCGGCTTGGGGGCACTCTCGATCGATCCGTTCGGCAGCGGCTTCAGAAATGCCGCATTCGTGCGCTTTCGAGCAAACGAATACGCATTCAGCTCGTCCCGACGTGATGCCATTGTTGCTTTCTCTCCCCGCCTGTTGGATCCACATCGACCGCCCCCGGCACTCACGCCGTAGCGCCCTCTACTATGCCGTGTGTCGATCGACCCGTACGGTACGGGTGCCACCTTCCAACGCACCAGTCTCAGCGGGCGACCGACGCGTCCAGAGGCCACACCACCAGTAGAGGAGCAGGCCGGGGGATGTCCAGCGCCACCAGGGCTCGACGCCGCAATGGGCGGCAACAGCAGCAACAGCCTTCCGCTGCCCCGCAATACGCGGGAAATGCTGACCAAAACGGTACAGCTTCGGGCAACAGAGGAAATGGCGGCGGGGATTCCGCGGCCCGTCCGGCCGGTCCGGTGGCACCGCGGCTGCGCCAACAGGCCGGCACCATCGGCGGGGTCCGCGTCCAGCAGCTGGCCATCATCGAACTCGCCGCGGCACTGGTGCTGGTGGGCTGGACGATCCACCCGGCCGCCCTGACCGCGGCCATCGTGATCGCGGCCCTTCTGGTCATTTTCGCGCTCGGCCGGCGGCGGAAGATTCCGCTGCCGGAATGGATCACGACCGTGCGCGCCATGAAGCGCCGCGGCAAGGACAGCAACTCCGCGCTCGCGGCGACGCAGGGCGTGGACCCCGCGTTCGCGCCGGTGGTGGAGTGCGAACCGGCGCTGCAGACCTACGAATTCACCACCGAATCGGACCAGCGCGCCATCGGGTTCGTCGGCGACGGGACGTTTCTGACGGCCCTCGTCCAGGTGGACGCCCGTGACGAGCCGCTGCGGCCGCAGCGCGGCAGCCACATGCTGCCGCTCGATGTGCTGCACACCGCGCTCGACGTCGAGGACATCCACCTCGAATCGGTGCAGTTCGTCCAGTACACCCAGCCCGCGCCGGCGCCGCACCTCCCCGAGCAGGCCGTTGCGGCCCGTTCGTACGAGCCGCTGCAGGCCCAGTCGCAGACGCCGGCGCTGCAGCTGACGTGGATCGCCCTCAAGCTCGACCCCGAGCTGTGCTCGGAGGCGATCGAGGCCCGCGGCGGCGGGATGGAGGGTGCCAAGCGTTCGCTGCTGCGCGCCGCCGACCAGCTCGTCAGCCGGCTGACCGCACACGGCGTACGGGCCAAGGTGCTCGCCGAGCGGGAGGTCGTGGCCGCGATCGGTACCGCGGTGTGCGTCAGCCCGCGGGCCGCCAACGGGGCGATGGGGCGCGACGGCCGGGCGGCCCGCCGCACCCAGGAGACGACCCGGGCCATGCGCTGCGACGACCGCTGGCACACCACGTACTGGATCGGCCGGTGGCCCCAACTGGGGCAGGGCGGTGCCCCGTTGGCGGCCATCACCCAGCTGCTGACCAGCACCAGGGCGATGGCCAGCACCTTCACCCTGACCGCCACGCACGGCGGTGGCCGCGCCCCGGCCATCTCGGGTTACGTCCGTCTTTCCACCCGCAGTGAGAACGAACTCTCCGCCGCACAGAGCGAGTTGGAGCGTCGTTCCGGTTCCGCGAAGGTCGGGCTCGTACGGCTCGACCGGGAACAGCTGCCCGGCCTGCTGGCCACGCTTCCCCTCGGAGGTACCCGCTGATGGCCTCTCCCACCTATCAGCCCCGCGTCAACACCAGCGGCAACGGCTGGCGCAATCCCCCCGTAGGGGGCGGCGGCACCGGCGGCCGCCTCTCGCACCAGCCACGCCCGGACGAGGGGCAGTCGGGTCCGAACGGCCCGAAGCCCCGGCCCGGTTTCGGCCTGCGCGGCCCGCGGCGGAGCCCGCACATCCTGACCGCGGAGTCGCTCGCCTCGCTGACCCTGCCGGTCGGTGACGACGGCGTGATCATCGGCATCGACCCGCAGAACCAGCCCGCCGTGCTGAGCCTGCTGCGACCGGCGCCCATGGAGATCGCGCTGGTCGGCAGCATGTGGATGGCGCAGGTGCTGGCGCTGCGTACGGTCGCCACCGGCGCGCGGGTCGCGGTCGAGACGGCGCGGCCGCCGGCCTGGGGGCAGATGGCGCAGGCCGCGGGCGGCGGGCAGCAGTGCGTCTCCGTCCACGATGTGCGTCAGATCGCGCCCCAGGGACCGTCGGTTTCCAGCCCGGTGCTGGTCGTACGGGACATGGGTGCACGACCGCCGCGCAATCAGCTCGCCCCGAGCCCCTGGCAGTCGGTGCTGACCGTGCTGCCGTTCCTGGGGCCGCGGTCGCCGCAGATGCTCGGCCGTGCCGATCTGGTCGGTCTGCAGCGGCTTTCGCCCGAGGAGGCGGAGGTTGTGACGCGAATCATGCGGCTGCCGGAGCAGGTCGGCGCGGTGCTGCCGACGCTCAGCGACAACGCCATGCTGTGGTGCTCGCGCGACGGCCACCAGTTCGTCATGACCCAGCCCACGGAAGCGGAGACCAACCTGCTCGGCGGCCCGCGCCGTATGGACTGACCACCCCTGCGGGCCGGTTGCCCCGCGGGGGGTCGCGCACGGCGCGTACTCCACCGGCCGCAGGCACCGTGTGACGGGCGCACCCACGGGTGCGCCCGTCAGCGTGCCCAGGGGCGGCCCTCCTAGGGACAGACATCCCCTAGGGACAGACACTCCCTAGGGGCTCGAAGACGATATGGCACCGACTGCCGCTAAGGGCCGAGTCTTGATTAGGCTGTGCAGGAGAGCCGCAGGAGCACAGCACGACGGCAGTCGATACGGGGACGGAGACAGTTAGTGTTGGCGCAACCCCGGGTGGTGTGTTCCGACTTCCGCTACATCCGATCGATCCGCCTGTATCCGGTCCTGCCGTTCAGGTGCGTTGCAGTACACCAGGAGGCACAGTGAACGAGCAGGAGGCTTTCCGTCCGGACGGAAACGATCCTGACGACGACCAGTCCGAGTTCGACCTGACCGGTGAGTTCAAGATCGATTTCGCCGCACCGGCCTGGTACGCGAGCAACGACACCAGTGGTGGGGGCACGAGTGCCGCCTCCCCCGCGACTCCTCCTGCGTCTTCGCCCACCACTCCGCCCGCCGCCGCCCAGCCCCCGCTCGGCCCGCCCACCGGCCAGCCGCTGCCCGGGCCCGCCCAGGGGGCGCCCGGAATGCCGCCGCAGCAGGGTGCGCCCGGGATTCCACAGCAGGGTGCACCGACGGCTCCGCCGCCCGTAGAGGCCGCACCGCCGAGCTTCCCCACCCTGCGCCCGCAGGACAGCGGCAATGACGTACCGGCCGCCGCACCGCCCGGCCCCGAGCCGACCGCGGAGGCCGCACCGGCCACGGACGACGGTGCGGACACCGGTGCGGACGCCGGCAATCGCCGCTCGGGCACGGGTGTCGACCCGTCGGTTTCCCTCTGGGGCGACGACGAGGACGACGAGCCGGAGGCAGCGAGTGCGTCCGAGCCCGAGCCCGAGGCCGCGCCCGCGGTGGTGCCGGAGACCGCACCCACCGCGGTGCCGCAGCCCGAGGCCGCACAGACGCCGCACGCCGCCGAGGGCGGAGCTCCGGCCCCTGAGGCCGTCACGCCCGTCACGCCCGTCACGCCCGTCCCGTCCGCCCCCGAGACCGCGGCGCAGGGCGGACAGCCCGCACCGGGCGGGCAGCAGCCGTACCAGGGCGCGCCCGAGCAGGGCGCGCCGCAGCAGGGCGTTCCCCAGCAAGGTGTGCCGCAGCAGGGTGTCCCCCAGCAGATGCCCCCGCAGGGCGCCCCCCAGCAGGGAATTCCTCAGCAGGGTGCTCCTCAGCAGGGCCTTCCCCAGCAGGGTGCTCCTTGGGGTGCCGCGGCGGAGGGGCAGCAGCAGGGTGTGCCGGGGCAGGGCGCACTGCCGCCGCTACCGGCGGAGTTCCAGCCGGCGGACCCGCGGACGGCTCAGGCCCAGGCCGGTCAACAGCCGCAGCAGGGGCAGCAGCAGACACCTGCCCCGCAGCAACAGCAGGCGCAGCCGTCACAGCAGCCCCAGCAGCCGCAGGTCGGCTATCCGCAGGGACAGCCCGCTCAGCAGGGTGGCTACCCGCAACAGCACCAGGGCGCGCCCGGGCAGCAGCAACAGCCCGCCTACGGCTACCCGCAGCCCGCGTACGGCTACCCCCAGCAGGGCCGGCAGCAGACGCCGCAGCAGCCGTACGCGGCCACTCAACAGCCCGCGTACGGCTATCCGCAGACGGGCGCACAGGGCTATCCGCAGCAGGGCCAGCAGGCCCCACACCCCCAGCAGGCCCAGCCCGGCTACGACCAGCAGCAGGCCGCCGCCCAGCAGGCGGCGCAGGCCCAGGCCGCTCAGGCTCAGGCGGCGCAGGCCCAAGCGGCACAGGCCCAAGCGGCACGGGCGCAACAAGCCCAGCAAGCTCAGCAGGCCCAGCAAGCGCAGCAAGCTCAACAGGCCCAGCAGGCTCAACAACCCCAGCAGGGCTACCAGCCGCTCCCCGGCCAGCAGGCCGGCGACCCGAACGCGGCGGCGAACTACGCGTCGTACTCGCAGCCGGGTCAGCAGCAGCCGCAGCAGCGGGCCGCTCCCGGCGCGCCGCTCGGCTACAGCGCCGCGGTGGAGCTGACCTCCGACCGGCTGCTGCGCAACCAGCCCAAGAAGCGCAAGCCGGGTGCCAATGCCCAGCCGTCCAAGTTCAAGCTGGGTGCCAAGAAGGAGGAGGCGGAGCGCCAGCGCAAGCTGGAGCTGATCCGTACGCCGGTGATGTCCTGTTACCGGATCGCGGTGATCAGCCTCAAGGGCGGTGTCGGCAAGACCACCACGACCACCGCACTGGGCTCCACCCTCGCGTCCGAGCGGCAGGACAAGATCCTGGCGATCGACGCCAACCCGGACGCCGGCACGCTCGGCCGACGGGTGCGGCGCGAGACCGGTGCGACCATCCGTGACCTGGTGGGCGCGATCCCGCATCTGCACAGCTACATGGACATCCGCCGGTTCACCTCGCAGGCCCCTTCTGGCCTGGAGATCCTCGCCAACGACGTGGACCCCGCGGTCTCCACGACGTTCAACGACGAGGACTACCGACGGGCGATCGACATCCTCGGCAAGCAGTACCCGATCATCCTCACCGACTCGGGTACGGGTCTGCTCTACAGCGCGATGCGCGGAGTGCTCGACCTCGCCGACCAGTTGATCATCATCTCCACCCCGTCCGTGGACGGTGCGAGCAGCGCGAGCACCACCCTGGACTGGCTGTCCGCGCACGGCTACGCCGACCTGGTGCAGCGGGGTATCACGGTCATCTCGGGTGTCCGCGAGACCGGCAAGATGATCAAGATCGATGACATCGTGTCGCACTTCGAGACCCGCTGCCGCGGTGTGGTGGTCGTCCCCTTCGACGAGCATCTCGCCGCCGGTGCCGAGGTCGACCTGGACATGATGCGGCCCAAGACCCGTGAGGCGTACTTCAACCTCTCCGCCCTGGTGGCCGAGGACTTCACGCGGGCACAGCAGGCGGCGGGGATGTACCCCCAGCAGCAGATGGGCGGCGACCCCTACGCCCAGCAGCAGTACGCCCAGCAGGGCCAGCCTCAACAGGGCCAGCCCGCACCGGCGCAGCCCCAACAGCAGCCGCAGCAGGGCCAGCCGCCGGCCGGTTACCCGCCCCAGCAGGGCGGCTGGACCCAGCAGCCCGCCCAGCCGCCGGCCCACTGGCAGCAGCAACAGCCCGCTCCGGACGCACCGCAGCCGGAACACCCGGGCCTGGCGCCGGGATGGCAGCAGCCGCCGCCTCCGCAGTGAGGCGGGCATAACGGCACGGCACAGCGCACTATGGGGCGGGGCCCGGCATCTCACACTGATGCCGGGCCCCGCCCCATAGCACGTCACCCCTCGGACGAGTGAACCGCTTTCGGCCGAACTCCGCCTGGAATCGGCCGAGTTGGCGATACCGCACCTCTACACCCGCCCACCCCCCGAAGGGGGGTGGGCGGCGGGGAAAAACATATGCGGGTAAGGCCGGAACAACCGGGAGGGGAAGAGCCGGTACCGCTGGAGGCGGGGCCGGTAACCGCTGGAGGGAAAGCACCGGTAACCGCGGGAGAGGGAGCACCGGTAACCGCGGGAGGTCTGGGCCGGCAAGCGCGAAAGGGGTAAGCCCGGGGAAAAACGGGAGCGGGCGGGGAAGGACCGGAAAATCGGAAGGGCAGGCAGAAGGCCGGGGAATCCGGAACAGCAGGAAGGCCGGGAAACCGGAACCGGAGGGCCCGGCGGCGGCGCTCAACCCCCGACCGACGGCGATCAACTCCAACCGGCGGCGATCAACCCGCCTCCGCGACCAGCCCCCGAGCCAGCTTCACATCGACCGCCATCCGCTCCAGCAACGCGTCGAGCGTGTCGAACTTCTCCTGGCCGCGAATGTAGGCGACAAAGTCCACCCCGACGTGCAGACCGTACAGATCCAGGCCCACCCGGTCGATGGCATATGCCTCGACGGTCCGCGCCGTGCCGTCGAACTGCGGGTTGGTGCCGACCGAGATGGCCGCCGGCATCGCCTCACCCTCGACCTGCAGCAGGCCGGCGTAAACGCCGTCGGCCGGGATCGCGGTGTGCGGCAGGGTCTCCACATTGGCCGTCGGGAAGCCCAGTTCACGGCCGCGCTGGGCACCGCGTACGACGACGCCCTCGACACGGTGCGGCCGTCCGAGGACCTCCATCGCGCCGGCCACATCGCCCTCGGCGACCAGGCGGCGGGTGAGCGTGGAGGAGAACGGCTCGCCGCCGCCCGCCGCCCCGCGCTCGTAGAGGTCGATGACCTCCACGGTGTAGTCGTAGGTGGTCCCGAGCTGCGCAAGGGTCTCGACATTGCCGGTCGCCTTGTGCCCGAAGCGGAAGTTGGGGCCCTCGACGACGACCTGGGCCTGCAGCTTGTCGACCAGCACCTTGACCACGAAGTCGGCCGGCGCCAGCTTCGAGAACTCCTTGGTGAACGGGAGAATCAGCACCGCGTCCACCCCCAGACCGGCCATCAGCTCCGCACGCCGGTCGTGCGGCGCCAGCAGCGGCGGGTGGGTGCCGGGCCGCACGACCTCGCTCGGGTGCGGGTCGAAGGTGACGACCACCGCGGGGACCCCCAGCTCACGGGCGCGCGCGACGGCCTTGCCGATGATCAGTTGGTGGCCGCGGTGCACTCCGTCGTAGGAGCCGATGGTGACGACGCTGCGTCCCCAGCCCTCGGGGATGTCCTCCAAGCCACGCCAGCGCTGCACAGTGCCCGCTCCTCGCCCGAACCCTTGTCCGTCCATTGCGCCAATTCGGCATGGCGCAGGTCTAAGACTGCCATGCCGCGGGTGATGCTCCGCGCGAAGGGTGGCTCGGGGCACCTGTCCGAGCGCCTGTCCCACCCTGATCGCATGGACGGTTTCGCGGTCGCGGAGGACGCTGCCCGGCCCGGACCGCGCCGGCCCCCGTCCGGCCCGCGCTGTTGTGCTGCGGCGGGCCCACCACAGCGCAACGACACTCCCCCGGGACGCGTTGGCAGCCCCCGAAGCCCCCAGAGCCCCCGGAGCCCCCGGAGAGCCCCGGCGGCCCTTTGGCTCGCCCCACAAGCCCCTGGTGCGCCTCGGCAGCCCCCGCCGGTCAGCCGGTCAGCTGTGACACCCGGCGAGCGTGGCACGGGCGCCGGGGCCCACCACTGCCGCCCACTCCCCCGGCTCATCCGTCACCCAGTCCTGCACCCGGCGGGCGAACCCGGGCACCCGCCGCCCCAGTTCCACCAGCCGACGGTCGAAGCAGGCCGCGCCCGCCGGCGTGCGCACCAGCAGCGTCCCGGTACGGTGCACCAGCTCCCTGGTGCGCTCCGCCGGCCGCCGCTCCGCGCCCTCGGCGGCGGCCTCCAAGAGCGCCTCCAGCACACGGGTGTCCCGGACCCCGCTCTCCTGGTAGGCGCGGTTCGGCGCCGCATACGTGGTCTCCTGCGCCAGCAGCGCATCGAGCAGTTCGCGGCGCAGCGCCACCGAATCGCCACGCCCCGTCTCGGCCACCACGGCCGCAAGCGCGCACCGGACCGACACGGGGGAACCGGTCAGCAGCTCCACGGCGAGCGGGCGGAGCGCGGCACGGGCGGCCGGGCCGCGTTCGAGGCGGCGGTCGATGAACTCCGCGACCGGCCGGGCGGCACGCTCCGGGCAGTGCCGGGCGCAGTCACGGACGAGGTCGGCGACGCGGGCGAGGAGGTCCGGTGCATCGGCGCGGGCGAGCATGCGCAGCAGGGCGGCCGCCACCGGCGGCCCCGCGCCGCCGATCAGCCGGGCCCGGAAGGCGGTCAGCACCGGGTCGGGGTGGTCGGCGAGGGCGGCCGTGAACACCGTGGGCGGCAGCTGCGGGTCCCCCGCGACAAAGCGGGCCAGCGCCCGGTCCAGGAAGCGGGAGCGGGTGGCCGGATCGCCCATCAGCAGGGCCAGCGCGGAGCCGTGGTGGGCGCTGTCGGCGCTCCGGGCGAGAAGACAGAGGGCCGCATAGCGCAGCAGGGCGCGGTCGGCTCCGGCGGTCACGTGCCGGGCGGCCCGCAGACCGTACGACACGGCGGCGGCCCGCCGCTCGGGACACTCGTCGTGCGCCCACCGGTCCACGGCCCGGCACACCGCGCCCGGCTCGTCCTCGGCGAGCGCGTCCATCAGCTCGTCGCCCTTGGGGTGCGCGGCCTGCACCAGCGCCTCCGTGAGGGCGTCGAGCGCCCGGTGACGGAAGGTGTGCAGCAGCGCCTGCGCGGCGGTGGCCACGGTGATCTCGCCGGGCACCACCTCTACGGGGCGGGCCGGACCGCCGTCCTCCGCGCCGGGGCGTTGCAGCGGGCGGGTGTCGTCGAACCAGGCGCACAGCAACGGCTGCATCCGCTCCGGATCCGCGCACAGCAGTGCGGCCGCGGCGTCGAGAAACCGTAGCGAACGTGGCGCGGCGGGCCGGGTCCCGGATGCGGCGGCGGCTGCGGACGCGCTGCCGCCGGTGTCCGCCCGGGCGGGGGTGGAGCGCGGGCCACCGGTGGCGTCCGGCCGGCCGGCGCCGTCCCGGTCGGACGCCGGGTCGTCGGCGGGGTGGACGCGTACCCGCGGCGGCGGGGCGAAGCGGTGGCCGGCACGCGGACCGTCGGCGGACACGACGGTGGACGACGGATCACCCGGCGCGGGATCGTCCGGCCCGGGCGGCGGCAACGGGTCGGACCACGAGGACGGAGCGGACGGCGACAACCGGTCGGGCAGCGCGGACGGACCGGACGACGACGGCCACGCGGGCCGTGACGGCCACACGGACCGTGACGGCGCACCGGACGGCGCACCTCCCGTGGCCCCTGCCCCCGCCCCCGCCTTCGCGTACCGCTTCGCGCCGACCGTCCCCGGCCCCGCCCCGCACGGGGGCCCATCGGCCGGCAACAGGCGGCGCAGCAGATCCATCCGGTCCTCGTCGGACAGTGCCAACCGCTCCCAGAACCACGGCCCGAAGGCCTCCAGCCCCGTATGCACGAAGCCGCCCGCCCGGAGGGAGCGTTCCGTGATCCGGTCGGCGAGCAGCCGCAAGACGCCCGTGTACGGCCTCGCGTCGGGGACCCGGAGCAGCACACCGGACAGCAGATGAGCGGCCCACCAGCGGCCGTCCACGGCGTGGGCGGCCGGTGAGCCGGCCGGGGCGGTCGCCATCGGCACCAACTCCGCCAGCCGGAAGGTCAGTTGTACCGTTCCCTCGCGTCTGCCGAGCAGCAGCAGCGCCTGGACGGCCGGCCCGACGCGGTGTCCGGGGACGGGCAGCAGGTCGAGGTCGACATGGGCGCCCTGCAGCCACTCCCCGAACTCCTCGTGGGCGAAGCGGAATCCGGTGCCGGCCGGGACCAGCAGCCCCTCGGCCAGCACCGCACGGGCCCAGCCGGGCTCCCGCGGGAACACCTCCTCGAAGGACGTACGGTCCAGCGCGCCCGGTCCGGGGCCGAGGCAGCGGCGGGCCGCCTCGTGCACCTGGCCGGCGACCTGGGCGGCCAGCCGGCGCACGGCGGTGCCGCGCAGCGCGGGCCGGTGGCCGGACGCGAGCCGTACGGCGATGCGCAGGCACACCAGGTCCAGGTAGGCGTCGAAGATCTGGTGGCGGTCGGGTGTGCCGAGGCCGGGCGGCTCGTCGGTACACCGCCCGGGCCCGTTCCCCTTGGGGAGCGCCGCGCCGACCTCCGCGAGCAGGCGCAGGGCCAGCGGATGGCGGGCGTCCGGCGTGGCCGGTGCGCCGGGCGGCAGGCCGTAGTGGCCACGGGCCCGCTCCGCCTCCTCTTCGGTGAGGTCGCCGAGCTCTACGCAGGCGGGCAGCGCGGGTGCCGGACGCAGCGGCCGGTGCAGCAGGCCGGGCGGGAAGAGCGCACCGGCCCGCTCCCAGTACTCGGGGCGGCAGGCGACCACCAGCCGCACACCGGCGGTACGCAGCCAGTCGGCCGTCGCCGCGGTCCACCCGGCCAGCCGCTCCCCCTGTGCCAGGGCCGGCGGCATCTCCTCCGGTCCGTCGAGGAGCACCAGCAGCGGACGGCCGGCCGCGGCCGCCGCCCGTGCGACGCCCTGGGAGGTGGTGTCCGCCGGGTCACCGGCCGTACGGCCCTCCCCGGCGACGATCCGGCCGGCGGATCGCAGCGCGCGCTCGACGGCGGTGCGTACCCCGTCGTCGTCGGGCCGCAGTTCCGCGCCGCGCAGCCAGATGGTCGCAGCGGGGCCGGGGCCCTGTGCCCGGCGTGCCGCGAGCCCGGCCAGTTCCGTGCTCCGGCCGCACCCCGGCTGCCCCACCAGCCCCAGCACGCATGCCTGTGTCGTCCCGTGGCCCTCCTCGAAGCGCGCGAACTCAGCGGCCGCCTCCGGCCGTTCGACCGGCTCCCGCCACAGCCGCAGCCGCTCGGCGGAGCCCATCGACAGCTCGGCAAGATGCCGCGCGCCGGCCGGGTTCAACTCGCTGCCGTAGGCCGGAACGGTTGCCGCATTGCGCTCCAGCAGCGCGGCCAGCGCGCCCTGTGGTGCGGCTTCGGCGACCGCGCGCAGCGGAATCGCGAAGCCGCCCGCCCGGCGCCCGAAGGGGCTCTCCCCCGGGCGGCCGCGGCCGGCAGCCTGGGGGTGCAGTGCGGTGCCGAGGACGCCGAGCACCGCACCGGTCCGGGCGTCCAGCACCGGCCCGCCGACCGCCAGGCCACGCAGCCGCAGCGCCTCCCGGCCCCCGGCGCAGAGGGCGAGCTCCAGCGTGTCGTCGAGGAGGTGGACGCGTTCGGTGGCCGTGTACATCACCCCTGAGCCCGGCCCGACGACCGTGCCGTCCAGCCAGCCGCCGGCCCAGAGCCGGGCGGCGGTGCCCGCGGCCGGCCGGGCCGCGGCGATGGGCAGCGGTGTGAGCCGGTGCGGTCCGAAGCCGCCGGCCCGTACGAGGGCCAGCCCGGCCTCCGGTAGGGGTGTCAGCGCATCGGCCGCCACCACGCACGTCCATCCGCCGCCCCCGGCCGCGCCGCCCCCGGCGCCGTCCGCCATGGGCTGCAGGACCAGTTGTGCGGCCCCGTCCACCACTTCGTGGCTGGTGATCACGGTGCCGTCGTGGTCCGCGAGAAACCCCGTGCCACGTGTCCGACCTGCCAGATCGCGGATCCGCACCAGTGCCGTGTCCGCATCGGCATCCAGCAATGCCATCGCCGGTCCTCTCACCCTGTGCCGTCCCCCGAACGGTAAGCAGGCGGTGATCGTCCCGACAGTGTCCCGTGGCAACGCGCCCCCGTCCGCGCCTTGATTCACTTCGAGCGCCTCACCGAATGAGTGAATAGCCGCCGGAGAACCGGAGAGACCGCAGGCGAGGAGGGTGCAGCAGGGGGTCCGCGCTCCGTGCCTGTCAGGGCGGCCAGGGCAACCAGGGCCGCCGGGGATCCCGCCGCCTCCCCCGGGGGGCCGCCGACAACCGCATGCGGGCGCGCAAAAGGCCGGGCCCGGAGCGCGTATGCGCGCCTCCGGGCCCGGCCCTACGGGTGCCTGATCACCGCACCGGCCCCTGGTGCTGCAACTGCGGCTCTAGACCGCGAACACCGCCAGACTCTTCGCCTTCCCGCCCTGGTTCTCCACCAGCGCGAGGAACCGGTCGTCCGGTCCGAACGCCGCGATCGGGCCGTTGCCCTCGAACAGCGGCATCGGGATCCGTGCGCCGTTGAGCAGCAGCCGGGCCTGCGGCTCGGCCACATCCCAGCGGGTGAAGGCCGCGGCGGCCGCGTCCCCGAGCGGCATGACCGGCAGGCCCTCCCCCTCGGTGTCGTCCACGGCGGCCTGGAGCTGTTCGAGGGTGCGTGCCCGGTCCAGCTTGTACGGGCCGACACGGGTACGGCGCAGCGCCGTCAGATGGCCGCCGACGCCGAGCCCCTCCCCCAGGTCGCGGGCCAGGGCGCGGATGTACGTACCGGACGAACACTCGACGGAGACCAGCAGATCGGTCACCGGGGTGCCGTCCTCGGCCTCGGCCTCGTGCGCGGAGTGCACCACGAACGAGGAGACCGTGACCGGCCGGGCCGGGATCTCCACGTCCTCACCGTCGCGGACCCGCGAGTACGACCGCTTGCCGTTGATCTTGATGGCGCTGACCTTCGACGGGACCTGCATGATCGCGCCGGACAGCCGGCCGACCCCCGCGTCGATGTCCTCGCGGGCAAGGCCGTGCGCCGCCTTCGACGCGGTGATCTCGCCCTCGGCGTCATCGGTGATCGTCGTCTGGCCGAGCCGGATCGTGCCGACGTACTCCTTCTCCGTCAGCGCGAGATGGCCGAGCAGCTTGGTGGCCCGCTCGAGACCCAGGACGAGCACGCCCGTCGCCATCGGGTCGAGCGTGCCGGCGTGCCCGACCCGGCGGGTACGCGCCATGCCGCGCATCTTCGCCACCACGTCGTGCGAAGTGAAGCCGGACGGCTTGTCGACGATGACAAGACCGCCCGGCTTGTTGCTCTCACGCTTCATTCTGCCGCGGTGCCCTCGTCGTCGTCTTCGTCTTCGCCCGGCTTGCGGTACGGATCGGCCTCACCGGCGTACTGGGCGCCGGAGGAGACCTCGCGCACCTTGGCGTCCGAGGCCCGTGCCTTGTCGAGCAGGTCGTCGATCGTCTTGGCGTTCTCCGGCAGGGCGTCCGGCACGAAGGCCAGGGTCGGCGTGAACTTCGTCCCCGCCGCAGCCCCGACCGCGGAGCGCAGGATGCCCTTGGCGCTCTCCAGCCCGGCGGCGGCGCTGGCACGCTCCTCGTCATCGCCGTAGACCGTGTAGAAGACCGTAGCCTCCCGCAGGTCGCCGGTGACCCGGGTGTCCGTGATGGTCACATGCGAACCGAGCCGCGGGTCCTTGATACCGCGCTGCAGCTTCTGGGCGACCACCTCCCGGATGAGGTCCGCCAGCTTCTTCGCCCGCGCATTGTCGGCCACTGGTCCGTCTCCTTCTTTCTTCCACAATTGTGCTTCCACCGGCGGCGGCCTGCCCGGTTCCCGGGTCAGTCGTCGTCGCCGTGCAGCCGTCGGCGTACCGACAGCAGCTCCACTTCGGGCCGTGCGGCGACCAGGCGCTCGCAGCGGTCCATGACATCGGTGAGATGTCCCGTGTCCCCGGAGACCACCGCCAGGCCGATGGTGGCCCTGCGGTGCAGATCCTGGTCCCCGACCTCCGCGACGCTCACCGCGAATTTGCGGTGCAGCTCGGCGACGATCGGGCGGACGACGGAGCGCTTCTCCTTCAGCGACCGTACGTCGCCGAGAAGCAGGTCGAAGGACAGCGTCCCTACGTACATGCAAGACGGGCTGAGCCACCCGTGGGGCCTTAGGTGTCCGTGTCATTTCGAACCGTACACGGAACGGCCGGGGCCGATCGACGGAAATACCTTCCGCCGACCGGCCCCGGCCGGTCGCCCGCCCGTCGCCCGACCACCACACCGGGTGGACCGCGCTACGCGCGGGCTACTGCACGATCAGCCGCGCGGCTTCTCGCGCATCTCGTACGTCGCGATGACGTCGTCGATCTTGATGTCGTTGAAGTTTCCGAGGTTGATACCGCCCTCGAAGCCTTCGCGGATCTCGGTGACGTCGTCCTTGAAGCGGCGCAGACCCTGGATGTTGAGGTCCTCGGCCACGACCTTGCCGTCGCGGACCAGGCGCGCCTTGGTGTTGCGCTTGACCTCGCCGGAGCGGATGAGCACACCCGCGATGTTGCCGAGCTTGGACGAGCGGAAGATCTCGCGGATCTCCGCGGTACCGAGCTCGACCTCCTCGTACTCCGGCTTCAGCATGCCCTTCAGGGCCGCCTCGATCTCCTCGATCGCCTGGTAGATGACCGAGTAGTACCGGACGTCGACGCCCTCGCGGTCGGCCATCTGCGTGGCACGGCCTTCGGCGCGCACGTTGAAGCCGATGACGATCGCGTCGGAGCCGGACGCCAGGTTGATGTCGGACTCCGTGACCGCACCGACGCCGCGGTGCAGCACCCGGATGTCGACCTCTTCGCCGACGTCGAGCTGGAGCAGCGAGGACTCCAGGGCCTCGACGGAACCAGAAGCGTCACCCTTGATGATGAGGTTGAGCTGCTGGACCTCGCCGGCCTTGAGCACCTTGTCCAGGTCCTCGAGGGACACCCGGCGGGTGCGCTTGGCGAAGGCCGCGTTGCGCTCGCGTGCCGCGCGCTTCTCGGCGATCTGACGGGCCGTACGGTCCTCGTCGACCACCAGGAAGTTGTCGCCGGCACCCGGGACGTTGGTCAGACCCAGGACCAGGACCGGGGTCGAAGGACCGGCCTCCTCGACGTGGTTGCCCTTGTCGTCGAGCATGGCCCGGACCCGGCCGTACGCGTCGCCGACCACCATCGTCTCGCCGACGCGGAGCGTGCCGCGCTGGACCAGGACGGTCGCCACGGCGCCGCGGCCACGGTCGAGGTGCGCCTCGATCGCGATGCCCTGCGCGTCCTGCTCCGCGTTGGCGCGCAGGTCGAGCGAGGCGTCCGCGGTCAGGACCACGGCCTCGAGCAGCTGCTCGATGTTCAGACCCTCACGGGCGGAGATGTCGACGAACATGGTGTCGCCGCCGTACTCCTCGGCCACCAGACCGAACTCGGTGAGCTGGCCGCGCACCTTGGTCGGGTCGGCGCCCTCGACGTCGATCTTGTTGACCGCGACCACGATCGGCACATCGGCCGCCTTGGCGTGGTTCAGCGCCTCGATCGTCTGCGGCATGACACCGTCGTTGGCCGCCACCACGAGGATCGCGATGTCGGTCGACTTGGCACCACGGGCACGCATGGCGGTGAACGCCTCGTGACCCGGGGTGTCGATGAAGGTGATCCGACGCTCTTCGTCGTTGACCTCGGTCGCGACCTGGTAGGCACCGATGTGCTGGGTGATGCCGCCGGCCTCGCCCGCGATGACGTTCGTCTTGCGGATCGCGTCCAGCAGTCGCGTCTTACCGTGGTCGACGTGACCCATGACGGTCACCACCGGCGGACGCGCGACGAGCATGTCCTCGCCGCCCTCGTTCTCACCGAAGTCGATGTCGAAGGACTCGAGAAGCTCGCGGTCCTCCTCCTCCGGGCTGACGATCTCGACGACGTAGTTCATCTCGTCGGCGAGCAGCTGCAGCGTCTCGTCGGTGACCGACTGGGTCGCGGTGACCATCTCGCCCAGGTTCAGCATGACCTGGACCAGCGACGCCGGGTTGGCGTTGATCTTCTCGGCGAAGTCCGTCAGCGAGGCACCGCGCGACAGGCGAACCGTCGCACCGTTGCCACGGGGCAGCATGATGCCGCCCACCGACGGGGCCTGCATGGCCTCGTACTCCTGACGCCTCTGCCGCTTCGACTTGCGGCCACGACGCGCCGGACCGCCGGGACGGCCGAACGCACCCTGCGTGCCACCACGGCCGCCGGGACCGCCGGGACGGCCACCGAAGCCGGGACGACCGCCGAAGCCGCCGCCACCACCGGGACCGCCGCCACCGGGACGACCGGCGAAACCGCCGCCGCCACCCGGACGACCGCCGCCGCCACCGCCACCGGGACGACCGGCGAAACCGCCGCCGCCACCCGGGCGACCGCCGCCGCCACCGGGACGACCGGCACCGCCGGGACCGCGACCGCCGCCACCGCCGGGGCCCGGACGCGGGCCGGCAGCGGGACGCTGCGGCATCATGCCCGGGTTCGGGCGGTTACCGCCGCCACCGCCGGGACGCGGGGCGCCACCGGGAGCGGCACCCTGCGGACGGGGCATACCACCGGGGGTGGGACGCGCACCGCCCTGGCCGCCCTGGGGACGGGGACCGCCCTGGCCGCCGCCCTGCGGACGCGGACCGCCGGGACCACCCTGGCCGCCGGGACGCGGGGCGCCACCGGGACGGGGGGCCTGCGGACGGGCCATGCCCGTGGAGCCACCGGACGTGAAGGGGTTGTTGCCCGGACGGGGGCCGGACGGACGGCCACCGGGACGCGGGGCCGGACGCTCGCCACCGGGACGCGGAGCGTTACCGCGGCCCTGACCGCCCTGACCACCCTGGCCGCCCTGGCCGCCCTGGCCGGACGCCGGACGGGCCGGACGCGGGCCGGGGGCACCGGGACGGGGAGCCGACTGGCCGGCGGCGGGAGCGGCCGGCGCGGACGGCGGAGCCTGGAACTCGGGCTGCGCGGGGGCGGCCGGAGCGGGCTTGGGTGCCGGAGCCTTCGGGGCCGGCGTGGGCCGCGGTCCCGGGGTGGGGCCGGCGGCGGGAGTGCTCTTGGGAGTCACCGGGGCCTCGGGGGCCTTCGGTGCCTCGGGGGCCTTCGGCGCCTCGGGGGCTGCCGGAGCCGCGGGGCCCGGCTTGGGGGCGCCCGGCTTCGGGGCAGCAGGACGCTCCCCCGCTGCCTTGGCGGCAGGGGTACTGCCGCCGGCCTGCGCCGGAGACGGCGCGGACGGCTTCGCGGGGGCCGACTTGCGCGGCGCCGCGGGCTTGCCGGAGGCGCGGCCGTTGCCGCCGCCTGCCTGGAAAGCGTCGGTCAACTTGCGAACAACCGGCGCCTCGATCGTCGAGGACGCCGAACGGACGAATTCACCAAGTTCTTGGAGCTTGGCCATGACGACCTTGCTCTCAACGCCGAACTCCTTGGCGAGTTCGTATACCCGGACCTTAGCCACTTCGCTCCTTCTAGGTCCGGGTTTGTCCACCGGACCGTCGCTACTTCATGGGCGTACTCATCGCGTACTCATCGAGTGCTCATCGCAATCTCGACCTACTTCCGACTCGCGAGGTACCTGACCGCACGGTTTTCCGTGCGCTGTGCGTTTCGTGCTGCTGTGCGTTACTGCAACGGCGCCTGCTCGACGGGCGTCCGCTCGATGAACCGACGCAGCTCCGTCGTCTCGAACGGTCCCCGGGCCCGGTAGGCCCGGTTGAACGCCCGGCGGCGAACCGCCAGGTCGAGGCAGACCGGTGTCGGGTGCACGTAAGCACCCCGGCCGGGCAGCGTACCGCGAGGATCGGGGACACACTCACCCTCGATCTCCACGATGCGCAGCAAATCGCCCTTGGCCGCTCGCTCCCGGCATCCCAGACAGGTGCGCTCAGGGCATGCGCGGGCATGCGTCCGGCCAGACACTGCTTAAGTCTACCTCCCCGCGCCGGCCCGACCCCTATGGGGTAAAGGCGGAACGGCTGCTCAGAATTCCGGTCGGAGCGCCGCGGCGCCAGCGATTTTCGCCGGGCCGCGGCGTCACCGTCCGTAGTGGACGGTCTCAGTCCTGCGGTGCGGGCTGCTCGGTGTCCGGACGGATGTCGATCCGCCAGCCCGTGAGACGGGCGGCGAGCCGGGCATTCTGCCCTTCCTTGCCGATGGCCAGTGACAGCTGGTAGTCGGGAACGGTGACCCGGGCGGAGCGTGCCGCCAGGTCCACGACCTCGACCTTGCTGACCCGGGCCGGCGACAGCGCGTTCGCCACCAGTTCGGCCGGGTCGTCCGACCAGTCCACGATGTCGATCTTCTCGCCGTGCAGCTCGGCCATCACCGCGCGCACCCGGCCGCCCATCGGGCCGATGCAGGCCCCCTTGGCGTTCAGGCCGGAGCGGGTGGACCGTACGGCGATCTTGGTGCGGTGGCCGGCCTCGCGGGCGATGGCGGAGATCTCCACCGAGCCGTCCGCGATCTCCGGGACCTCCATGGCGAAGAGCTTCTTCACCAGATTGGGGTGGGTGCGCGACAGCGTCACGGACGGGCCGCGCACGCCCTTGGCCACCCGTACGACGTACGAACGCAGCCGGGTGCCGTGCGCGTAGTCCTCGCCGGGGACCTGCTCCTGCACCGGCAGCATGGCCTCCATCGGGCCGATGTCCACCAGCACGTTCTTGGGGTCCTTGCCCTGCTGGACGACGCCGGTGATGACATCGCCCTCACGCCCGGCGAACTCGCCGAAGGTGATCTCCTCCTCGGCGTCCCGCAGCCGCTGCAGGATGACCTGCTTGGCGGTGGTCGCCGCGATCCGCCCGAAACCGGAGGGGGTGTCGTCGAAGTCGCGGGGCTCGGCGCCCTCCTCCAGGTCCTCCGGATCCTCCTTCGCCCACACCGTCACATGGCCGGTGTTGCGGTCCAGCTCCACCCGCGCCCGCCGGCGGCTGCCGTCGGTGCGGTGGTAGGCAATGAGGAGGGCCGACTCGATCGCCTCGACCAGCAGGTCGAACGAGATCTCCTTCTCCCGCACCAGTCCCCGCAGGGCACTCATGTCGATATCCACGGCTACGCCTCCTCCTTGTTCTCGTCGATCTTGTTCTCGTCGATCTTCTCGTCGTGCTGCGCGTCGCGCTTGTCTGCCTTGTCGGCCTTGTCGGCCTTGCGGTTGAACTCCAGCTCGACACGCGCCTTGGCGATCTCGTCGAAGGAGAGCCGGCGGGCGGTCGGCTTGCGGCCCTTGACGCCCGGCACCTCAAGATCCAGACCGTCCTCGTCCACGGCGGTGATCCGGGCCACCAGCTCGTCGGCGCCTGCCTCGGCGGTCAGTTGGGCCTTGACCAGGCGGCCGACGGCGCGGCGGTAGTGCCGCAGCTCGGTCAGCGGGCGGTCGGCGCCGGGAGAGGTCACCTCAAGGGTGTACGGGGCGCCGCCCATCACATCGGAGTCGTCCAGGACCTGGGAGGCCTCGCGGCTCAGCTCGGCGCACTCGTCCAGCTGGACGCCCTCGTCGGAATCGACCACGATCCTCAGCACCCGCCGCTTGCCTGCCGGTGTCACCTCGATCTCTTCCAGATCCAGGTCTCGCGCGGCGACGAGCGGTTCAAGCAATCCGCGCAGCCTCTCGCTCTGGGTCGTGCTCATCCGGGTGACTCCTCGGCCGCGTGTGCTGTTGTGGGTGGGTCGCGTGTCGGCTCAAAGCCTATCGGTTCCGGCGGGGTACTGACGATTCGGTGGGTGGTCACGGATACTCTCGCCTGCGGTGATCACTACGAAAGACCCCGGGAAGTGCAACGTGCCGAAAGTGGCGCTCACACGCAGAAGGACCCTGCTGGCCGGCGCCGCCCTCGGGGGCGTGGCGCTGCTCACCGGCTGCGCCGAGGACGACGGCCCCGGCCGGACCGAACACTCCCTTGCCGCCGACCGGCTGCGCGAGCGCTCCGCCCGCGACAGTACGACCCTGCTGGCCCGTTACGACGCCACGCTGGCCGCGCATCCGGCACTGGAGTCGCGGCTGCGCCCGCTGCGCTCCGAAGTCGCCCGGCACGCCGCGGCGTTCACCGACGAACGGGCCGCCCCCTCCCCCGGCGGGGCCACCGACGGCCCGGCGCGCGATGCCGGTGCGCCCGCTTCCGGTCCCGCGCCGCACGGCTCCCGGCGGCCGTCCGGTCCCCGGGTCCCGCGGGACGAACGGGCCGCACGCGCCGCCCTGGCCGACGCCGAGCGCAAGCTCGCAGACGTCCGCACCAAGGCCCTGACCACCGCGCCCCCGGAGTTGGCCCGGCTGCTCGCCTCGGTCGCGGCGGCCGGTGCGGCGCATGCGTATCTGCTGGCGGAGCCGGCCGGATGACGGGTACGGCAGCACGGCCAGGAGCGAGGACCGGCGAAGGGGTGAGCACATGAGGGCCACAGCGGTGCACGGCAGGAACGGGCGCGAGGACGCGGGCAGCGGGCACGACGAGCTGACCGCGGTGCAGGCGGCGCTGGCCGCCGAGCATGCGGCGGTGTACGGCTACGGCGTGGTCGGCGGGCGGATCTCCGGCGACCGGCGAACGGAGGCGCAGGCCGCGTACGACGGGCATCGTGCGCGCCGGGATGCGCTGCGCCGCGAGGTGCGCGACCTGGGCGGTACCCCGCGTGCCGCGGCCGCCGCCTACGAACTGCCCTTCCCGGTCCCGGACGCGGCCGCCGCGGTCCGGCTGGCGGCGGAGCTGGAGGACCGGCTGGCCGCCGTCTACGCGGATCTCGTCCGGGCCGGCGGCACGGCCCGGCGTACGGAGGCGGCGACCGCGCTGCGCGAGGCAGCGGTGCGGGCGGTGCGCTGGCGCGGCAGCGGCGTAGCCTTCCCTGGGCTCGTGGAGCGGGCCGCGGCCGCCACCGGGTCCGGCGCCGCGAACGCCTCCGCGGGCGCGCTCTGAACGACCGGCCGCGGTGCGGTCACGGCCCCAGGAAGGGGACAGCTCAAGCATGGCAACGGCACCCATCGAACCGCCGCAGCGGTTGGTGAGTTCGCTGAGCGGCAATCCGGAAAGTCCCGTGCGCGAGTGGCTCGATGCGCTGCCGACGCTGGTTCAGCAGCGGCTGGAGGCCTGGGATCTGACGCTGGAGCGGGTGCAGGCCCCCGGTGGCCGCAGCAGTCTGGTCGCCCTCGTACGGCAGAAGGACCAGGCGCCCGCTGCACTGAAGTTCCCGGTGCCCGGGCGGGTGTCCGCGCACGAGGGGACGGCGCTGGAGACGTGGGACGGCTGGGGCGCGGTGCGACTGCTGCGGTCCGATGCCACGAGCGGGGCGCTGTTGCTGGAGCGGCTGCAGGGCGGTGTGTCGCTGCGGTCGCTGCCGGAGGCCAAGGCGCTGCTGGAAGCGGCCGGTACGGTGCGGCGCCTGTGGGTGCCGGCGGCCCCGGAGCACTCCTTCGAGACGCTGGCCGGGCGTACCGAGGAGGCCGCGGAGGCGCTGCGGACGGCCGGAGCGCTGACCGAGGCGGCCGGGCCGCTGGTGGATCAGGCACTGGAGCTGCGACGCGCCCTTCCGGACGGGTCCGACGAGCGGTTTCTGCTGCACGGTGCGTTCCGGCAGGGCAAGGTGCTGGCCGGTGAGCGGGCACCCTGGCTGGCGGTCGGCCCGTCGCCGGTGGTGGGCGAGCGGGCGTACGACCTGGCAGCGCTGGTGCTGGACCGGTTCGAGGATCTGGCGGCCGGGTCGGGCGCGGCTGCCGCGGCCCGCCGCAGGGTGGCCAAGCTGGCCGACTCCCTGGAGGTGGACCGGGACCGGCTGCGCGACTGGACGCTGTACCGGGCGGTGGACACCGGGGTACGGGAGGTGGCGGTGGGCGACCGGCAGCGCGGCGAGCTGCTGCTGGAGTTCGCCGCCTGGCTGTAGGGGGTGTCTCCCCCTGGTTGGACGGACGCTGGACGGACGGACGCTGGACGGACGGACGCTGGACGGACGGACGCTGGACGGACGGACGCTGGACGGACGGACGGGCCGGCCGCCGGGGTGTGCACCCGGCGGCCGGCCCGTCGGCCGTGCGGTGGTTACGCGCCGAGGCGGGCGACGGCCTCCTCGACCGTCAGCTCCTCGCGCTCGCCGGTGCGGCGGTCCTTGACCTCGACGACGCCCTCGGCGGCGCGGCGGCCGGCGACGACGACGGTCGGGACGCCGAGCAGTTCGGCATCGGTGAACTTCACGCCGGGCGAGACGCCGGCCCGGTCGTCGACGAGGACCCGCAGACCGGCGGCGCCGAGCTGTTCGCCGACCTCCAGGGCGAGCTCGGTCTGCTTGGCCTTGCCGGCCGCGACGACATGCACATCGGCCGGGGCGACCTCGCGGGGCCAGCACAGGCCCTTCTCGTCGTGGGTCTGCTCGGCGAGGGCGGCCACCGCGCGGGAGACGCCGATGCCGTACGAGCCCATGGTCACCCGGGCGGGCTTGCCGTTCTGGCCGAGCACATCGAGCCCGAAGGCGTCCGCGTACTTGCGGCCGAGCTGGAAGATGTGGCCGATCTCGATGGCGCGGTCGATCTTCAGGCCGGTGCCGCACTTCGGGCAGGGGTCGCCGGGCTCGACGACGACCACGTCGAGGTGGTCGTCGACCTCGAAGTCCCGGCCGGCGACGACGTTCTTGGCGTGCTTGCCCTCCTTGTTGGCACCGGTGATCCAGGCGGTGCCGGGGGCGATACGCGGGTCGGCGATGTAGCGGAACGCCTTGCCGGCCAGGCCCTGCGGGCCGACGTAGCCGCGGACCAGCTCGGGGCGGTCGGTGAAGTCCTCGGCGGTGACCAGCTCGACCGTGGCCGGCGCGAGGTGCTCGCCGAGCTTGCCGAGGTCGACCTCGCGGTTGCCGGGGACACCGACCGCGACGATCTCGCCGTCGACCTTGACCAGGAGGTTCTTCAGGGTCGCCGAGGCCGGTACGCCGAGGTGCTCGGCGAGGGTCTCGATGGTCGGGGTGTCGGGGGTGTCCAGCTCCTCGACGGGGCCGTGTGCGGAGCCGTCGGCGGGCTCGACCTTGACCGTGACGGCCTCGGTGTTGGCGGCGTAGTCGCAGGCCGGGCAGTCCACGAAGGTGTCCTCACCGGCGGCGGCGGGGGCCAGGAACTCTTCGGAGGCGGAGCCGCCCATCGCGCCGGAGACGGCGGAGACGATGCGGTAGTCCAGGCCGAGCCGCTCGAAGATCTTGGTGTAGGCCTCGCGGTGCAGGGCGTACGACTGCTCCAGCCCCTCGTCGGTGGTGTCGAAGCTGTACGAGTCCTTCATCTGGAACTCGCGGCCGCGCAGCACACCGGAGCGGGGGCGGGCCTCGTCACGGTACTTGGTCTGGATCTGGTAGAGGATCACCGGCAGGTC
Organism: Streptomyces sp. NPDC015125; assembly: GCF_043080045.1. Classification (NCBI taxonomy): domain Bacteria; kingdom Bacillati; phylum Actinomycetota; class Actinomycetes; order Kitasatosporales; family Streptomycetaceae; genus Streptomyces; species Streptomyces sp. NPDC015125. The sequence goes on from NZ_JBIBVF010000001.1 coordinate 56,241, forward strand.
CTTGTAGGACGTGCACTGGTCCTTGACCGTGAGGGTGAAGATCTCTTCGTGGGTGGGGCCGAGGAGGTAGTCGGCGCCCTTGCGGTCCTTGAGGCGGAAGAGCAGGTCGCCGTACTCCTCCCAGCGGCCGCTGACCTCGTAGGGCTCCTTGGGCAGCAGGGCCGGCAGCAGGACCTCCTGGCCGCCGATGGCGTCCATCTCTTCGCGGACGATGCGGGAGACGTTCTCCAGGACCTTCTTGCCCAGCGGCAGCCACGTCCAGATGCCGGCGGAGGAGCGGCGGACGTACCCGGCGCGGACGAGCAGCTTGTGGCTGGCGGTCTCGGCGTCGGCCGGGTCGTCGCGCAGTGTCTTGATCATCAAGCGGGACATGCGCTGGACCTGTGCGGCGTGGGCCATGGAGTTTCTCCTGCGTAAGAAAGGGGACTCCCTGGAGGTTAGCCGTAGGGGTGTGGCGCACGGAAATGGATACCGTCCGCTGCGCCTGATCGGGCTTCCCACGTTGTCGGCCTTCCCGCCGTGGGGGCTGCTCGCCGTTTGTCGCCCGCTGCGCGGTGCGCCCGCCGTGGCGCCTGCGGCGGCCGGGTCCGCTGCGCGGGGCTGTGGGTGCGGGGACCAGTAAAACGTGGGTGGGGGCGGGCCACTCGTGGTGAGTGGCCGGAAGGAAGGCCGGTGGCGGTGTGCCTCTGCGGCCTGGCGGCTCGTTCAGGGGCGCTTCAGCGGGAGCGGGGCCCCCATCACCGCGTACGGGGTCGGGGCGCTCGGGAAGAGGACGCGGCGGGCGATGTCCTGGTAGCCGAGGGAGCGGTAGAGGCGGCGGGCGGGGCTTTCGGTGTCGATGGCCGAGAGGATGGAGCGTGGCTGGGCGGCTCCGTCGGTGATGCGGGTGATCAGTGCCCGGCCGAGGCCGCGGTGCTGGTAGTCGGGGTGGACGTGCAGCTCGGTGATGGTGAAGGAGTCGTCGAGCCAGTGGTCGAGACCCTCGCCTCGGAGGTAGGGCTCGACGACGGTGGACCACCAGTGGGCACGGTCGTTGGGCATGCCGTAGACGAAGCCGACCAGCCGGCCTGCGGGGGTGGTGGCGCCGAGGGCGCGGGCGCCGGGGCTGGTGAGGTGACGCAGCACGATGTGCCGGCGGACGGCCGTCTCCTCGGCGCTCAGGCCGAACGCGACCGCCTGGACGGCCAGCGCGTCGTCGACGCGGGCAGCGAGATCAAGCGGGCCGACCGCGACGTCATCCATGCTCGGAGCGTACAAGGCGGCGGGTCAGAACAGTACGCTCATGAACGCGCCGACTTCCTCGAAGCCCACCCGCCGGTAGGAGGCCCGGGCGGCGGTGTTGAAGTCGTTGACGTAGAGGCTGACGATGGGGGCGACGTCGCTGAGGGCATAGCGCAGCACGGCGGCCATACCGGTCTCGGACAGGCCCTTGCCGCGATAGGCGGGGTCGACCCACACGCCCTGGATCTGGCAGGCCCGCTGGGTGGCGGCGCCGATCTCGGCCTTGAAGATGACCTTGCCGTTCTCGATACGGGCGAAGGAGCGGCCGGAGCCGACGAGTTCGGCGACCCGGGCCTGATAGAGGAGCCCGCCGTCGCCGGCCATCGGGGAGATGCCGACCTCTTCGGTGAACATGGCCACGCACGCGGGCATGATCAGGTCCATCTCGTTCTTGCGGATCCGCCGGACGTACGGGTCGGGGGCGATCTCGGCGGCCGGTGCGGTGGTGACCATCAGCGGCTGATGGGCGCGGATCTCGCGGGCCGGTCCCCAGGAGGGCTCCAGGAGCGACCACAGCTCGGCGGTGGACTCCGCGGGGCCGACGATGGAGGAGCAGCGGCGGCCCTGGCGGCGGGCGCGTTCGGCGAAGCCACGGACGGCTTCGGGGGTGGCACAGACCGGGACGAGGTTGGCGCCGGCGTAACAGAGCGACTCCAGGCGGCCGCTGACGTACCAGCCCCACATCTCGCCGCCCAGCCGCCAGGGGTCGAGGCCGGCGACCTGGACGCGGGCGGCGACGAACGCGTTGGCCACCGGGTCGCGGTCCAGGACCGCGAGCGCATCGTCGAGGTCCCCGGGCTCGAGGACCTTGATGGTGGTGGTCGTCAGCACGTGTCGGAAAGCCTCACCGTTACGGGCCTGGGAGGCCAGGCGGGAGCAGGTCTTGGCACTTTACCTCCACCTGCGCGGGAGCACCCGGGCACCGGGGACGGACGGGTCCGGGCAGCTGCGAGCCCCGCGGCCCTCTGCGGGCGGCGGGGCTCGGGGGCCGCGGGCGGCGCCGGGTCAGCCGGCGACGGCCACGGTCGGCTCGCCGGAGACGATGCCGTCCTTCTCCATCTGCTCGGCGATCTTCATGGCCTCTTCGATGAGGGTCTCCACGATCTTCGACTCGGGGACGGTCTTGATGACCTCGCCCTTGACGAAGATCTGGCCCTTGCCGTTGCCGGAGGCGACACCGAGGTCGGCCTCGCGGGCCTCACCGGGGCCGTTGACGACACAGCCCATGACGGCGACGCGGAGCGGCACCTCCATGCCGTCCAGGCCCGCGGTGACCTCGTCGGCGAGCTTGTAGACATCGACCTGGGCGCGGCCGCAGGAGGGGCAGGAGACGATCTCCAGCCTGCGCTGGCGCAGGTTGAGCGACTCCAGGATGGAGATGCCGACCTTGACCTCTTCGGCGGGCGGCGCGGAGAGCGAGACGCGGATGGTGTCGCCGATGCCCTCGCTGAGCAGGGCGCCGAAGGCGACGGCGGACTTGATGGTGCCCTGGAAGGCGGGGCCGGCCTCCGTGACGCCGAGGTGGAGGGGGTAGTCCGACTGGGCGGCGAGCTGGCGGTAGGCGTTGACCATCACGACCGGGTCGTTGTGCTTGACCGAGATCTTGATGTCGCGGAAGCCGTGCTCCTCGAAGAGGGACGCCTCCCACAGCGCGGACTCGACGAGCGCCTCGGGGGTGGCCTTGCCGTACTTCTGCAGCAGGCGGCGGTCCAGGGAGCCGGCGTTGACGCCGATCCGGATCGGGGTGCCGGCGTCGGAGGCCGCCTTGGCGATCTCCTTGACCTTGTCGTCGAACTGCTTGATGTTGCCGGGGTTGACGCGGACCGCGGCGCAGCCGGCGTCGATCGCGGCGAAGACGTACTTCGGCTGGAAATGGATGTCCGCGATGACCGGAATCTGCGACTTCCGGGCGATCACCGGCAGCGCGTCGGCGTCGTCCTGCGTCGGGCAGGCGACCCGGACGATCTGGCAGCCGGAGGCCGTCAGCTCGGCGATCTGCTGCAGCGTGGCACCGATGTCGGACGTCCGCGTGGTCGTCATCGACTGCACCGAGACCGGTGCGTCTCCGCCCACGGCGACCGTGCCGACCTGGATCTTGCGGCTGACCCGGCGGTCGGCAAGCTTGGTCGGTACGTCCGGCATTCCCAGTGAAATGGCAGTCATCTGGCGAGCAACCCCAAGGTGTGGATCTAGGCCCCGCAGCGGCGGGCTCCGGTCTTCGAGATTACGGCACCGGGGTTGCTATGAGCACATCGCGCCCCTGTGGCGCCACGAAAGGAGACGGCCGGACACCTCCAAACGCCACGGAGGTGTCCGGCCGCCGCCAAACGTACTTTCTAGGTCAGCTTCACCGGATTCACCACGTCGGCGACGAGCACCAGCAGCGTGAAGCAGATGAAGATCCCGGCGACGACGTACGCGACCGGCATCAGCTTGGCGACGTCGAAGGGGCCGGGGTCGGGGCGCCGGACGATCTTGGCGAAGGCCCGCCGGACCGACTCCCACAGGGCGCCGGCGATGTGCCCGCCGTCCAGCGGCAGCAGCGGCAGCATGTTGAACAGGAAGAGCGAGAGGTTGAAGCCGGCGACCAGGAAGAGCATGGTCGCCACCCGCTGCTCGGGCGGGATGTGCAGGGAGAAGACCTCGCCGCCGACCCGGGCCGCGCCGACCACGCCCATCGGGGAGTCCTGCTTGCGCTCGCCACCGTTGAAGGCCGCGTTCCACAGGTCCGGGACCTTCGCGGGCAGGTTTATCAGCGAGGAGACCCCCTGCTCGACCATGTTGCCCATGCGGTCGACGGACTGGCCGAAGGACTGCTGGACGACGCCGCTGGCCGGGGTGAAGCCGAGGAATCCGGCGGTGACGAACTCTCCGGGGACATAGCCGCCGTGGCCGTCGGTCTTGGCGACCTTGTTCTCGATCAGGTCGGCGTGCAGCGTCTGCCGTGCGCCGTGCCGCTCGACGACGAGGGTGGCGGGCCCCGTGGTGTCGCGGATCTGCTGCTGCAGGGCGCCCCAGTTTGGGACGGCGTGGCCGTTGAACGAGACGATCTTGTCGCCGGCCCGCAGGCCCGCGGCCTCGGCCGGGGAGTCCTTGGCGCCGTGCGGGCACTTGTCGGTCTTGGCGGCGGCCGAGATGACGCACTCCGAGACCGAGCCGACCTGGGTGGTCTGGGTGTTGATGCCGAAGCCCATCAGCACGCTCATGAAGATCACGACCGCCAGGATCAGGTTCATGAACGGCCCGGCGAACATCACGATGACGCGCTTCCAGGGCTTGCGGGTGTAGAAGAGCCGCTCGTCGTCACCGGGCTGCAGCTCCTCGAAGGCCGCCGAACGGGCGTCCTCGATCATGCCGCGGAACGGCGAGGTGGAGCGGGCCTGCAGCTTTCCGTCGTCGCCGGGCGGGAACATCCCGATCATGCGGATGTAGCCGCCGAGCGGAACGGCCTTGATGCCGTACTCGGTGTCGCCCTTCTTACGGGAGAAGATCGTCGGACCGAAGCCCACCATGTACTGCGGCACGCGGATACCGAACAGCTTGGCCGTGGAGAGATGGCCGAGCTCGTGCCAGGCAATGGAGAACAGCAGACCGACGACGAAGACGACTATGCCGAGGATGGTCATCCAGGTCGTCATGCGCGAGCCTCCGAAGGTGTCCGTGCCGCACGGGCGGCCAGTTCGCGGGCGCGGGCGCGCGCCCAGGTTTCCGCCTCCAGGACGTCGGCAACGGTCAGGGAAATTCCCCTGGCCGGCGTCCCGTGCTCGGAGACCACTGCGGCGACCGTATCCACAATCCCTGTGAAGGGCAGCCCGCCCTGGAGGAACGCATCGACGCATTCCTCGTTCGCGGCGTTGAAGACGGCGGGGGCGGTGCCGCCGAGATCACCGACCTGGCGGGCCAGCGGGACGGAGGGGAAGGCCTCCTCGTCCAGCGGGAAGAACTCCCAGGTCTGCGCCTTCGTCCAGTCCACGCCCGGTGCGGCGTCCGGGACCCGCTCGGGCCAGCCGATGCCCAGCGCGATCGGCATCCGCATATCGGGCGGGCTGGCCTGGGCGAGCGTGGAGCCGTCGGTGAACTCCACCATCGAGTGGATGTAGGACTGCGGGTGGACGACGACCTCGATGCGCTCGAACGGGACGTCGAAGAGCAGATGCGCCTCGATGACCTCCAGGCCCTTGTTGACCAGGGTCGCGGAGTTGATGGTGACGACCGGGCCCATCGACCAGGTGGGGTGGGCCAGCGCCTGCTCGGGCGTGACACCGGCCAGCTCCCGCTTCGTACGGCCGCGGAACGGGCCGCCGGAGGCGGTGACCACGAGCTTGCGGACCTCGGCACGCTCGCCGCCGGCCAGCGCCTGGAAGAGCGCGGAGTGCTCGGAGTCGACGGGGATGATCTGGCCGGGCGCGGCGAGGGCCCTGACCAGCGGACCGCCGACGATCAGCGATTCCTTGTTGGCGAGGGCCAGCACCCGGCCCGCCTTCAGCGCGGCCAGGGTCGGGGCGAGTCCGATGGAGCCGGTGATGCCGTTGAGGACGGTGTGGCAGGGGGAGGCGGCCAGGTCGGTGGCCGCGTCGGGGCCGGCCAGGATCTCGGGCAGCGGCTCGCCCGCGCCGTAGCGGTCGGCCAGCGCCGTCCGCAGCGCCGGCACCGCATTCTCGCGCGCCACGGCCACGGCGCTCACCCGCAGCTGATGCGCCTGGTCGGCGAGCAGCTCGACCCGGCCGCCGGCCGCGGAGAGCGCGGTCACCCGGAACCGGTCGGGGTTGCGCAGCACGATGTCGATCGCCTGGGTGCCGATCGACCCGGTCGAGCCGAGGATGACCAGGGAACGGGGGCCGCTCGGGCCGTCGGGATCGGCGGCGGCCGACTCGAAGCGCAGATGCGGGTGGGCGAGGGAGTCCGTCATGTGGTCCATTGTGGCCGGTCGCCGAGGGGCCGCGGACACCCAGGGCGTGTCCTACCGATCAAGGGTGGGTCCTACCGAGCATGGGGCCCCTGACCGCTGCGGGCCGCACGCCCCGGGGGCCGGTCCGGACCGTCGGACCGGCCCCGGGGGTGCGGGCAGCCGGGGGGCCGCTCAGCGAACGGGCCGCCGGACGTTGTCCGTCCGGCTCGGGCCCGGGGTGGCGTCGGCGATCCAGGGGCCGTCGCCGCTGGGGTCGATCATGCCCTCCTCCAGCCAGGTGTAGCTGCCGTCGAGGACCCCGTCGACGACCTTGCGGTCGAGCTCGTCGGTGTTGGTCCACAGCCGGCCGAACAGCTCCTCGATACGGATCCGCGCCTGCCGGCAGAACACATCGGCCAGCTGCTGCGCCTCGCGGCCGTGGTCACCGGTCTCGGTCAGGTACTCGGCCCGTACACAGGCGGCGCTCATCGCGAAGAGTTCGGCACCGATGTCCACGATCCGGCCGAGGAAGCCCTGTTTGGTCTCCATCCGGCCCTGCCAGCGGGACATCGCGTAGAAGGTGGAGCGGGCGAGCTTGCGGGAGGTCCGTTCGACATAGCGCAGATGACCGGCCAGCCGCCCGAACTCCTGGTAGGTGCTGGGGAGTTGGCCGGGGCCGGCGACGAGCTTGGGCAGCCAGCGGGCGTAGAATCCGCCGGCCTTGGCCGCCGCCCGGCCCTTGTCGGCGAGCGACTTGTCGGGGTCGATGAGGTCGCCGGCGACCGACAGATGGGCGTCCACCGCCTCGCGGGCGATCAGCAGGTGCATGATCTCCGTGGAGCCCTCGAAGATCCGGTTGATGCGCATATCGCGGAGCATCTGCTCGGCGGGGACGGCGCGTTCGCCGCGGGCGGCGAGCGAGGGGGCGGTCTCGTAGCCGCGGCCGCCGCGGATCTGGACCAGTTCGTCGGCCATCAGCCAGCCCATTTCCGAGCCGTACAGCTTGGCGAGGGCGGCTTCGATGCGGATGTCGTTGCGGTTCTCGTCGGCCATCTGGGAGGAGAGGTCGACGACCGCTTCGAGGGCGAAGGTGGTGGCGGCGATGAAGGAGATCTTGGCGCCGACGGCCTCGTGCTTGGCGACCGGCCGGCCCCACTGCTCACGGGCCGCGGACCACTCGCGGGCGATCTTCAGGCACCATTTGCCGGAGCCGACGCACATCGCGGGCAGCGAGAGCCGGCCGGTGTTGAGGGTGGTGAGGGCGATCTTCAGGCCGGCGCCCTCGGGTCCGATGCGGTTGGCGGCGGGGACCCGTACCTGGTGGAAGCGGGTCACCCCGTTCTCCAGGCCGCGCAGGCCCATGAAGGCGTTGCGGTTCTCGACCGTGATGCCCGGGGAGTCGGCCTCGACGACGAAGGCCGTGATGCCTCCCCTGCTCCCCTCGGAGGCGGGCACCCGCGCCATCACCACCAGGAGGTCGGCGACCACGCCATTGGTGGTCCACAGCTTGACCCCGTCGAGGAGGTAGTCCGTGCCGTCCGGGACCGCCAGGGTCGCCAGCCGGGCCGGGTCCGAGCCGACATCGGGCTCGGTCAGCAGGAACGCCGAGATGTCCGTACGGGCACAGCGCGGCAGGAAGGTCTCCTTCTGCTCCTTGGTCCCGAACAGCTTCAGCGGCTGGGGCACGCCGATCGACTGGTGCGCGGAGAGCAGCGCGCCGATGGCGGGGCTGGCGGTGCCGACCAGGGCCAGGGCCCGGTTGTAGTAGACCTGGGTGAGTCCGAGGCCGCCGTACTTCGCGTCGATCTTCATACCGAACGCGCCGAGCTCCTTGAGCCCGTGCACGGTCTCGTCCGGGATCTTTCCCTCGCGCTCGATCCGGGCGCTGTCGATCTCCGTCTCGCAGAAGTCGCGCAGCGTGGCGAGGAACTTCTCGCCGCGGCGTACGTCGTCGACCGCGGGGGTGGGGTGCGGATGGATGAGATCGAGCCGGAAACGCCCCAGGAACAGTTCCTTGGCGAAGCTGGGCTTGCGCCAGTCCTGCTCGCGGGCCGCCTCGGCGACCTGGCGTGCTTCGCGCTCGGAAACGTTGCGGATGGATGGAGCGGTCATCAGGAGCTCACCTCGCCGCGGGATCGGGAGTTCAGCGCCGGCGGGCCGGTCGGCCGCTGGACAGCGCTACTTGTGAGAGTTACCCGATCCGCGCGGGTTGCACCACGGGAGGTGACGGGAGAGGGCCACCCGGAGGGCCACTCCATACCAAGTGGGACATACCCCCCTGGCACCGGTCCGGAACCGCCCGCCGCCCTCCGCCGTTCGGGGGGTGCGGCATACCGCGCTGGTTGTACACAGGGCCCCGGCTCCTCCCCCGGGGGACGGCCGCGGCTCCGCCTCAGACAGGAGGAAGGGAGGGGCCCGTGCCGCTTACCGTCAAGATCCGGCATGACGGGAGAGGTGATGCCGGAAACGGGGGACGCGGCGCGCTCCGGAAACAGGGTGCCGGAGCGCGCCGCGTCGAGGGCCGGCACCGGGGGCGCCGGCCGGGTCCGGTTGGTGTGACGGCCCCAGGGACGGCCGCCGCTGTCCACCGGTCCGGACCGGGTCGGGCGGAGGTTACAGCGCGAGGCCGGTGAGGACCAGCACCCGCTCGTAGGTGTAGTCGTCCATCGCGAAGCGCACGCCCTCGCGGCCCACACCGGACTGCTTGACGCCGCCGTACGGCATCTGGTCGGCACGGTAGGACGGCACATCGCCGACGATCACACCGCCGACCTCCAGGGCACGGTGGGCGCGGAAGGCAGCCTGGACGTCGTGCGTGAACACACCCGCCTGGAGGCCGAACTTGGAGTCGTTGACGGCCGCGAACGCCGCCGCCTCCCCGTCGACCTTCTTGAGGGTGAGCACCGGGCCGAAGACCTCTTCGCAGGCGAGGGTGGCGTCGGCGGGCACGTTCTCCAGGACGGTCGGCGCGTAGGAGGCGCCGTCGCGCTTACCGCCCGCGAGCAGCTTCGCGCCGCGCTCCACGGCCTCGTCCACCCAGCTCTCGACGCGCTGGGCGGCGTTCTCGTCGACCAGCGGGCCGACCTCGGTCGCGTCGTCCGACGGGTCGCCGGTGACCTGCGCCTCGACGGCCGCCACGATCTTGGGCACCAGACGGTCGTAGACGGAGGCGTCGGCGATCACCCGCTGCACCGAGATGCAGGACTGGCCGCCCTGGTAGTTGGAGAAGGTGGCGATGCGCTGCGCCGCCCAGTCCAGGTCCGCCTCGGAGGAGAAGTCCGGCAGGACGACGGCCGCGCCGTTGCCGCCGAGCTCCAGGGTGCAGTGCTTGCGCGGCACCGAGTCGAGGATCGCGTAGCCGACCTTCTCGGAGCCGGTGAAGGAGACGACCGGCAGCCGCTCGTCCTGGACCAGCGCCGGCATCCGGTCGTTGGGCACCGGGAGGATCGACCAGGAGCCGGCCGGCAGCTCGGTCTCGGCCAGCAGCTCGCCGAGGATCAGGCCGGAGAGCGGGGTGGCCGGCGCCGGCTTGAGGAGGATCGGGGCGCCGGCCGCGATGGCCGGGGCGATCTTGTGGGCGCAGAGGTTCAGCGGGAAGTTGAACGGGGCGATGCCCAGGACCGTGCCGCGCGGGAAGCGGCGGGTCAGGGCGAGCCGGCCGGCGCCGCCCGCATCGGTGTCCAGGCGCTGCGCCTCGCCGCCGTTGAAGCGGCGGGCCTCCTCGGCGGCGAACCGGAACACCGAGACGGCCCGGCCGACCTCGCCGCGTGCCCACTTCATGGGCTTGCCGTTCTCCGCGGAGATCAGCCGGGCGATCTCCTCCGTACGCTCCACCAGCCGGCGGTGGACGTGGTCGAGCGCTGCGGCGCGCACATGCGCAGGGGTGGCGGCGAGCTCGTCCGAGGCCGCGACGGAGGCCGCGATGGCCTCCTCGACCTGTGCCTCGGTGGGGACGCTCACCGTGCCGACGAGGCGTCCGTCCCAGGGAGAGGTGACGTCGAAGGTGGCCTCGCCGTGGGCCTCGCGGCCGGCGAGCCAAAAGGCGGTGGGGGCTGCAGCAGTGGGGATCGGCACAGTGGAACCCGGCCCTTCAGAAGTGGTGGGTGATGCGCATGGCTCAGGGAGCGGCTCTGCGGTTTTGACTCTGGACCCACGGTAGGGGTGCGGCGGCGCCGTGGCGTTTGTCCGAAGCGTAGTAATCGGTGGGGCCGTCTCTCCGTGGTGGAGGGGAGGGTACGGACCGCGGTGTTGGGGGCGTGCGGAGCGGCGGGCGGAGGGGCTTCGGGCGCGTGCGGGGCGGGCCCGGCCGCTCGCCTCCCGGGGCGGCCCACTCCCCGGGGACGGCCTTACTCCCCCGACACCCCCGGCGCCCCCGACGCCCCCGGCGCTCCCGAGGTCGCCTTGAGCGCCAGCCACAGCTCCATCCGGACGTCCGCATCGTCCAGCGAGCGGCCCAGGATCTCCTCCACCCGCCGCATCCGGTAGCGCAGGGTGTGGCGGTGTACGCCCAGGTCGGCGGCGGCCGCGTCCCACTGGCCGTGCCGGGCGAGCCAGGCGCGCAGCGAGGCCACCAGATCACCGCGGCCCCGGGCGTCGTGCTCCCGCAGCGCCCGCAGCAGCCCGTCCGCGAAGGCGCGGACGGCGTCGTCGGCGAGCAGCGGCAGCACGGAACCGGCCGCCACATCCTCGTGCTCGACCAGCGCACGGCCGCGCCGGCGGGCCACCGACAGCGCCTGTTCGGCCTGGCGGTAGGCGTTCGCGGCGGCCGTCGGCCCGGTCGGCGCCGACAGCCCGACGGCCACCCCTTCGCCATTGCCGCCTTCGCCATTGCCCCCTTCGGCCCGCCCCGCCCGGCCACGGGACCGCGGCCGTGCACCGGCGCGGACCTCGGCCGCGGCGGCGTACGCCGCACAGGCCTCCGCGGCCGCCCCGCCGTCCGTCACCAGCACGATCAGCCGGCCGCCGTCCGGCACCGCGAGCACTGCCTCGCCGGTCCGCGCGGCCGCGGAGTCCATCGCATCGGCAAGCCCGTCGAGGACACCCGACGCCCCGCCGCCCACGGCCGCCGGGGACGCCGGCTCCTCGCCGGCCACCGCCTCCGCGACCACCATCCGGAACGGCGCGTCCAGCAGCCCGCCGTAGAGCCGGCCCGCCACCGCCCGCGCATGGTCCGGCTCCCCCGCGAGCAGCATCTTGAGCACCGCGGCGCCGAGCCGCTGCTCGGCGTCCTGCAGCGCCCGGGACCGCTCGGTGGTCAGGGTGAGCAGCGCGACCGCGGAGTGCACGGCATAGCGCTCGGCCGTGCCGAGCGGCGCAGCGGTCCCGACCGCGAGCACACCGCGCGCCCGGCGCCCGGTGCCCAGTGACTGCAGTTCTACCCGGTCGTCGCCGTCGGTGTCGCTGACGACCGAGCTGGCGGGAGCGGGCCGCTCGCGCAGCCGCCCGACGTCGTCGGCGAGCCGGGCCGCGCGGCGGGCCGCCCAGTCGGGGGCGGCGGCCACCACCGCACCCGACGCGTCGTAGAGCGCGGCCCAGCCGTCCAGGTGCGCCGCGAGCCGGGCCAGCAGCTCGGCCGGTCCCTCGGCGCTGAGCGCCGCCCGGGTCAGCTCCCGCTGCGCCTCGAACCCCGCGGTCACCGCGCGGTACTGGTCGGCGGCGACGGCGGCCGAGACCGCCTTGCTGATCGCGATGAACGGCGTCCTGCGGGGCACCCCGAGCAGTGGCAGCCCCTGTTCCCCGGCCGCCTCGACCAGCGCCTGGGGAACGCCCTCGTAATTGACCCCGACCGCGAACCCCAGCCCGACGACCCCGGCCTCCGCGACCCGCCGCACATACCTGCGGGTCGCCTCCGCATCCTCCGCGTCCAGCTTGAGCGCGGTGATCAGCAGCAGTTCCCCGCCCTCCATGTACGGCACCGGATCGATCAGCTCACTGGCGTGCGCCCAGCGCACCGGCACGTCCAGCCGCCCCTCGCCCGCGAGCACGGTCAGCTTGAGCGCGGTGTGGTTGACCAGGGAAGCGAGGGTGTGCGGCATGGGACCTTCATGACGTCGACGACTGCGAGGGACGACCGGACGGCAACCGGTCACCGACCGACCGGTCGGCCCATGACCGGCCGATCAAGAGCCGGCCGATGAACGGTCGACTGCCGACGACTGCTGATGACTGCCGACGACCGTTCGCTGACCGAATTTTTGCGCCGCCTCGTATGAACGGCCAGTGTCGATTCTGCCTCAGCGGAGGAATCCGGGGGAGCTCCGCTCCGGACAAATCCGCTCGACCCTGGAGCACGGGCCCACGACAAGGGGGCGACGGGCACCCCTGCCGCCCCCGTCGCCCCCGTCATCCCCGTCGCTCCCACCGACCCCCGTCGCTCCCACCGACCCCCGCCGCTCCCACCGACCGACCGACGCCGCCGCCGACCACCCTCAGGACCGCAGATCCACCAGCACCGGCGGCGCATGGTCCCCAGCCACCGAGGTCACGGAGAGGACCGCATGGCCGGGCGGGACGGAGTTGGCGAGATCGGAGGCGGACCAGCGCTCACGTTCCACGGTGCGCACGGTGACGGCCTTGGCGGTCACATTCTTCCCCGTGACCAGCCGCCGGATCGAATGCATGACTTTGGTGAACGGCTCGTCGGAGACAATCTGCCGGTCGGTGACGTCCCGCGTCTCCACCCAGGCCTTGCCCCATACCTCAGCGAACCGGGCTCCATCCCAGGTCGTCACGCCCGCGAACGCCATCCGGCAGCCGACCGTGCCGAGCAGCCCACTACGCAATGACTCAGGTACGTCATCCAACGCCCTCAGCGTCAGCACCACGCCCGCATTCGCCGACCGCAGGCGCTGCAGCCCACGCAAAGCCTCCTGCGTGATCGCATGTGACGCATCGTCAAGCACCAGGCAGGCGAAGACCGATCGGTCCGACCGCGCAACCGCGCACTCCGTGAACTGCGCCAGCACCAACCGCGCCAGAATCCGCGAAGCCTCTGCGTGACCGCGCTCGGGCAGATCGATCCGCACCCGCAGCGGATGGTCCAAGGAGCGCAACGACACCTGACGCGAGCGCCCGGTGGGGTCGAAGAACCCTGCGAACGCCGTCCGGTCCAGCAGTGCGATCCGGTCCGCGAGCAGCACCCCGACGTCCCCGGACCGCTCCGCCTGTCGCTCCCGCGCATCCAACTCCCGCAGCGCGCTGTGCTCGCCGGCCTCCTCTAGTGCGGTCCGCAGCCCCGCCAACGCCTCCTGCGACCCGTCCAGCAGTTCCCGAAGCTCCGCGACCCCGGGAAACCTCCCATGCGCCACCCGAAACGGTCCCAACAACTGCCCCAGCACGGTCGTCGCTCTCCGACCGTTACCTCCAGGCAATGTCGCCGCCACATCCCCCACCAGTGCCTCGGCCAGAATCCCGGCCGCCTCATCCGGGTCGATCGTGCCGCCGTACAGGTCCAGGTCGCAGTCCGAGTCGCGGTGACCGACCCTGATCACAGCGTCAAAGGCGTCATCGGGCGCGGGCAACGTTGCAGCCGTCCCGACGGACACAATGGCGGCACGCCCCGCGAGTGCCTGCAGGCACAAGGCCTCAACCAGCGGGCGCACCAGGTGCGTTGTCTTTCCCGACCCGGGCGGGCCGACCGCCAGCAGCGAGGTACCGAGCACATCCGGCTCGAGCGCAAAACCCGTGCCGCGCCGGTCATACGGGTTGCGCACATCTTCGGATGCCGTGCCGATACGGACCTGGGAGGTCAGAAGGTCATGCTGTGCGGTGCGCGTCACCAGATCGCGTGCACCGGAGGGATGCAGGCATGCGGCGGCACCGCTTTTCTGGACGCTGTCGACGAATGCCCGGAGCCGACTCGGCTGCACACGTACGGACTGCCAGGCACGGCTGATCCGTGCATGATCGACGTCGTTCATGAGCCCGGACCGCGCCTCGTGTGCCAAGCGGTCGGCGGCCGCCGGAGCGCCGGCAGTTCGAAGGTCGGCCCACTCGGCCTGGTCCACCTCAAGCAACCGGGCAGTTGTCTCCGCAGTCTTCGCGTCACCTGATGTGCCGCGAAGACTCGGCGAGCCGTAACGACGCCGTAGTTCCGACAGGCATGCGAACCTGCTGAAGACGATCAGCAGCACACCGAGGTCGAAAAGCGAATAGCTGGTGGCGTAGTAGAAATACGATTCCTGCTGGCCCGACACCGGCGTCAGATTCTCCAGCTGAAGCATCAGGACCGACGAGTCGGTCGTCTTGTCGATGCACCATTGCCAGAGAAACCACACGAACGCCAGGGTCAGGACCGCACGTGCGACCAATTGAACGCTGGTGAGCGAGCCGGGGTCCTTGGGCGCCAGCCACGAAGGAAGCTTGTCCCATACGCGATTTGCCGACGGAACGAGCAGTCGGCGGAACAGCATGGGCCATCGCCCCACCCGCCCGAAGACGATGACGATCGCGCCGAGAACGAGAGCCATGTACACGTAGGACGAGACGATGTTGGAATTGCCCGTCTTCCATGAATCGGGCAGCATCACCTCGCGCGGCCACTTCCAGTAAGGGCCGAGGTAGCCGTTCATCAGCAATGACCAGATCAGCCATGCACACAGGAACGAAATAACTGCCCCGGCGATGAGCTGCGGCACCGCGATCTTGTGCGGCTCGTCCTTCGGTTTGGGTTTGTGCCCGAACGCCCAGATACCCGGCCCCGCCAGTACACGCGGAGTGCCCAGCCAGGCCATGAAAGAAGACTGCGGCGCATCGCCGCTTCGCGCGGAGGGTCCAGCCCCCGCAACCCGACCACCCGCGACGGAGGGATCGGTGAAGCGCGGCGGCGCACTGGGCCGCGGCGGCGCATCTGAGGGTGCCGCTGGTCGCGGGACCTGGTCGGAGCGGGTGTCGTGTGCGTCGTGCGTGCCCTCGGTGTCCATCCGGTGCCCTTGTCCCCCTTGAGCCGTGGCCTGCTGCGTCATGGCGCCGGCGGCCGCGTCGTGCGGCCGCGGTGTCATTGTCATGCCCGCGTGGGTGTCCGCCGCCGCCGGGCGCGCCGCCGCACAATCTACTGGCCGGGGGCCGCCGCTATGTCCGGTGCGGACAACGCAACACGCGCACTTCTCCCGAACGGAACATGCCAGACCCGCCCGGCCGCCCCTAGCCTGCGAGAACAACACCTTTGTACGTCCCCCGTTCCACTCCAGGAGACTGCCATGACCGAACTGTCCGGAGGCCCGACCCTCCCCCAGGAGCGTCGCGTCGTCACCGCGATCCCCGGCCCGAAGTCGCAGGAGCTGTGGGCCCGTAAGCAGGCCACGGTGGCCGCCGGCGTCGGCGCCGTGCTGCCCGTCTTCGTCAAGCGCGCGGGCGGCGGCGTCCTGGAGGACGTGGACGGGAACTCCCTGATCGACTTCGGCTCCGGCATCGCGGTGACCTCTGTGGGCAACAGCGCGGAGGCGGTCGTCCGCCGGGCCACCGCGCAACTCCAGGCGTTCACCCACACCTGCGCCATGGTGGCGCCGTACGAGCCGTACATCGAGGTCTGTGAGCTGCTGGCCGAGCTGACGCCGGGCGACCACGCGAAGAAGTCGGCGCTGTTCAACTCCGGAGCCGAGGCGGTCGAGAACGCCGTCAAGATCGCCCGCGTGCACACCAAGCGCCAGGCGGTCGTCGTCTTCGACCACGGCTACCACGGCCGCACGAACCTGACGATGGCGCTCACCTCCAAGAACATGCCGTACAAGCAGGGCTTCGGACCGTTCGCGCCCGAGGTCTACCGCGTCCCGGTGGCCTACCCCTACCGCTGGCTGACCGGCCCGGAGAACTGTGCGCAGGAGGCCGCCGACCAGGCCATCTCGCAGATCACCAAGCAGATCGGCGCGGAGAACGTCGCGGCGATCATCATCGAGCCGGTGCTCGGTGAGGGCGGCTTCATCGAGCCGGCCAAGGGCTTCCTCCCGGCGATCGCGAACTTCGCCAAGGAGAACGGGATCGTCTTCGTCGCGGACGAGATCCAGTCCGGCTTCTGCCGTACGGGCCAGTGGTTCGCCTGTGAGGACGAGGGCATCGTCCCGGACCTGATCACCACCGCCAAGGGCATCGCGGGCGGTCTGCCGCTGGCCGCGGTCACCGGCCGCGCCGAGATCATGGATGCCGCGCACGCGGGCGGCCTGGGCGGCACCTACGGCGGCAACCCCGTGGCCTGCGCCGCGGCGCTCGGCTCGATCGAGACCATGCGCGAGCAGGACCTGAACGCCAAGGCCCGCCGGATCGGCGAGGTCATGAAGACCCGGCTGACCGCGCTCGCGGAGAAGTACGACATCATCGGCGAGGTCCGCGGCCGCGGCGCGATGATCGCGATCGAGCTGGTCAAGTCCGGTTCCAAGGACCCGGACCCGGAGGCCACCGCCGCGCTGGCCAAGGCCTGCCACCAGGAGGGCCTGCTCGTCCTGACGACCGGTACGTACGGCAATGTGCTGCGCTTCCTGCCGCCGCTGGTCATCGGCGAGGACCTGCTGGGCGAGGGTCTGGACATCCTCGAAGGCGCCTTCGCCTCGCTCTGAGCGGCACGCGCGGGACACCGTTTCGCGGCAAGAACCCCGGCACGGCCCGGGACACGGCTCCTACCGTGTCCCGGGCCGTGCCCGTTCGTCCGGCGGGAACACCCTGCGCCGTGGTGCGCCGTGGTCATCGGTACCCACTGGCACGCCGGGGCCGCGCCCCGCTTCGCACCCGCGTACGAAACCGTTCTGTACCCATTTCTCTGCTCATTTCCGTGCGGACGCGCGTAACTGGAGGCATGGCGTGAAGAAGATGTGCGGGGCCGATGGCGGCCGGGTAATGCGACTGTCGGGGGCGCTCGCGGTGCCGTACGGTTCCTGCAGATGAGAGAAACACCCCGCTCGCAGGGGACTGCGGGCGACGCCCGGTCGGCACTTCCCCGGTTCCGATCAGGCCGTGCCCTCGCGCACGACACCGGGGCCCCTGGCAAAGGGGGTTCCGGGAATCCTCACCGATCGGATGTCCGCCCGCCCCATACCCCCCGGGGCGCGCGGGACACCGGTCAGCGCGGCCGCCTCGGAACCACCCCCCCTGTTCCGAGGCGGCCGACTCTTTTTCCCTCCGCGGACCCGTCGGGTCGCGGCTTTCGTCGTTTCTCGCCCCTGTCGGCCGGTCTGCTCAGTGCGTTGCTCTTCGCCGCGCTCACCTGGCAGGTGGCCGGTCACGGCCCGCTGCGCCTCCTCGACGAACGGCTCGGCCGCATCCTTGCCACCGGGAACATCCCTTCCGGGCCCGCCGAATTCTTCGCCGATCTCGGCAATACGGCCGTGGCGCTGCCGGTGCTGTTGGTGGTCATGGTGTGGACGGGGTGGCTGGGCCGGCAGGGGCGGTGGGGCCGGTGGGACCCCGGAGCCGACGGGGGCGGCGACGGGGGCGGCGGCGACGACGTTGCGGGCGTCAGGAGCGTCGAAAGCGGCGGGGACACGGTCCACGGCCCGGCTCCGGTGCGCTGGTGGCTGCCGCCGCTCGCCGCCGGCCTCGCACTGGCCGCGGTGCCGGCGCTGGTCGTCCCGCTCAAGCTGTGGCTCGCCCGGCCGGGTCCGCCGCAGATGGCCGGCGCGGCGCCCGCCTTCTATCCGTCGGGCCATGGCGCCACGGCGGCCGTGGCGTACGGCGTGGCCGGGCTGTTGTTGATCCGCGGCCGGCGAGGGGCGCGGGGCGCGGCCGCCCGTCCGCACCCTCCGGCGGCCACGGCCACGGCCACGGCCACGGTCACGCCCACGGCGCCGGTCGCCGTCGTGGTCGTCGTGGTCGTCGTGGTCGTCGCTCTGCTCAATGCCGGTGTCGGCATCGGCCTGGTACGCCGGGGCTATCACTGGCCGCTGGACGTCCTCGGCAGCTGGTGTCTGGCCGGCCTGCTGCTCGCCGGGTGGTGTGCGGTGTGTGACCGGTGGGACGGTGGCGGGGGCCGGGCGGTGCGCCGGGAGGCGTCCGACGGGGCGGGGCCGGTCGGCCCCTGACCCCGGCCGAGGCGGGCCGTCCGGCCGCACGAGGGGGCGCGCAACGCCTCGTCGCCCGCCCCCCGTTGGGCGTCAGCTGTCGAGTCCCGCCGTCGCCCGCCCCCCCCCCGGTTGATCGTCAGCTGTCGAAGCCCAGCCCCACCTTGTCCATGGCCTTCAGCCACAGATTGCGGCGTCCGCCGTGGGTGTCGGCCCGGGTCATCGACCACTGGGTGATCCCGATGCCGGCCCATCGCAGCGGCTCGGGCGGGAACGGCAGCGGCTTGCTGCGGACCATCTCCAGCTCCGTACGCTCGGTGCGCTCACCGGCGAGCAGATCGAGCATCACCTCGGCACCGAAGCGGGTGGCGCCCACGCCGAGGCCGGTGTAGCCGGTCGCATAGGCGACCCGGCCGGCGTGTGCGGTGCCGAAGAAGGCCGAGAAGCGGGAGCAGGTGTCGATGGCGCCGCCCCAGGTGTGGGTGAAGCGCAGCCCCTCCAACTGCGGGAAGCAGCGGAAGAAGTGCCGGGCGAGCTTCTCGTAGGTGGCCGGGTGGTGGTCGAACTCGGCACGGATACCGCCGCCGTAGCGGTAGACGATGTCGTAGCCGCCCCACAGGATGCGGTTGTCCTCGGTGATGCGGAAGTAGTGGAAGTGGTTGTTGGAGTCCGAGAGGCCCTGGCGGTTCTTCCAGCCGATGGCGGCGAGCTGTTCGTCGGTCAGCGGCTCGGTCATCAGGGCGTGGTCGTAGACCGGGACGACGTACGGGCGGACCCGCTTGACCAGCGACGGGAAGGCGTTGGTGCCGAGCGCCACATGGCGGGCGAAGACCCGGCCGTAGGGCGTTCGGACGGCCATGCCCATGCCTTCGGAGGCGAGGTCGGTGGCCCGGGTGCGCTCGTAGATGCGGACGCCCAGCCCCAGGCAGGCCTGCTTCAGGCCCCAGGCGAGACGGGCCGGGTTGAGCATGGCGACGCCGTCGCGGTCCCACAGGCCGGCGAGGAAGGTCGGCGAGTCGACCTGGGCGCGCAGTGCGTCCTGGTCGAGGAAGGTGTGCCGGTCGAGCCCGAGCCCCGCGGCGTCCTCGGCGAACTCTTCGAGTTCGGCGATCTGGTGGGGCTCGGTGGCGATGTCGATCTCGCCGGTGCGCTCGAAGGCGCAGTCGATGTCGTAGCGGGCGACGGCCTCCTGGATGGCGTCGAGGTTGCGGATGCCGAGCTCTTCGAGGGTGGCCAGTTCGTTCGGCCAGCGGGCCAGGCCGTTGCCGAGGCCATGGGTGAGGGAGGAGGCGCAGAAGCCGCCGTTGCGCCCGGAGGCCGCCCAGCCGACCTCGGCGCCCTCGATGAGGACGACATCGCGCTCGGGGTCGCGTTCCTTGGCGATCAGCGCGGTCCACAGCCCCGAGTAGCCGCCGCCGACGACGAGCAGATCGCAGGTCTCGTCGCCGACGAGGGCGGGCCGGGCGGCCGGGCGGTCCTTGTCGGCCAGCCAGAAGGGGGTGGGTTCGGCGTCCGCGAGCGCATGCGCGGCGGACGGGGTCATGGCAGCTCGTGCCATGGTTCTCAGCTCCTTTTGCTCCTCTTGCGGCGGGCCCCGGCCAGCTGGCCCATGACTACGCACAGCACGGCGACCAGGAACATCGCGGTGCCGATGACATTGATCTGAACGGGAGTGCCCCGCTGCGCCGATCCCCAGACGAACATGGGGAAGGTCACGGTGGAGCCGGCGTTGAAGTTGGTGATGATGAAGTCGTCGAAGGACAGCGCGAAGGACAGCAGGGCGCCTGCCGCGATGCCGGGGGCGGCGATCGGCAGCGTCACCCGCAGGAAGGTCTGGACGGGTGAGGCGTAGAGGTCCTGGGCGGCCTGTTCCAGTCGCGGGTCCATGCTCATCACCCGGGCCTTGACGGCGGTGACCACAAAGCTCAGGCAGAACATGATGTGCGCGATGAGGATCGTCCAGAAGCCGAACTGGATGCCCATGTTGAGGAAGAGGGTCGCCAGCGAGGCGGCCATGACGACCTCGGGCATCGCCATCGGCAGGAAGATCAGGGTGTTGACGCCGGAGCGGGCGCGGAAGCGGTAGCGGGCCAGCGCGAACGCGATCATCGTGCCGAGGACGGTCGCGCCGACGGTGGCCCAGAGCGCGATCTGCAGGCTCAGGCCCAGCGAGCCGCACAGGTCGGCGACGCCGCACGGATCGCTCCAGGCGTCCGTGGAGAAGCGCTGCCACTGGTAGTTGAAGCGGCCGTTGGGCTTGTTGAAGGAGAAGACCATCACCACGATGTTGGGCAGGATCAGATAGCCCAGCGTGCACAGGCCCGCGATCACGATGATGTTGCGGCGCAGCCAGCGCAGGCCCCGGTTCGGGGTGCGGGCCGCGGCGGCTTCGGTGGTCTCGTGGACGGCCATCAGACCAGGTCCTCCGTCCCGGACTTGCGGATGTAGATCGTGACCATGGCGAGGATGGCCGCCATGAGGAGGAAGGAGAGGGCGGCGGCGGTCGGATAGTCCAGGACCCGCAGGAACTGCGACTGGATGACGTTGCCGATCATCTTCTGGTCGGTGGAGCCCAGCAGTTCGGCGTTGATGTAGTCACCGGCGGCCGGGATGAAGGTGAGCAGGGTGCCGGCGACCACACCGGGCATGGACAGCGGGAAGGTCACCCGGCGGAAGGTGGTGGACGGGCGGGCGTAGAGGTCACCGGCGGCCTCGTGGAGGCGCGGGTCGATGCGCTCCAGTGAGCTGTAGAGCGGCAGGACCATGAACGGCAGGAAGTTGTAGGTCAGTCCGCAGACCACCGCGAGCGGGGTGGCCAGCACCCGCTGGCCTTCGGTGAGGCCGAGCCAGCTGGTGACGTCCAGGACGTGCAGCGCGTTCAGGATGCCGACGACCGGTCCGCCGTCGGCCAGGATGGTCTTCCAGGCGAGCGTACGGATCAGGAAGCTGGTGAAGAACGGGGCGATGACCAGGATCATCACGACGTTGCGCCAGCGCCCGGCCTTGAAGGCGATGAGGTAGGCCAGCGGGTAACCCAGGAGCAGGCAGAGCGCGGTGGCCACGGCGGCGTAGCCCACCGAGCGGACGAACTGCGGCCAGTATTCGCCCAGCGCGTCCCAGTAGGTGGCGAAGTGCCAGGTGACCTTGAAGCCCTCTTCGAGGGAGCCGGTCTGGATCGAGGTCGACGCCTGGTAGACGAGCGGGGCGGCGAAGAACACGATCAGCCACAGGATGCCGGGCAGCAGCAGCCAGTAGGGGACGAGCCGTTTGCGGGCGGGGGTCTTGCGCACCTCCAGGGAGGCGGCCCCGGCCTGCCCGTCCGGTGGCGCGGGCGTTGCGGTGGTGGTCACGCGGCCTCCTCGTCGAGGTCCGCGCCGGCCTGGATGTCCTGGGTGGCGTCCAGCCCGAAGGTGTGCGCCGGGCTCCAGTGCAGGACGACCTCGGCGCCGGGGACCAGACGCCCGTCGCGCTCGATGTTCTGCTCGTAGACGGCGAGTTCGCCGAGCCCCGGAGCCTCGATCACATACTGCGTGGAGACCCCGATGAAACTGGCGTCCTTGATCCGCGCGGGCAGCCGGTTGCGGCCTTCGGCGAGGGACCCGGCGTCGTCGGCGTGCGCCAGGGTGACCTTCTCGGGCCGGAATCCGGCGAGCACCTTCTCGCCGGTGCGGGCCGTGGCGCTGCACCGGGCGGCAGGAAGCCGCAGCGTGGCGTCACCGGCCTTGAGGAGCAGCTCCTCGCCGCCGGCCTCGACGACCTCGGCCTCGATGAGGTTGGAGGTGCCCAGGAAGTTGGCGACGAAGGTGCTGGCGGGGTTCTCGTAGAGGTCGGCGGGCGCGCCGAGCTGTTCGACCCGCCCTCCGTTCATCACGGCCACGGTGTCGGCCATCGTCATGGCCTCCTCCTGGTCGTGGGTGACATGCACGAAGGTGATGCCGACCTCGGTCTGGATGCGCTTGAGCTCCAGCTGCATCTGGCGGCGCAGCTTGAGGTCGAGGGCGCCCAGCGGCTCGTCGAGCAGCAGCACCTGGGGGTGGTTGATCAGCGCGCGGGCGACCGCGACGCGCTGCTGCTGGCCGCCGGAGAGCTGCTGGGGCTTGCGGCGCGCCAACGGGCCGAGCTGGACGAG
The DNA here is from genome assembly GCF_043080045.1 of Streptomyces sp. NPDC015125. Classification (NCBI taxonomy): domain Bacteria; kingdom Bacillati; phylum Actinomycetota; class Actinomycetes; order Kitasatosporales; family Streptomycetaceae; genus Streptomyces; species Streptomyces sp. NPDC015125. The sequence continues at coordinate 78,523 of NZ_JBIBVF010000001.1, forward strand.
GTCGAGCATCTCCTCGACCTGCTTCTTGACGGACTTGATGCCACGGCGGCGCAGCCCGAAGGCGACGTTCTCGTAGATGTCCAGGTGCGGGAAGAGGGCGTAGTTCTGGAAGACGGTGTTGACCTGCCGCTTGTAGGGCGGCAGGGCGGTGACGTCCCGGCCCGACAGCTGGACGGTGCCGGTGGTGGGCTCCTCCAGCCCGGCGATCATGCGCAGGGTGGTGGTCTTGCCGCAGCCCGAGGCGCCCAGCAGCGCGAAGAAGGAGCCCGCGGGGACGGTCAGGTCGAGGGGATGGACGGCGGTGAAGGAGCCGTAGGTTTTGCTTATCCCGTGGAGGCGGACGTCGCCGCCACTGCTCTGGGGGGTCGCGGTGTGGGTCATGTCGGTCGTCCCGTGGGTCGGAGGGCGAAACGGCTCGGGCGGGCCCGGCAGGCGGGGGATCAGGCGCCGGTGAGGTCGGAGAACTTCTGGGCGAACACCTTGTTCTCCTTGGCGCTCAGGGCACGGAAGGAGTGGGACCGGGCCGCCATCTCCTTGTCCGGGAGGATCAGCGGGTTGTCCGCCGCCTTCTTGTCGATCTTGGCGAGTTCGTCGCGCACACCGTCGACGGGGCAGGCGTAGTTGATGTACGCCGCGAGCCGGGCCGCCGCCTTCGGCTCGTAGAAGTAGTCGATGAGCCGTTCGGCGTTCTGCTTGTGGCGGGCTTTGTTCGGCACCATGAGGTTGTCGGTGGACACCATGTAGCCGGACTTGGGGACGGCGTAGGCGATGTCCGGGTTGTCGCTCTGGAGCTGGACGACGTCACCGGCCCAGGCCACACAGGCGGCGAGGTCGCCCTTGTCCAGGTCGTTGGTGTAGTCGTTGCCGGTGAAGCGGCGGATCTGCTGGGAGTCGACGCCCTTCTGGAGCCGGGCGAGGGCCGCGTCGTAGTCGTCCGCGGTGACGTCCTCGGGCCGCTTGCCCATGTCCAGCAAGGTCAGGCCGACGCTGTCGCGCATCTCGGAGAGAAAGCCGACCCGGCCCTTGAGCTGCGGGTCCTCCAGCAGCTGGCTGATGGAGTCGACCTTCTTCCCGCCGGTGGCCTTCTTGTTGTACGCGATGATCGCCGGGATGCCCTGCCAGACGTAGGAGTGTGCCCGGCCCGGGTCCCAGGCGGGGTCGCGGTACTGCGCCGACAGGTTGGCGTAGGCGTGCGGCAGGTTGGCCGGGTCCAGCTGCTGGATCCAGCCGAGGGAGATCATGCGTGCGCACATCCAGTCGGTGAGCACGATCAGATCGCGGCCGGTGTCCTGGCCGGCCGCGAGCTGGGCCTGGATCTTGCCGAAGAACTCGTCGTTGTCGTTGATGTCCTCGGTGTATGTGACGGCGATGCCGGTGCGCCGGGTGAAGCGGTCCAGGGTCGGCCGGTGCTTGCCGTCCTTGCTGACGTCCATGTACTCGGTCCAGTTGGAGAAGTTGAGGCGCTTCTCCGCCCTGGAGTGGTCCTCGGAACGGCCGGCGTCCGTACGGCCCGCGGGCGGGATGCCGCAGGCTCCCAGGACGCCGAGGCCGCCGGCCGCGGCCGCCATGGCGCCGCCCGCGCGCAGCAGGGAGCGGCGGGTCATGGCGAGCCGGCCGTCGGTCGCACTGCGGCGCATGGCGGTGAGCTCGGCCGCGGACAGGGGTTCGGGCTGCTCGTGGTGCTCCATGCGCAGTGCCCTTTCAGGGGATGAGCCCGGCGCTCGGCCGGTGGTGACGAGGCCCGCGGCGCCGGCCGCAGGGGAAGGGCCCCAGGGGCCCGGGCGGGACGTCCCTTACGGGCGGTCCCCGAAGACCGTGCGGTGCCAGTCCTTGTGCGCCACCGCGGTGTTGTCGTACATGACGTGCTTGACCTGCGTGTACTCCTCGAAGGAGTAGGCCGACATGTCCTTGCCGAAGCCGGAGGCCTTGGCCCCGCCGTGCGGCATCTCGCTGATGATCGGGATGTGGTCGTTGACCCAGACACAGCCCGCGTTGATCTCGCGGGTGGCGCGGCCGGTGCGGTAGACGTCCCGGCTCCAGGCGGAGGCGGCCAGCCCGTAGGGGGTGTCGTTGGCCAGCGCGATGCCCTCGTCGTCACTGTCGAAGGGCAGCACGACCAGCACCGGACCGAAGATCTCGGACTGCACGATCTCGCTGTCCTGGGCGGCCCCGGCGATCAGTGTGGGCCGGTAGTACGCGCCCTTGGCCAGCTCCCCCCGGGGCGCCTCGCCGCCGGTGACGACGGTGGCGTACGCGCGTGCCCGGTCGACGAAGCCGGCCACCCGGTCGCGCTGGGCGTGCGAGATCAGCGGGCCCAGGTCGGTGGACGGGTCGAAGGGGTCGCCGAGCCGTACGGTCGCCATCAGCTCGGCGACACCGCTGACGAAGGCGTCGTAGAGCGGGCGCTGGACGTAGGCGCGGGTGGCGGCGGTGCAGTCCTGGCCGGTGTTGATCAGCGAGCCGGCGACCGCTCCGTGGACGGCGGCCTCCAGGTCCGCGTCGTCGAAGACGACGAAGGGGGCCTTGCCGCCGAGTTCGAGATGCAGCCGCTTGACGGTGCCGGTGGCGATCTCGGCGACGCGCTTGCCGACGCCGGTCGAGCCGGTGAAGGAGGTCATCGCGACGGAGCGGTGGCCCACCAGGTGCTCACCGGCGTCCCGGCCCGCCCCGGAGACGATGTTGATGACGCCGTCCGGCAGGCCCGCGCGCTGCGCGGCCTGCGCGAACAGCAGCGAGGTGAAGGGGGTGATCTCGGCGGGCTTGAGGACGATGGTGTTGCCCGCGGCGATGGCCGGCAGCACCTTCCAGGCGGCCATCTGCAGCGGATAGTTCCACGGCGCGATGGAGCCGACGACGCCGATGGGCTCGCGGCGGATGACGGAGGTGTGATCGGCGCTGTATTCGCCGGCCGCCTTGCCTTCCAGATGGCGGGCGGCGCCCGCGAAGAACGCGGCGTTGTCGACCGAACCCGGTACGTCGAACTCCTTGCTGAGCTTGATCGGCTTCCCGCAGTTCAGCGATTCGGCGCAGGCGAGGTCGGCGGCGTCCTCGGCGAGCGCGGCCGCGAAGCGGTGCAGGGCGTCGGAACGCTCGCCCGGCGTGGCACCTCCCCACTCCGAAAATGCCCGCTGCGCGGCCTGTACGGCGGCGTCCACATCCGCTGTGCCTGCGAGTTCATAGGAGTACACCGTCTCGCCTGTCGCCGGGTCCACGACGGCCTGGGTACGTCCGGAACTGCCGCTCCGGAGACTGCCTGCGATGAATTGGGCGCCCGCGGCGAACCGCTCGGTGGCATCGAATCGGTGATCCATGGTGTTCTCCTCCGCCGGGCACCGAGGCCGCTCAGCGGCACTGCCTGGCGTAGCTATTTCCGGAATCGATGGCCGATCTTGACAGAGTAGAAGGGTCTCAACAAGGGATTCCGTTGTTGCCTTTTGGTTACGCGACGAATTCTGTGATTCTCGCCGTTCAAGCCCCGACACGTTGTCAGTGCCCGCTGACAGAATCCCGGCATGATGCACGACCACACGGGGATCATGAACGGGCGCGCCGAGGACGGGCCGCGCTCGGTCGAGGAACTACACCGCGCCACCGCCGCCGGTAAGCGCGTCAAATACGTCCATTTCTGGGGCCACGGCCCCCGGCGCGACGGCAGCCTCGGCGCGAGCTGCTTCAGCCAGTGGTGGCCCTCCCCTTTCACCGTCGACGGGGTCCGGTACGCCACCGCCGAGCACTGGATGATGGCCGGCAAGGCCCGGCTGTTCGACGACGCGGAGGCGGAGCAGCGCGCGATCGCGGCACGGCACCCCCAGCAGGCCAAGGACGCCGGGCGCCGGGTCCGCGGCTTCGACGAGGAGACCTGGCAGCGGCACCGCTTCGGCCTGGTCGTCGAGGGCAGTGTCCAGAAATTCGGCCAGGACGCCGCGCTGCGGGAGTTCTTGCTGGGCACGAACTCCCGGGTGCTGGTGGAGGCCAGTCCGGTGGAACCGCATATGGGGCATCGGACTCGCCGCCGACGACGAGCGGGCCGCGGACCCGGCCCGCTGGCGGGGGCTGAATCTGCTGGGCTTCGCGCTGATGGCGGCACGGCAGATACTGCGGGAGGGGACCGGCCCCAAGCCGTAGGCCGGGCCCCCGGGGCGGCCGGTACCGAGGCCGGTCCGCAGACCTGCACCCCGCGGCCGCCCGCGCCCCGCCTAGCATGACGGGGCCCCTCCGCGCACCCTGCGCATCCCTTGACCAGGAGGAACCGTTGTCCGATCTCGATGCCTTCATCGCGGGCCTGCCCAAGGCGGAGCTGCACGTCCACCACGTCGGATCGGCCTCACCGCGCATCGTCGCCGAACTGGCGGCGCGGCACCCCGACTCCGCCGTCCCCACCGACCCCGAAGCGCTGGTCGACTACTTCACCTTCCGCGACTTCGCGCACTTCATCGAGGTGTATCTCTCCGTCGTGGACCTGATCCGCGACGCCGAGGACGTCCGGCTGCTGACCTACGAGGTCGCCCGGGACATGGCCCGCCAGCGCATCCGCTACGCCGAGCTGACCGTCACCCCCTTCAGCTCGACCAGCCGTGGCATTCCCGACGCCGCATTCGTCGAGGCCATCGAGGACGCCCGCAAGGCGGCGGAGTCGGAGCTGGGCGTGGTGCTGCGCTGGTGCTTCGACATCCCCGGTGAGGCGGGCCTGGCGGCCGCCGAGGAGACCGCCCGTATCGCCTGCGACCTGCAGCCCGAGGGTCTGGTCTCGTTCGGTCTCGGCGGCCCCGAGATCGGCGTCGCCCGCCCGCAGTTCAAGCCGTACTTCGACCGCGCCATCGCCGCCGGTCTGCACTCCGTGCCGCACGCCGGGGAGACCACGGGCCCCGGCACCATCTGGGACGCGCTCAACGACCTCCGCGCCGAGCGCATCGGCCACGGCACCAGCGCCCCCCAGGACCCGGCGCTGCTCGCCCATCTCGCCGAACACCGCATTCCGCTGGAGGTCTGCCCCACCTCCAACATCGCCACCCGCGCGGTGCGCACCCTGGAGGAGCACCCGCTCAAGGAGATGGTCGACGCGGGCCTGCTGGTCACGATCAACAGCGATGACCCGCCGATGTTCGGTACGGACCTCAACACCGAATACGGCGTCGCCGCCCGGCTGCTGGGCCTGGACGCCGACGGTGTGGCCGGCCTCGCCCGGAACGCCGTCGCCGCCTCCTTCATGGACACCACCGCCAAGAAGCGGCTGACGGCCGAGATCGACAGCTACACGGCGGTGTGGCGCGGGTAGCCGCGACGGCCGCCGGGTCGTGACCGCCCGCCGTCGCCTCGTCGCCCGCCCGCACCGGGGCCCGCGAGGGACAGCGGGCGGCGTGCGGCACGAGGGCCGCCGCCCCTCCCCTACAACCCCACGATCGCGTTCCACTCCTTGGCGAATGCGGTCCGCTCCTTGGACGTGATGTCGCGGGCGATGGCCAGCCGCTTGCGCATCGCGTCATCGGGGAAGATCAGCGGATCCTCGGCGAGGGCGGCGCGCTCCTTGTCCTTGGACGAGGCCAGCACCTCGCGCGCGGCCGGTACGGGACAGACGTAGTTGACCCAGGCGGCCAGCTCCGCGGCGACCTCCGGCCGGTAGTAGTGGTCGATCAGCCGCTCGGCATTGCGCTTGTGCTCCGCGAGGTTGGGGATCAGCAGGCTCTCCGCCCAGAGTTCGGCGCCCTCCTGCGGCACCACGAACTCGATGTCCGGGTTGTCCGCCTGGAGCTGGATCACATCGCCCGAGTAGGCCTGCGCGGCGAGCACATCCCCGGAGTCCAGGTCCTTGATGTAGTCGTTGCCGGTGAACCGCCTGATGTGGCCCCGGCTCACCAGGCGGCGTATGCGGTCGGTCATCCGGTAGAAGTCATCGGCCTTCCAGCGGGTGATGTCCACCCCGTCGCCCTGCATCAGCAGCGCGAACGACTCGTCGAGCCCGGAGAGCAGGGTGACCCGGCCGCGCAGATCGTCCTTCCACAGGTCGGAGGTGTGCTTGATCTCCCGGCCGAGCTTCTTGCGGTTGTAGGCGATGCCGGTGATCCCGGACTGCCAGGGCACGGAGTGCGTACGGCCCGGGTCGAAGTGCGGGGTGCGCAGCAGCGGATCGAGATGCGCGGCGACATGCGGCTGGGCCGCCCGGTCCATCTTCTGGACCCACCCCAGCCGTACGAACCGGGCGCACATCCAGTCGCTGATGACGATCAGGTCCCGGCCGGTGCTCTGGTGGTTCATCAGCGCGGGGCTGATCTTGCCGAAGAACTCGTCGTTGTCGTTGATCTCCTCGGTGTACGTCACGGAGATCCCGGTACGCCGCTCGAAGGCGTCGAGGGTGGGCCGGCGCTGCTTGTCGTGGTCGTCCACGTCGATGTAGAGCGGCCAGTTGGCGAAGACGAGCTTGTGGTCCCGCGCCGACCGGTCCGCTCCCCCGCGGTCCGCCTCCTTGACGTACGCGGGCGGCACCCCGCAGCCGGTCATGGCGGCCAGCGCCCCCGTCACACCCATTCCGCCCATACCCCGGAGCAGCGCACGCCGCGAAAGATCAGCCATGGCGTGCACTCTCACGTGCCACGGGCGGAGGCGGCAAGAGACAGAGCGTCCATTGCCGGGCCTCCGCCCGCGACGGTGTGTCGAGCGTTCCGCGCCGCCCGACGGTGAAGATCCCCGGATCGGTCGGGCCGGACCGGCCCGGCCGCCCGGCTCAGCCGTCCAGCGAGGTCATCACGTGCTTGATCCGGGTGTAGTCGTCGAAGCCGTACGCCGAAAGGTCCTTGCCGTAGCCGGACTTCTTGAATCCGCCGTGCGGCATCTCGGCGACCAGCGGGATGTGGGTGTTGATCCACACACAGCCGAAGTCGAGGGTCTTGGACATCCGCATGGCGCGGGCGTGGTCCTTGGTCCACACCGAGGACGCGAGCGCGTACTCGACGCCGTTGGCCCACTCGACGGCCTGCTTCTCGTCGCTGAAGGACTGGACGGTGATGACCGGGCCGAAGACCTCCTGCTGGACGATCTCGTCGTCCTGCTTGAGGCCGGAGACGACGGTCGGGGCGAAGAAGTAGCCCTTGTCGCCGACCTGTTCGCCGCCCGCCTCGATCTTGGCGTGCGCGGGCAGCCGCTCGATGAAGCCCTTGACCTGCCGCAGCTGGTTGGCGTTGTTCAGCGGGCCGTAGAGCACGTCCTCGTCGTCGACCGCGCCGGTCTTGGTCTCCGCGGCGGCCTTGGCCAGCGCGGCGACGAACTCGTCGTGGATGGACTCCTGGACGAGGACGCGGGTGGCGGCCGTACAGTCCTGGCCGGCGTTGAAGTAGCCGGCCACCGAGATGTCCTCGACGGCCTTGGCGATGTCGGTGTCCTCGAAGACGACGACCGGCGCCTTGCCGCCCAGCTCCAGGTGGACCCGCTTGAGGTCCTTCGCCGCGGACTCGGCGACCTGCATACCGGCCCGCACCGAGCCGGTGATCGAGGCCATCGCGGGAACCTTGTGCTCGACCATCAGCCGGCCGGTCTCGCGGTCACCGCAGATGACGTTGAACACGCCGCGGGAGTGGCCCAGTTCGTCCAGCACGCTGCCGATGATGTCGGCGATCAGCACCGTGGAGGCCGGGGTGGTGTCGGAGGGCTTGATGACGACGGTGTTGCCCGCGGCCAGCGCCGGGGCGAACTTCCACACGGCCATCATCATCGGGTAGTTCCACGGCGCCACCTGGGCGCAGACGCCGACCGGCTCGCGGCGGATGATGGAGGTGAAGCCCTCCATGTACTCGCCGGACGCGCGGCCCTCCAGCATCCGGGCGGCACCCGCGAAGAAGCGGATCTGGTCCACCATCGGCGGGATTTCCTCGGAGCGTACGAGCGCGATCGGCTTGCCGCAGTTCTCGGACTCGGCGGCGATCAGCTCCTCCGCCCGCTCCTCGAAGCGGTCGGCGATCTTGAGCAGGACCTTCTGGCGCTCGGCCGGGATCAGGTCGCGCCAGGCGGGGAAGGCGGCCTCGGCGGCAGCCATCGCCGCGTCCACGTCGGCGGCGGCCGAGAGCGGGGCGGTGGCGTACGCCTCACCCGTCGCGGGGTTGACCACCTCCGTGGTCCGCCCGTCGGCGGCGTCCCGGAACTCCCCGTCGATGTAGTTGCGCAGACGACGCAGTGCGGTGGTCACTGTGCGCCCCCTTCAGTCAGATATCCGGTGATGTGGCTCCAGCCTAGCCATGGAACCCACGTTTTCGACACACCCGCCACTCAGGAACAACGGAATCAGTGAAATTTCGATCGCGACACGACTAATTTCATCGTCCGGGGGTTGCACGACAGACGAGGCTCGTGCACAGTGAACGGCGTGGCGGCCTCTCGAAACAGTCATGACAGAACCGGAACCCCGTCGATCGACTCCGTCTCCCTGGCGATCATCGAGCAGCTCCAGGAGGACGGGCGCCGTCCGTACGCCGCGATCGGCAAGGCCGTCGGCCTGTCCGAGGCGGCGGTACGCCAGCGCGTACAGAAACTGCTCGACCAGGGCGTGATGCAGATCGTCGCGGTCACCGACCCCCTCACGGTCGGTTTCCGTCGGCAGGCAATGGTCGGCATCAACGTCGAAGGTGACCTCGACCCCGTGGCCGACGCCCTGACGACCATGGAAGAGGTCGAGTACGTCGTCATGACGGCAGGCTCCTTCGATCTCCTCATCGAGATCGTCTGCGAGGACGACGACCACCTTCTGGAAATGATCAACAAGCGGATCCGCACGCTTCCCGGCGTCCGGACCACCGAGAGCTTCGTGTACCTCAAGCTCCGGAAGCAGACCTACACCTGGGGAACGAGATAACGATGAGCGGCGACCTCTCCAAGACGGCCTACGACCACCTGTGGATGCACTTCACCCGCATGTCGTCGTACGAGAATGCCCCCGTGCCCACGATCGTGCGCGGTGAGGGCACCAACATCTACGACGACAAGGGCAAGCGCTACATCGACGGCCTGGCCGGCCTCTTCGTGGTCAACGCCGGCCACGGCCGGGTCGAGCTCGCCGAGACCGCCTACAAGCAGGCGCAGGAGCTGGCCTTCTTCCCCGTGTGGTCCTATGCCCACCCCAAGGCCGTGGAGCTTGCCGAGCGCCTGGCCCACCACGCCCCGGGCGACCTCAACAAGGTCTTCTTCACCACCGGTGGCGGCGAGGCCGTCGAGACCGCCTGGAAGCTGGCCAAGCAGTACTTCAAGCTCACCGGCAAGCCGATGAAGCACAAGGTGATATCCCGCGCGGTGGCCTACCACGGCACCCCGCAGGGCGCCCTGTCCATCACCGGTCTGCCCGGCCTGAAGGCCCCCTTCGAGCCGCTGGTCCCCGGCGCGCACAAGGTGCCGAACACCAACATCTACCGCGCCCCGATCCACGGCGAGGACCCCGAGGCCTTCGGCCGCTGGGCCGCCGACCAGATCGAGCAGCAGATCCTCTTCGAGGGCCCCGAGACCGTCGCCGCGGTCTTCCTGGAGCCGGTGCAGAACGCCGGCGGCTGCTTCCCGCCGCCCCCCGGCTACTTCCGGCGGGTCCGCGAGATCTGCGACCAGTACGACGTACTGCTCGTCTCCGACGAGGTCATCTGCGCCTTCGGCCGCCTCGGCACCATGTTCGGCTGCGACAAGTTCGGCTACGTCCCGGACATGATCACCTGTGCCAAGGGCATGACCTCGGGCTACTCCCCGATCGGCGCCTGCATCATCTCCGACCGCCTGTCCGAGCCGTTCTACAAGGGCGACAACACCTTCCTGCACGGCTACACCTTCGGCGGCCACCCGGTCTCCGCGGCCGTCGGCGTCGCCAACCTCGACATCTTCGAGCGCGAGGGCCTCAACCAGCACGTCCTCGACAACGAGGGCAACTTCCTGAGCACCCTGCAGAAGCTGCACGACCTGCCGATCGTCGGCGACGTCCGCGGCAACGGCTTCTTCTACGGCATCGAGCTCGTCAAGGACAAGGTCACCAAGGAGTCCTTCAACGACGAGGAGACCGAGCGCGTCCTGTACGGCTTCCTCTCCAAGGCGCTGTACGACAACGGTCTCTACTGCCGCGCCGACGACCGTGGCGACCCGGTCATCCAGCTGGCCCCGCCGCTGATCGCCGACCAGCCGGTCTTCGACGAGATCGAGCAGATCCTGCGCTCCGTCCTCACCGAGGCCTGGACCAAGCTCTGATCCCCGGCGCACCATCCGGTGCGGCCATGCACAACTGAACATCCAGCGGCTCAGATTCACTCACTTCAAGCCATACGAGTGAATCTGGGCCGTTGTGCTGCCAAGCGTCGAATACCGGGGGTCACCAGTCCTTACCGTGCTGGTGACCGATACCCTCCATGGTCGTTCACCCGGTCGGGGGAACGATCCGACGCCTACAACAAGAGGTGCGCAGATGGTGGCCCCGCCTGACAACGACGTTCTCTGGGCCCGCGGCCTGCACCACACGCACGGCGGCACCTCGGCCCTCGCCGGAGTCTCCGTCGGCGTCCGCGAAGGCGAGATCCTCGCCGTCACCGGCCCGCGTGGCAGTGGCAAGACCACCCTTCTGAAATGTCTCTCCGGTCAACTCGTCCCGTCCGAGGGCGAGGTCTGGTTCAACAGCGCCCCCGTGCACACCCTCTCCTCCCCCAGCCGCGAACGGCTGCGTCTGGACCGGTTCGGCTGGATCGACACCGAACCGCAGCTCGTCCCCGAACTCACCGCCTGGGAGAACGCCGCCCTCCCCCTCCTCCTCCGCGGCACCGGCACCCGCTCCGCCAAGCACACCGCCGTCGAATGGCTGGACCGCCTCGACGTCGGCATGTGCGCGAACCGCCGTCCCGCGCGGCTCGACCAGTCCCAGCGCCAGCGCATCGCCATCGCCCGCGCGCTCGCCACCACCCCCCAGGTGCTGTTCGCCGACGAGCCGACCGCCCCCCTGCACCGCTCCGACGGCACCCAGGTGCTGCGCACCCTGACCACCGCGGCCCGCTCCCACCAGATCACCGTCGTCCTGGCGACCCACGACCCCGAGGTCGCCACGCTCGCCGACCGGTCCGTGGCGCTCCTCGACGGCCGCCCGTCGAACGCCGCGCCCGCGGCCGCCGGTTCCTCCGATGAGGAAAGCAGGGCAGCGTGCTCGCTCTCCGTCTAGCCCGCGGCTCTCACCCCCTCGTCCTGCTGCGCCGCCTCTGTGTCGCCGTCGCGGCGGCCGGCACCGGCTTCCTGCTGCTCTCCACCGTCGGCCATGCCGCCGGCCACCCGTCCGCGGCCGACGAGTCACTGGTACGCCTGCTGTGGTGCACGGCCCCGCTCGCCGCCACGGCCCAGTTCGCGGTGTCCACGGCCCGGACGGATCCCGCCGCCCGCCTCCAGCGCGGTATGACCGCCGCCGGTCTGGGCCCGCTCCGTCTCACCCTCCTCGCCACGGTCTCCACCACGCTGACCTGTGTGCTCGGTGTCCTCCTCGCGCTGCTGGTCTTCCTGCGCCTCCGCGGCGACCTCGGCGGCCCGTCCGCTGTCCGCTTCGACGCCGACCTGCTGGGCGCCGGCCATCCGGTACCGCTCGTCGGCGCCCTCATGCTGCTGGCCACCGTTCCGCTGACCGCCGCGGCGGCCACGGCCGTCGCCCTGCGCCCCCGCCACGAGGCCGGCGCCCCCGAGGACGGGTGCCGCCCCAGGATCGCCCCGCCCTCCGGTCTCCCCTGGGGCATTGCCCTGGCCGCCGCCGGCCTGGCCATCGAGGCGTACACCAGCCGCGCTCCCGGCGCCCACAGCGGACTGCTGCCCCTCCCCGGCCGGCTGATCGGCAGCCCGCCGGGAGTCCTGGCCGGCTGGGCGCTGTCGGCCTTCGGCCTGGTGCTGGCCGGCCCGGGTCTGGTGCATCTGTGCGGCCGGCTGCTGTGCGCCGGCCGGCCCGGCGCACTGCGCCTGCTGTCCGGGCGGGTGCTGCAGGAGGAGTCACACCGCCTCGGGCGCCCGCTCGGCGTCCTGTGCGCGGTCGGCTCCGCCGCGTACGCCGCCCTGAAGGTGTACGAAGCCTCGCCCGCCCGTCCTTTCGGACCGCTCACCGCCGTCGGCGCGGCGGTCGTCCTCGCCTGCGTCACCGCCAGCGCGCTCACCGCCGCACTGGAGTCCCGCTCGGCCCGCGCCCACACCACGGCCGCCCTCCGCCGCCTGGGCGCCTCGGCCTCCGTCCTCCACCGGGCCGCGGCCCTGCGCGCCCTGGCGCTGCTGGTCGTCCTGGCTCCCCTGACCTGGACCGTCGCAGAGATGGCCACGCTTCCGCTGGTGCATTGAGGGGGTGGACGGGGCGGGGGAGGCCGGCGCACCGAAGGGCGCGACGGCTCCCGCCCCGCCCCCCCCTGCACGCCGCACACGGCACGGCGACGGCGGACGGGCACCTCGGCCCCCTCCCCCCTGGTGGCAACACCGCGGTCCTAACATGACCGACGTGCAGTCGAATCCCGAGCCCTCAGCATCCCGCCGCTTCCCGGCCCACGACGACAACCACGACCACGAAATCGAATCCCTGGCGGAGTTCGACCGGGTGGTCGCCGCCGGCAGCCTCGCCGGACACCGCGTCCAGTCGGTCGATCTGACGGACCGTACGTTCGCGCTGCTCGGCACGGACACCACGGAGTCGGTGTTCCTCGGCTGCGTCATGGAGCCGGACGCCGCCGCCAAGATACGGGCCGGTGGCTCCCTGGTCTTCCCGCCCGTACCGGACCTGCCGTTCGATCCCTACCGTGGCAGCCTGTACGGCCCGGACGAACTCTTCGCGCAACTGGCCGAGGCCGGCTACGACGCCACCCCGGACGCCCGCGCCTACCGCTGGTACCAGGAGACCAAGTCGGACGGCGACATCTTCGCCTCGATGCTGCGCAGCATCCACGACGACGCCGTCTCGGACGCCCTCGACGAACACCTCGCCGGTGCCCGGGTGGTGGGCATCATGGGCGGCCACGCCCTGCGGCGCGACGGTGCGGACTACGCGGGCGCGGCCCGGCTCGGCCGCCGGCTCACCCGGGACGGCCTGACCGTCGCGACGGGTGGCGGCCCCGGCGCGATGGAGGCGGCGAACCTCGGGGCGTACGCCGCGCCCTTCGAGGACGGCATGCTCGACGCGGCGCTGGAACGTCTCGCCAAGGCACCGCACTTCACCGAGTCGATCACCGAATGGGCCCGGGCCGCCTTCGACCTCCGGCGCAGTTGGCCGGGCGGCGGGGCCTCGGCCGGCATCCCCACCTGGTTCTACGGGCATGAGCCGCCGAACGTCTTCGCGTCCCACATAGCGAAGTACTTCGTCAACGCGGTGCGCGAGGACGGCCTGCTGGCGCGCTCCAATGCGGGCGTCGTCTTCCTTCCGGGCGCGGCCGGGACCGTACAGGAGATCTTCGACAACGCGACGCCCAACTACTACGGGTCGCGGGGCGAGCCGACCCCGATGGTGCTGGTGAACCGCGAGCACTGGACCGAGAGGCTCCCCACCTGGCCCCTGCTCCAGGCACTCGCGGCGGACCGCCCCATGGCGGCCAGGATCGCCCTGGTCGATTCGGTGGACGACGCTCCGGAGGCGCTGTCCCGCCTCCGGTCCGGGGTCGTCTCCTGACCGACCGGCGGCCCCTCGCCTGCGCCCCGCCGCGCCGTGCCAAGGCCCCGGGCGCCGGGCGCCCGGCGCCGGTGCTGCCTCCCCCCGGCCGGCCGGATCACGGGTTCGCCCGGCGAGGCAACTCCCGTCCCGAAATGCGCGTCTGCCAGGCCGGGCACGCAACAGCTGGTCCACGTAACAGACGGTTTGAGACAGCGGGCGAACGGAGCTCTTGGTGATCATCGGTCTTCTCACGGCCGTGGCGGCGTCGGTCTGCTACGGCACGGGATCGGTCCTACAGGCGGTGGGCTCCCGCAAATCCGCCCGCCGGGAGGCGGCCGAGGCCTCCGCCACCGGTGTCACCCAGCACGGCGGCCCCAGCCTGTCGTCGACCGCGAAGGCGGCCGTGACCTGGGAGTTCATGGTCGGCACGGTGCTGGACTTCATAGGGTTCGGGCTCGGCGCGCTGGCCGCCCGGCTGCTGCCGCTGTTCCTCTCCCAGACCGTGATCAGCGCCAATCTGGTGATCACGGCCGTGCTGAGCATCAAGCTCCTCGGTATCCGGCTCTCCCGGGCCGAGTGGAGCTCCATCGGCGTGGTGTGCGGGGCATTGGTGCTGCTGGCCACGGCCGCCGGGCCGGAAGGCAGCGGCCACACACCGATCGCCGCCCACTGGTGGCTGCTCGCCGCTTCCGTCGTACTCATCCTTGGCGGCACCCTGATCGTACGGCTGCTCGGTGGACGGGCCGCGATCCTCGCGGGCCTGCTCTCCGGCCTGGGCTTCGGGGCGCTCGGGGTCGGCGTACGCGTGCTGAACGGCGTGGACCCCTTCCATCTGCCGTCGCTGCTCGGCGACCCCGCCCTGTACGCGATTCTCGTGGCCGGAATCGGGGGCATGTACCTGCACACCGTCGCCCTGCAGATCGGCTCGGTGAACGGCGCCACGGCGGCGCTGGTGGTGGGCGAGACGGTGGTCCCGGGCATTCTCGGGGTGCTGTGGCTGGGCGACTCCTCGCGTCCGGGCTTCGCCTGGGTCGCCGTCCTGGGGTTCGTGGTGGCCGTGGCGGGCGCCGTCGCGGTCGCCTGGTTCGGCGAACCGGAGCCGGGGGACGAGTCCGGCGCACCGACGGCGGGTCAGACGAAGACGGAGGTGGCGGCACGCTGAGCCACCGCGCCCCGCGCCCCCCGGAGCCCGGAGCCCGGAGGCTCTCTCCGCGTGACCGGCCCGCGGTATCCGGCGTGCTCGGCCGGTCGGCTCCGGCATGATCAGCACGCCGCATCCGAGGTGATCAGCCCGCCGTATCCGCGGTGATCAGCCGGCCGCATCCGGCGCGCCCAGCACCACCACGTCCTGGGCCGCGAAGGAGATGCCCACCCGCTCGCCCACCTCCGGCGCCTCCCGCAGTGCGCAGGCCGCCTCCACCTGCGGTCCGGCGGCCGGCTGGAGCAGCAGCGCGACATGGGTGCCGCGGAAGGTACGGCCCGTGACCGTACAGGGCAGGCCCTCGGGGGCGGCGGTCGGCCGTACCCCGGCCGGGCGTACGAGCAGGCGGCACGGCCCGTCCGCCGTACCGTCCGGGACCGGCACCTTGCCCCAGGGGGTGGCGGCGGCCTCGCCCTGCACCGTCGCCGCGACCACATTGTCGAAGCCGAGGAAGCGGGCGACGAACTCGGTGGCGGGGCGCTGCCAGACCTCCAGCGGGGTGCCGGTCTGTGCGATCCGGCCGTCCTGCATCACCACGACCCGGTCGGCGAGCGCAAAGGCCTCGCCCTGGTCGTGGGTGACCGCCAGCACGGTGGTCCCCAGTTCCCGGAAGAGGCGGCGGAGCTCGACGACCAGCCGTTCGCGCAGCCCGCGGTCGAGCTGGCCGAGGGGCTCGTCCAGCATCAGCAGGCGGGGGCGGGGGGCCAGCGCACGGGCCAGCGCGACCCGCTGCTGTTCACCGCCGGACAGGGAGGCCACGGCGCGCCGCTGGGCGCCCGGCAGTCCGACGAGGTCCAGCAGTTCGGCGACCGTACGCTCCCGCTCGGCGCGTGCGGAACGCCGCATCCGCAGCCCGAAGGCGACATTCCCCTCGACGTCGTGCTGCGGGAAGAGCTGGTGGTCCTGGAACATCAGGCCGACCCCGCGCCGGTGGGCCGGCACGCCGGACTGCTCCCGCCCCTCCAGCAACACCTGTCCCGCGTCGGCTTGTTGGAGCCCGGCGACCACCCTCAGCAGGGTGGACTTGCCGCTGCCGCTCGGCCCCAGGACGCACACGATTTCGTGCGCGGCGACGTCCAGGTCCACCGCGTCCAGGGCGGGGCGCCCCGCCGTGCCGAAGCGGACGGTCACCCCGCCCAGCCGCAGCAGCTCCTGCGCCGTGGTCCCGGCCCCTGTCGTCATCTAGAACTCCCCGGAGTGGTCGAGGGGGCGCAGGCGCTCCAATACCAGCAGGGCACCGGCGCACACCACCATCAAGAGGGTCGACAGGGCCATCGCCTGCCCGTAGTTGAGCTCTCCCGCACGTCCCAGCAGGCGTGCCACGGCGACCGGCAGCGTCGGCTGGTCCGGCCGCGCGATGAAGACCGTCGCGCCGAACTCACCGAGCGAGACGGCGAAGGCGAAGCCCGCGGCGATCAGCAGGGCCCGCCGCACCATCGGCAGGTCGACCTCGCGCCACACCCGCCACGGCGAGGCGCCGAGCACGGCGGCCGCCTCCCGCAGCCGGCCGTCGACCGCCCGCAGGACCGGCAGCATCGTCCGCACCACGAACGGCACCCCCACCAGCGCCTGAGCGAGCGGCACCAGCCACCACGAGGCGCGCAGGTCGAGGGGAGGCGTGTCGAGACTGATCAGAAATCCGAAGCCGACGGTCACCGCGGACACCCCGAGGGGCAGCATCAGCAGGGCGTCGAAGCCCCGGACGAACCGGCTGGCCAGGGGCGTCCGCCCGGACGGGCCCCTGCGGAGCCGGGGGAGGGTCAGCGCGGCGGCCGCCAGTCCGCCCACCACCAGCGCGATCGCCGTGGCGGCGGCCCCGTAGGCGAGGGAGTTCCACAGCGCGTCGAGGGGCGCGACGGCGAAGGTGCTGTCGGCGCTCGCGGCCGACCGCAGCGAGGTGTAGAACACCGCTCCATAGCCGTCCGGTCCGGCGAACGACCGCTCCACGAGCACCAGGAGCGGCACGAGGAGCAGGACGGTGATGACGGCGAGCGTCCCCCACAGCAGCGTCCACTGCCCGCGGCCGCGCGGCCGGTGTGCGGTCTGTGAGGCCGGCACGAGCCGCAGGGCGGTTTCCCGGCGGCGCACCGTCCAGGCATGCAACGCCAGCACGCCCAGCACCGCCGCGAATTGGACCATGGTGAGGACGGCGGCCGTCGGCAGATCCAGGAACTCCGCGGTCTGCCGGTAGATCTCCACCTCCAGCGTCGCGAAGGTGGGCCCGCCCAGAATCTGCACCACCCCGAAGGAGGTGAAGGTGAAGAGGAAGACCATCAGCGCGGCGGCCGCGACGGCGGGCCCCAGGGCCGGCAGGGTCACCCTCCGCCAGGCCGCGAACCGTCCGGCCCCCAGCATCCGCGCCGCCTCTTCCTGACGCGGGTCGAGCTGGGCCCAGAGTCCGCCGACGGTCCGGACGACCACGGCGTAGTTGAAGAACACATGCGCGAGCAGGATCGCCCACACCGAGGTGTCCAGGCGCAGGCCCCACAGCTCGTCCAGCAGTCCGCCCCGCCCGGCCAGCGCCAGGAAGGCCGAGCCGACGACGACGGTGGGCAGCACGAACGGCACCGCCACCACCGCCCGCAGCAGCTGTTTGCCCGGGAAGTCGAAACGCGCGAAGACATACGCACCGGGCAGCGCGATCAGCAGCGTCAGCCCGGTCGAGGCCGCCGCCTGCCAGACGGTGAACCACAGCACATGCACGACGTCCGGGTCGCTCAGCACGGTCCCGAACCGGCCGAATTGCCACTGTCCGCCGTCCTTCAGCCCCCGCCCGACGATCGCCACGACCGGATAGGCGAAGAACAGCGCGAAGAAGGCGAGCGGCACCGCCATCAGGCCGAGCCGCGCCGCCGTTCCCCGCACGGGCCGCGGGCGCCGGCTGCGGACTACTTCAGAACGAGCGAGGACCACTGCTTGATCCACTGTTCGCGGTTCTTGGTGATCGTCTCGGGAGGCAGCGTCGTGGGCTTGCCGATCGTCGTGCCGTACTTGGTGAACAGCTCCGGCACCTTGGCGTCCTCGCGTGCCGGGTTGACGAACATCTGCAGCGGTACGTCCTCCTGGAACTTCTTGCTCAGCAAAAAGTCCAGCAGCGCCTTACCGCCCTTCTCGTTCTTCGCTCCCTTGAGCAGGCCGCCGAATTCGATCTGGCGGAAGCAGGTGCCCGTCGCGACCCCGGTCGGCGCCTCCTTGGGCGCGGGCTTCTTGCCCAGCACCTCGGCCGGCGGGCTGGAGGCGTAGGAGACCACCAGCGGCTTGTCGCCCTTGCCCTGGCCGGCCGCGGAGCCCGAGAACCGGTCGTTGTAGGCCTGTTCCCAGCCGTCGACGACCTCGACGCCGTTGGCCTTGAGCTTCTTCCAGTAGCTCTGCCAGCCGTCCTGCCCGTACTTCGCGATGGTGCCGAGCTGGAAGGCGAGCCCCGGGGAGGACGTGGCGGAATTCTCCGTCACGAGCATGCCCTTGTACCGGGGCTTCAGCAGATCATCGAAGCTCTTCGGCGGCGCGGTCTTGTGGCGGGCGAAGTACCCGCGGTCGTAGTTGACGCAGATGTCGCCGTAGTCGAGCGGGGTGACGCGGTGCTCGCCCTTGTCGAGCTGCAGCCCGGCCGGAACGTCCGCCAGCCCCTTGGCCCGGTACGGGCTGAAGACTCCCTCGTGCAGACCGCGCGAGAGCAGCGTGTTGTCGATGCCGAAGAACACATCGCCCTGCGGATTGCCCTTGGACAGGATCGCCTGGTTGACGGCCTTCCCGGCATCCCCGCCCTTGAGGATCCTGACCTGGTAGCCGCTCTCCTTCTCGAAGGCGCTCAGGACGGACTTGGAGACGTTGAACGAGTCATGGCTGACGAGCGTGACGGTCTTGGCGTCCGCACCCCCGCCGCCCGGGGCACCGCATGCGGCCAGCGCGGACATGCCGACCGCGGCGGCGACCGCCGTGGCGGTGATTCTGCTCGTGGTGCTCACTGATTTCCTCCTGGCTGGCCAGGAAGAGACGCGGCCCCGCCCGGTGTCCACGGCTCCCGGCGTCCGAAGACGTACGGAGGGGACTCGGGGCGGGGCGCAACAGCATGAGTGACGACCGAACTTCCTACCCGGAATGACCCGGGCGAGGTTCAAGGGTCTGCGGGCGCCGTAGGTCTACGACGCTTCCGCACTCTCAGCGCTGTGGCGCTCCCCTGTCGGATGGTGCATTTGTTCGATCACACAGTACCAGCGGGCGGTCAACGTTCCGAGGCCGCGAGCTGCCCGCAGGCGCCGTCGATCTCCTGGCCGCGGGTGTCGCGGACGGTCACCGGCACACCGTGTGCCTCGATGGCCTGGACGAACGCCCGCTCGTCCTCGGGACGCGAGGCGGTCCACTTCGAACCGGGCGTCGGATTCAGCGGAATGAGGTTCACATGGACGCGCTTGCCCTTCAGCAGCCGTCCCAGCAGGTCACCGCGCCACGCCTGGTCGTTGATGTCCCGGATCAGCGCGTACTCGATCGAAATCCGGCGCCCGGACTTCTCCGCGTACTCCCACGCCGCGTCCAGCACCTCACGCACCTTCCAGCGCGTGTTGACGGGCACCAGGGTGTCGCGCAGCTCGTCATCGGGCGCATGCAGCGACACCGCCAGCCGGCACTTGAATCCTTCGTCGGCGAACCGCAGCATCGCCGGCACCAGCCCGACCGTCGAGACGGTGATGCCCCGCTGGGAAAGCCCCAGCCCGTCGGGCTCGGGGTCGGTCAGCCGCCGGATCGCCCCGACCACCCGCTTGTAGTTGGCGAGCGGCTCGCCCATCCCCATGAAGACGATGTTGGACAGCCGCGCCGGCCCGCCCGGCACCTCGCCGTCGCGCAGCGCTCGCATCCCGTCGACGATCTGGTGCACGATCTCGGCGGTCGACAGATTCCGGTCCAGGCCCGCCTGCCCCGTCGCGCAGAACGGACAGTTCATTCCGCACCCGGCCTGCGAGGAGATGCACATGGTGACCCGGTCCGGGTAGCGCATCAGCACGGACTCGACGAGCGTGCCGTCGTGCAGCTTCCACAGGGTCTTGCGCGTGGTGTCGTCGTCACACGAGATGTGCCGCATGACCTTCATCAGGTCCGGCAGCAGCTCGCTCGCCAGCTTCTCGCGCGCCGCGGCCGGGATGTCGGTCCACTGCGCCGGGTCGTGCGCATAGCGGGCGAAGTAGTGCTGCGACAGCTGCTTGGCGCGAAACGGCTTCTCCCCGATCGCGGCCACCGCTTCGCGACGCTCGACGGGAGTGAGATCGGCAAGGTGCCGCGGAGGCTTCTTGGCCCCACGCGGCGCGACGAAAGTAAGTTCTCCGGGTGCAGGCATGGTGCGTCCAGTGTGGCAGATCGTCCAGGGAGCCCCAGGCCGGAGCGGTGAGGGGTCCATCACCCACGGTGGCCTTCTGCCCTTGACGGCCCGCCTCGCACGGCCCGGGGACGGCCCGGGGACGACCCGGGGACGCCCCGGGGACGGCCGGATCATCGGCTCGACCTCGGCCTTGGCGCTCAACTGTGATCACTCCGTGTGGCGGGGAAACCGGGTGAGCAGTGGCCGCCGAAGAGATCTCGGCTTGGTTGCGTTAGCCGGCGGGTTGGGGGGCAGCTCGCTCACCAGGCGCATACTGCTCGTAATGACAAAACCTGCCGTAGCCCGGCGCCATCTGCCGTCCAGCCCCTTCAAGCCCCCGGTCACGCGTCCTCCCAAGCAGTTCGCGATGGGCGACCGGGTCACACACGATGAGTACGGCCTCGGCCGCGTGATCTGTATCGAGGATGAGATCGCGGTACTTGTCGACTTCGGTTCGCAGCAGGCACGGATCATGACTCCGTACGCCAAATTGTCCAAGCTCTGAGCCCTCGCGACGTCCGGGGCATCCGCACGCTCGGCCACGACGGCGGGATGCCCGGCGGAGCACCCACACTGCGCCACGCCACATCGCGGCAGCAGCCGCTCCCCCGACGGACGGCCCCCGCCGAGGCGGGGGCCGCGAGGCGTCGGATGAGCCGTCAGGGCCGGGGGTGCCGGCCTGCTTCGTGACGGCTGATCCCCCTGCGCATCACGGTGAGGACCTGGTCGAGGTCGTCGCCCTGGTGGGGATCGTCGGCCATGCGGTTGCGACGGCGGACGCCGCAGCCGGTGCAGCGGTGGACGATCATGTAGCCCTTGGCGGAGTGGTGGTCGACGGCCACCGGGCGCATCAACGCCCGGCAGTCGCCGGCACGGTCTCCGGGCCTGACGTCCACATGAAGCGAATGCAGACACTGCGGGCAGTGGTTGCGGTAGCTCCCGTTGACGAGGGGTGCGACCTCTTCACCACAGTTGCTGCACGTGAAGCCGGTGTTCTCGGTGGTTCTGCTGATGTGCTGCTCCTCAGCGAGTCGAAGGGATCTTCAACTCGGAGGCGCAGGGTTCCGTTGGCTCTCCCCCTTTTCAGGGGTCTCAGGCTCGGCTGGGGAGGGACGCGGTTCACCGCCCGCTTCTCGGGCGGGCGATTACTTCCGGCTCCAGCTTCATCAGGGCGTGCTCGCAGCCCTGAATCCGGACCACGACCGGGTTTGTCGGTTTGTCCCGGCCACTGTCACGCGGGCATCGCCACGTGCCGCCGGTAGGTGTCGGTCCAGCCTCACTGACGTCGGCGCCGTCCCCCGTCAGGCAGCACCGGCAGCGGTACAGCGCTTCTTGATCACGCCACCTCCTTGTTCGTGTCGCGTCGGGTTCCGCAAACCGCCTGAACGGCTTCGGAGGGTGAGGCCTATTTTAAGGCGGTACGGCACCCGGCCGACGGTGGCGGAAGAAGACCTGCAAAGACGCGAAGAGGGGGCTCCCGCTCGGTGCGGGAGCCCCCTCATACAGTCCGTGCGGTCAGCCGGACCCCACGAAGACCACGAACAACAGCCACACGACGGGCGCCGTCGGCAGCAGGGAGTCGAGGCGGTCCATGATCCCGCCGTGGCCGGGGAGCAGGGTGCCCATGTCCTTGATGCCGAGATCGCGCTTGATCATGGATTCGCCGAGGTCGCCGAGGGTGGCGCTGGCCGCGACCGCGAGGCCGAGCACCAGGCCCTGCCACCAGGCCCCGTGCACGATGAGGAATTCCATGCACAGTGCGCCGGCCACCATCGCGAAGAGCACCGCGCCGACGAGCCCCTCACGGGTCTTGCCGGGGCTGATGCGCGGTGCGAGCTTGTGCCTGCCGAACCGCCAGCCGACCGCATACGCGCCGGTGTCGCTGACGACCGTCAGCATCAGGAAGGTCAGCACCCGCTCCGGCCCGTCGGGCTCGGCCGCGAGCATCAGCGCCACGAACGTCGCGAGGAAGGGCACATAGAACGCCGCGAAGACACCGGCGGTGACATCCCGCAGATAGTTCTCGGGTGCCTCGGTCATCCGCCAGACGAGGACGGCCAGCGCGGTGAGCGCCATCGCCACCCAGGCGCCCTCGGCACCGCGGATATATCCGGCGGCCACCATGGCGGTCCCACCGACCGCGAGCGGCACCAGCGGCACCTTGATGTCCTTGCGCTCCGCCAGCCGCGAGGTCAGCTCCCACAGGCCCACCACGACGGCGATCGCTATCACGCCGATGAAGACAGGCTTGTAGACGAAGAGCGACGCAACGATGATCGCGCCGAGGCCGATACCGACCCCTATCGCGGCGCGCAGATTGCGGCCCGCGCTCTTCTTCTTCGGCTTCTCTGAGTCCGGCGAGCTGTCGGACCCGGAAAGAGAGGTGGGCATGGGCTCCTGCGGCTTTTCGTCGCGGAACAGGGGGCCGCTCGGTCGAGCAGCCCCCCGGTCGTCCAGGTGATCCCGGCTATCCCGGATGTCCCGGTATTCCCGGTCGTCGTCCTGGTGTCCGCCTGGCCCGGGCACGAAGGCCATGGGCCGAGTCCGGGCCGGCTCGCCCCAGTCGTGGACGGGACCCGCCGGGGCGGGGGGCGCCACCCCGCGAAGCGAAGAGGCCGGTCCGTGGTCGGGCGGTGCCCAGTGTCCGGCGCCGGGCGGGGCGGCCCCCCAGGAAGACTCGTTCATCAGACCTCGAGGAGCTCGGATTCCTTGTGCTTGAGCAGCTCGTCCACCTGCGCGACGTACTTCGCGGTGGTGTCGTCGAGCTCCTTCTCGGCGCGGCGCACCTCGTCCTCGCCGGTTTCCTTGTCCTTGACGAGCTTGTCGAGCGTCTCCTTGGCCTTGCGGCGGACGCTGCGGATCGAGATCTTCGCGTCCTCGCCCTTGTTCTTCGCGACCTTGATGAACTCCTTGCGGCGCTCCTCGGTCAGCTCGGGGAACGTCACCCGGATGATATTGCCGTCGTTGCTCGGGTTGACGCCGAGGTCGGAGTCGCGGATGGCCTGCTCGATGTTGCGCAGCGCGCTCTTGTCGAACGGGGTCACCACGGCCATCCGCGGTTCGGGAACCGAGAACGACGCCAGCTGGTTGATCGGCGTCATCGCACCGTAGTAGTCCGCCACGATCTTGTTGAACATCGCCGGGTGCGCACGCCCGGTGCGAATCGCGGCGAAGTCCTCCTTGGCGACCACGACGGCCTTCTCCATCTTCTCCTCGGCCTCGAGGAGGATCTCTTCGATCACCACTTGCTCCTGGTCTTTTCGGTAAGAAGCAGAGCCTCGCCCCTGCCGCGCGTCTTCTCCTGCACGGTGTCCGACCGGCAGGCCGTTGTCCATCCCCGTACCGGGGTCTTCCCCCGGCCGGGAGCTGCCGCCCGTACCGGCCGATGCCCGTACGGAATCACGGCAGTTGGGGCCGTCAGGCCCGGGTGCCCTGATCGCTGACGAGCGTGCCGATCTTCTCACCCTTCACGGCGCGCGCGATGTTGCCCTCGGCGAGCAGCTCGAAGACGAGGATCGGGAGCTTGTTGTCCCGGCACAGCGTGATGGCGGTGGCGTCGGCGACCTTCAGGTCCCGGGTGATGACCTCGCCGTATTCGAGGGCGTCGAACTTCACCGCGTCGGGGTTCTTCTTGGGGTCGGAGTCGTAGACCCCGTCCACCCCGTTCTTGCCCATCAGCATGGCCTCGGCGTCGATCTCCAGGGCGCGCTGGGCGGCGGTGGTGTCGGTGGAGAAGTACGGCATGCCCATGCCGGCGCCGAAGATGACGACCCGGCCCTTCTCCAGATGGCGCACCGCACGCAGCGGAATGTACGGCTCCGCAACCTGGCCCATGGTGATCGCCGTCTGGACGCGGGAGTCGATGCCCTCCTTCTCCAGGAAGTCCTGGAGGGCCAGGCAGTTCATGACCGTGCCCAGCATGCCCATGTAGTCGGAGCGGGCCCGGTCCATGCCGCGCTGCTGGAGTTCGGCGCCGCGGAAGAAGTTTCCGCCGCCGATCACGATGGCGATCTCGTAGCCGTCGCGCACCACGGCGGCGATCTCGCGGGCCATCGCGTGCACGACGTCGGGGTCGACGCCCAGTCCGCCGCCGCCGGCGAATGCTTCGCCCGACAGCTTCAGCAGGAAGCGTCGCCTGCCGCCGTGGCCGGCATGGTCTGCGTGCGCGCCGTCGGCACCGTGAATCATTGAGCTCTCCTCGTGCACATACGAAGAAGGCCATTGCCGTGGGTCTGGTTCAGATCCCTGTGCGGCAATGGCCTCCTCGTCACATCTGCGGCCGGCCGTTGAGCGGCCGACTGCCTACGACCCTAGCGGGGTCGCAGGTCATTCGCTGCCTTCGCGACAGGCTCAGATGCCGACCTTGATGCGCGCGAAGCGCTTCAGGGTGACACCGGCCTCCTGCAGGACCTTCTCGACGGACTTCTTGTTGTCGAGCGCGTACGGCTGGCCGAGCAGCGTCGCGTCCTTGAAGAAGCCGTTGAGGCGACCCTCGACGATCTTCGGCAGGGCAGCCTCGGGCTTGCCCTCCGCACGCGTGGTCTCCTCGGCGACGCGGCGCTCGGCCTCGACGACCTCGGCCGGGACGTCGTCCTTGGAGAGGTACTTCGGGGCGAACGCGGCGATGTGCTGCGCGACGCCCTTGGCGACCTCGGCGTTCTCCTTGTCGAGCTCGACAAGGACACCGATCTGCGGCGGCAGGTCGGGCATGGTGCGGTGCATGTAGACCGACACGTAGCCGTCGGAGAACTGCGCGAAGCGGTCCAGGACGATCTTCTCGCCCAGGGTGGCGTTGGCCTCGTCGACGAACGCCTGGACGGTCTTGCCGGCCTCGATCTCGGAGGCGAGCAGGGCCTCGATGTCGGCCGGAGAGGTCTTCGCGATGTGCGCGGCGATCTCGTTGGCGACGGCCTGGAACTTCTCGCCCTTGGCGACGAAGTCCGTCTCGCACTTCAGCTCGACGATGACACCGGAGGCGTTGTCGTCGGCGATCAGGGAGACCACGGCGCCGTTCTCGGCGGAGCGGCCCTCGCGCTTGGCGACGCCCTTCTGGCCCTTGATGCGCAGCGCCTCGACGGCCTTGTCGACGTTGCCCTCGGCCTCGTCCAGGGCCTTCTTGCAGTCCATCATGCCGGCGCCGGTGAGCTCGCGGAGCTTCTTGACGTCAGCGGCGGTGTAGTTCGCCATGGTCTGTGAATCTCTTCTCGAAATCTCGAAGTCGAAAGATCTACGGGTGGACGGCGGGGGCGGCGCTTGTGGCGCCTCCCCCGCCGTCATCAGCCGGATGCTGCGGGTCAGGCCTGCTCGGCGTCCGCGGCCGGCTTCTCCTCGGCCTCAGCCTCGGCGGCGGGGGCCTCGGCGGCCGGGGCGGCCTCCTCGGCGGGCTTCTCCTCGGCCTTGGGGGCCTCGTCGTCAGCCTTCTTCTCGCCCTCGAGCAGGTCGCGCTCCCACTCGGCCAGCGGCTCGGCGGCAGCAGCCTTCTCGCCGGGCTTCTGGTCGCCGGTGGCGGCACCGGAGCGGGCGATGAGGCCCTCGGCGACGGCGTCGGCGATCACGCGGGTGAGCAGGGTGACGGAGCGGATCGCGTCGTCGTTGCCCGGGATCTTGTAGTCGACCTCGTCCGGGTCGCAGTTGGTGTCGAGGATCGCGACGACCGGGATGTTGAGCTTGCGCGCCTCACCGACGGCAATGTGCTCCTTCTTGGTGTCCACGATCCAGACGGCGCTGGGCACCTTCTGCATCTCGCGGATACCGCCGAGGGTCTTCTCCAGCTTGGCCTTCTCGCGGGAGAGGACCAGGAGCTCCTTCTTGGTGAGGCCGGAGGCGGCCACATCCTCGAAGTCGATCTGCTCGAGCTCCTTCAGGCGCTGCAGGCGCTTGTAGACGGTCGAGAAGTTGGTCAGCATGCCGCCGAGCCAGCGCTGGTTCACGTAGGGCATGCCCACGCGGGTCGCCTGCTCGGCAATGGCCTCCTGGGCCTGCTTCTTCGTGCCGACGAACATGACCGAGCCGCCGTGGGCGACGGTCTCCTTGACGAACTCGTAGGCGCGGTCGATGTACGACAGCGACTGGAGCAGGTCGATGATGTAGATGCCGTTGCGCTCGGTGAAGATGAAGCGCTTCATCTTCGGGTTCCAGCGACGGGTCTGGTGCCCGAAGTGGACGCCGCTCTCCAGCAGCTCCCGCATCGTGACGACGGCCATGGCCGTACTCCTTGTTTTGCTCGGTTCCACTGCGGCCGGTCGGCCGCGGTGCCTGACGCCCCGACGCGCCTGCCGGGGAAAGCACCTTGCGGGGCCGTCCGAGGACCGAGGAGCGCGGCCGTCGTGCTGCCCGAAAAGGGACTGGTGCACTGACGGCGGGGCGTGCGAAGTCGATCCGGTGACCCGGATCGCCATCAGAAGTGTACGGGACGGCTGATGCACCGGGCGACACACACCATTTCGATCCCCGAGCGGGTGACACCGTTGTCCACAACCGCCCCCTGATCCACAGCTTCAGACCAAGATCCCCACGCCGCGGCGGACTGCGCCACCGTCGGGACATGCGACGGAACCCGCAACAGAACCCGCAATCGACCCCACGACCGGACACCCGACGAAGCCCTGGACACCACTCGGGCTCGGCCACGCCCCGCCACACCTTCAGCCGCTCTCGCGGACACCAGCCCGGACCGGCCGACAGCGAGCGGCCAGGCACGGCCCACACCAGGTGGCTCGGGCCGGAACGCAGCCGACCACAGCACCCGCCGGGCCACTTCCCGTCTCCGGCCCCATCCCCGTCCCCGGCCCCATCTCCATTCCCTTCCTCGCCCCTGTTCCCCTCTCCCTCTCCTTCTCGGTCTTCTCCTCCTCCGCCTCCTTCTTCTCCTCCGCCTCGCTCTCCTCTCCCTGCCCCGGCCCTCCCTCGCCGGCCACGCTTCCGGCCGTCGTCGCCCTTACCGCCGACGCCGCACGCAGAACCGACCGGATATGGGCCGGGCTGCTTCTTCCCGGCTCGTGCTCTGGCAGCACTCCTGGCCCCCGCCGCGACAGCGGCGCTCACCGCTCTGTTTCCCGTACCGGCGAGTGCTGCCGCCGCTCCGCCCTTGGTCGTGGGGGCGGAGCGCGGGACGGAGCACAGGGTGGAGCAGGCGGCGGATGGGCCTGCGGGGGCGGCACGTGACGACGGAGTGAGGCCACCGCAGAGCGGAGCACGCACCCCGGAGGTGCCGGAAATGCCCCATGGCGGGCCGGTGGCACGTCCCGGAGCGGCGGCACATCGCGAGGCAGTCGCGCGGGCCGGCCCCGCTGCTGGGGACCGAGCGTGGCCGGTGGGAAGGCCCGGGAGCATAGGGCCCGCGGTGGTACGCGGCTGGGATCCGCCTCCTTCGCCCTGGGCGGCCGGGCACCGGGGTGTGGACCTGGGTGCGCCCACCGGCGCACTGGTGCGGGCAGCGGCACCCGGCCGGGTTGCGTATGCCGGGACCGTCGCCGGCCGTGGCGTCCTGACCATCGAGGTATCCCGCTCGGGCCGCCCTCCCTTACGCACCACCTACGAACCCGTACAGCCCACGGTCCACAAGGGCCAGCGCGTCACCGCAGGTCAGCCGGTCGCCGTCCTACAGCGCGGCCCGTTCCACTGCCGGGCGCCATGCCTCCACTGGGGTCTGCGCCGCGGCAAGAACTACCTGGATCCGTTGTCCCTGCTGCCTCGCAGCATGCTCCGCGGCGGCCCCTCGCGGCTGCTGCCGGTCTTCGGGGTTCCCGTACCGGCGGGCGACCGCACGGTCCCCCGGCATGCGGGACCGGCGGAACCGGCGGAACCGGCGGAACCGGCGCATTCAGCGGTACCGGCGAAACCAGCAGCTCGGCTGCGAACGCCGGCACCGGCAGGAGCCGCCCTCGCGGGAGCAGCCGGACTCGTGGCAGCGGCCTTCTGGGCTCTCCGCCGGCTCCATCGGGCTGGGCCGCCCGAGGCCGAACAGGACGTGCCGAGGCAGCCGGATGGAAAATGGCCGACCTCCGGCGGGGCGGTGGGTGGGTGATGGCAACGCAGCCCTGACATCCGGGAGCGGGAGCGGGAGCAGAGCATGGACGCGGTGGCACTTCGCACGGAGTGCCGGCCTGCCGCACAGGCAGCTCCGCAGAGCGAGGCGCGCCATCGCTGCACGACGAGGCCGACGACCGACCGGCTGC
>NZ_JBIBVF010000001.1:106941-344777 GCF_043080045.1 Streptomyces sp. NPDC015125
CGCGGGCTGCGGGCTGCGGGCTGCGGGCTGCGGGCTGCGGGCTGCGGGCTGCGGGCTGCGGGCTGCGGGCTGCGGGCTGCGGGCTGCGGGCTGCGGGCTGCGGGGCCAACGAGTGTGCTGGGGCGGTGGAGGTGGGGTGGGGAGGGGCGGGGGGGGGAGGGCCCCCTCAGCCGCGGACACCGCGGAGGGCCATAGCGACCGCCGCCTCCGTGATCTCGTCCGGGTCTTCTGCGGCTCCGAGTTCGATGCGGCGCACCGCGGCGTCGACGACTCCTTGGAGGAGCATGGCCGCGAGTCGGGGCTGTGCATGACCGAGGGCGGCGAGCGCCTCGACGATCATGGCGATCAGTCCGCCGTGCGCCGCGCGGATCTTCTCCCGGGCGCCGGCGTCGAGCTCACCGGCCGAAATGGCGACGACGGCGCGGTGGCGCCGGTCGCCGACCAGGGCGAGCTGCCGTCGCACATATGCCTCGACCTTCTCCTCGGGCGTGTCGACGCGCTCCATCGCCGCCTCCACCTCAGCGGCCCAGACCGGGAAGTCGACGGCGCACAGCTCTTCCACGACAGCGGCGCGCGAGCGGAAGTACTCGTACACGGAAGAGCGCGCGAGGCCCGTGCGCTCGGCGAGGGCGGGGAAGGTCAGTGCTTCCGTTCCGCCTTCGGACAGCAGGGTGCGGGCAGCGTCCAAGAGGGCGCCGCGCTGCATCGTCCGGTGCTCGGCCACAGAGGCCGCTCGAATCCTGGGCACCTCACCACTCTACGGATGGCACGCCCCGTGTGGCACTCCGCATGGCGACACGGCGCGCGGAAAGCCCCGGGCGTCCAGAGGGTGACTCAGCGTCCGACGTCAGCGAGCTTCGCTCTGAGCTGGAGTACGGACTTGGTGTGGATCTGACTGACCCTGCTCTCCGTGACGCCGAGGACGTTGCCGATCTCGGCGAGCGTGAGCCCTTCGTAGTAGTAGAGCGTGACCACGGTCTTCTCCCGCTCGGGGAGGGTGTTGATGGCGCGTGCGAGCAGCCGCCGCAGCTCGCGGTCCTCGGCGATCTCGACGGGGTTCTCGGCGGCCGTGTCCTCGAGGGTGTCCATCAGGCTCAGCCGTTCGCCACCCTCCCCGCCGACGTGCAGGAGCTCTTCCAGGGCGACCACGTTCGCCAAGGACAGCTGGCTGAACACACCGTGGAGTTCCTCCAGCGCAATGCCCATCTCCTCGGCGACCTCCGCCTCGGACGGAGTGCGGCGCAGCTGCGCTTCGAGGGTGGCGTAGGCCCGTTCGACGGCCCGGGCTTTCTGCCGTACGGAGCGCGGAATCCAGTCCAGAGCGCGTAGCTCGTCGATCATTGCGCCGCGGATGCGGGTGATGGCGTAGGTCTCGAACTTGATGGCGCGTTCGGGTTCGAACTTCTCGATGGCGTCGATCAATCCGAAGACTCCGGAGGAGACGAAGTCGGCCTGTTCGACGTTGGGGGGCAGACCGACGCTGACGCGGCCGGCGACGTACTTGACCAGCGGCGAGTAGTGCAGGATCAGCTGTTCTCGCAGCCGCCCGTCGCCCGACGCCTTGTAGGAGCGCCACAGCTCGTCGAGCGAGGTGGGCGGGGCGGGGCGCACGCTGCCGCGCGCGGCGGGTGGTACAGCCGCACGATCAGACCCGGAGGTGTGCTGGGGCATTCGTCGCCTTGAGCCGTTCTGCCGAGACGCGGGTGGATGGATGCATGAGGGTTGAATTGCCTGTGAGCGTAGCGTGACCGAAGCGTCGCGGTGCGCGAGGACGGCAGGTTCGGGCGTGCGCAGATACGTTCCGCTGCCCGCACCTCAGGGTTACCTCGTACGGCGTGGCGACACCCGGACAGGGAGCCGGACGCGACCCCCGGAGGGCCGTGCGGGCGGACGCGGTGACACGGTGTGCGGGACCTCGTGCCTCCCCTGCGCCACATCGCCTTCTCCCCACGGATCGGACCCGCGCCCCGAAGCACGGCAAACCTGGACTCTGCGGTCATTCCCCTCACCCTTTCACCCGTTCGCCCCAGGTCAAGGACCGCCTCGCCGGGATCCGTCAGTCGTCTCGGCGCGTCGCGTCAACTCCCAGCGGTCACCGCACTTTTGCACGAATCCGAGGGACAACAGCTCGAAGAGCTTGCCCTGTGTGACCTCACGGGGCGTGGCGGCTTCCTCCGCCAGATGGCCGGTGTCCGTGCTGCCGCGCGCGGGCAGCGCCTCCAGTACACGGGTCGCGACGGGATCCAGGAGGTCGCGGATGCGGGTCGGGCACTGCCGCTCGGGAGCGAGGTCACCGATGCTGCCGACGAGTTCGATGACCTCGTCGGCGTCGGTGACCACCGCGGCCTCGCCGCGCAGGAGTTGATGCACCCCGGCGGACAGACTGCTGGTGACCGGGCCCGGCACGCCCATCGTGAAGCGGCCGAGGGCCAGTGCTCGCCGGGCGGTGACCAGTGAGCCGCTGCGCAGCTCGGCCTCCACGACGACGGTGCCTCTGGTGAGTGCGGCGATGACGCGGTTGCGCTGGATGAAGCGGCTGCGGGTGGGGTGGTCGCCGGGCGGTAACTCGGCGATCACCAAGCCCTGTTCGGCGATCCTGCCGATCAACTCGGTATGGCCCCGGGGGTAGGCGTGGTCGACGCCGGAGGCCATGACGGCGATGGTTGCGCCGTCCGCGGCCAGCGCGCCGCGATGAGCGGCGCCATCGACGCCGTATGCGGCTCCGGAGACAACGGCCCAGCCGCGGTCGGCGAGTCCGGCGCCGAGGGTGGTGGCGAGGTGCGCGCCGTAGTCGGTACAGGCCCGGGCGCCGACGACGGCGACGGAGCGCAGCGCCCACAGCCTGAGGTTGGCCGTCCCGCGCACCCACAGGCCGATGGGGCGGGCGTCCCCGAGGTCGTCGAGCTGGCCGGGCCATTCGTCGTCCCCGGGGCAGAGGAACCGGCCGCCGAGCGCGGTCATGGCATCGAGGTCCGCGGTGGGGCGGGCCCGGGCGGCCCGTAATCGCAGGCCCGCGATCTTGGCGGGGGTGGTGCCCGTGGGCAGGTCCGCCGAGTCGTCGGTGAGGGTGTGCCAGAGGGCCACCGGGCCCATCTCGCGCAACCAGCGGCCGGCGGTTTCATCACCCGGTTCGAGGATGCGGGTGAGGGCGGCGCGGGCGGCGCGCTGTGGTTCGTGTCCCTCGCAGCGGGCGGACCGCCGGCCGGCTGCCACCGGCTGTGCAGGATGCGGGGCGGTCGCCGCGTGTGGGGTGGGGCCCGGCTCGGCGGTCGGAGCGGGGCACGACCCGGCGATCGGAACGGGCCCCTGGCTCCGGCCTTGCGGGGCAGGGACGGGTTCACCCGCGGCGAAGCCCCATGCGTCGGTCCTGGTCATCGCTCACACCTGCCCCTGCGACGGCGCTGCGGTCGTCGCGGTCGTGCGCTTGCTTGCGCCCCCGCCCGCTGCTGTTGGGGCGCCGCGGCGTACCCCCGTGCGGAGTTCCAGGGCCCAGTTGACGTCTTCGCTGGTGGGGCGGTCGCGGCCGGACAGGTCGGCGGCGGTCCAGGCGACGCGGAGGACTCGGTCGAGGCCGCGGGCCGTGAGCAGACCGCATTCGAGGTCGCGTTCAGCCGGGGCCAGGGCGCCCGGGTGGACCTGCCAGCGGGTGCGCAGCTCATGGCCGGGTACTTCGCTGTTGGTCCGCCACGGAGTGCCGGCGAGACGGGCTGCGGCGCGCTCGCGGGCGGCGTGGACGCGTTCGGCCACGGCCGCGGTGGTTTCGGCGCCGCGGCCGAGGGCGACCAGTTCGGAGCGGGCGACCGGTTGGACGGCGATCCGGAGGTCCACCCGGTCCATCAGGGGCCCGGAGAGCCTGGCTCGGTAGCGGCGGATGGACGACGGCCGGCACTCACAGCCGCCGCCGGTCGTGCCGTGCCGTCCGCACGGGCAGGGGTTGGCGGCGAGGGCGAGGAGGAAGCGGGCGGGCATGCGCATCATGCCTGCCGCGCGGGCGACGACGACATGACCGGATTCCAGTGGCTGGCGCAGCGCGTCCAGGACGCGTGGGCTGCATTCGGCGGCCTCGTCCACGAACAGCACGCCGTGATGGGCCAGGGATACGGCTCCGGGGCGCGGCAGTCCGGTGCCGCCGCCCACGAGGGATGCCATCGTCGCGGAGTGGTGCGGGGCGCAGTAGGGCGGCCGATGGAGGAGCGGCTGTCCCGGTGGGAGGGTGCCGGCCACCGAGTGGACGGCGGTGACCTCCAGGGACTCCTTGGGGGACAGTCGTGGCAGCAGCCCTGGGAGGCGTTCGGCGAGCATGGTTTTGCCGGCGCCGGGCGGGCCTTTGAAGAAGATGTGGTGGCGTCCGGCAGCGGCCACTTCCAGGGCGCGGCGGGCGCTGTGCTGGCCGGCGACGTCCGCGAGGTCGGGGGTGTGGCCGCCGGTGGGCAGGCCCGCGCTGACGCTGGTGCCGGGCACCATCAGCCCGGCGAGCATCGGGTCGGGGCGGCCTTCTTCGCGGGGATCTTCCTCGTCGGGTACCGGTTCGTCGGCGAGGACGGCGATGAGCTGGCGCAGGCTGCGGACGCCGAGGACGGAGATGCCGGGGACCAGCGAGGCCTCGGCCGCGGTCTGCTCCGGGACGACGACCTGGCGGTATCCGGCGTCGGCGGCGGCCAGTACGGCGGGCAGCACGCCGCGTACGGGCCGGACCCGGCCGTCCAGGCCCAGTTCGCCGATCATCATCAGGTCGGTGAGTTCGCGGGGGTCGAGGCGTTCGGCGGCGCCGAGGACCGCGCAGGCCACGGCCAGGTCGAAGCCGCTGCCGCCTTTGGGCACGGAGGCCGGGCTGAGGCCGACGGTGAGCTTTTTCTGCGGCCATTCGGTGCCGGAGTTCACGACCGCGGCCCGCACCCGCTCGCGGGACTCGATGAGGCTCTTGTCGGGCAGTCCGACGAGGGTGAAGGCCGCGACGCCGGGTTCCAGGTCGGCCTGGACCTCGACGACGACGCCCTCGACACCGACCAGCGCGACGGAGCAGGTCCGGGCGAATCCCATCAGGCCACCCCTCGGGCGTGCTGGACGACCGGGGCGCCGCGGGCCGGCAGGAGGACGCCGATCACATCGATCCGTACGCCTCCGGGTGGCGGGCCACCGTGCCGCTCCAGCCAGCGTTCCGCCAGCAGGCGCAGCCGGGCGGTCTTCTCGGGGCGTACGGCCGCCATGGGGTGTTCGTACCAGCCGGCGCGGCGGGTTTTGACCTCGCAGACCACCAGGGCATCGCCGTCGGCGGCGACGATGTCGATCTCGCCGTCGCGGCAGCGCCAGTTGCGGTCCAGGATGCGCATTCCGGCCTCGATGAGCCGCCGGGCGGCCAGGTCTTCGCCATAGCGGCCGAGTGCGCGCCGTCGGGCGTCCGCTGGTTTGGCCGCCGTCAGGCCGGCGTTCGCCGATGTGACGGCCGTCGGGCCGGGCGCCGGTGGCGTGGCGGCTGCCCGTTTGACGGCCGGTGGCCCGGGGTCGGGCGGCTCGATGGCCGGCCGCCTGACGGCCGGTGGCTTGCTTTCCGTGGGCGGCGCTCCTGAGTGCGCCCTCCGTGCCGGCTCCACGGTCTGTGCGTGGTCCTCGGCCCTGCGGCCGGCCTGCATGGCGTTCATGCGGTACCACCTCCGGCACCGACTGTGACGCTCCTGCCCCGACCTGTTGGATCTTGGTGGACAGTGAGCCGGTTGTGGATAACCCGCTCACCCGTCCGGGTGATGGAGGGCGGGCTCAGGGCGGGTCCGGGGCCCGCCCACTCCGTCGCTTCCGGCCGCCTCAGCTCCCCGGAAGGTCCAGGTCGCTCTTGTTGAGCTCTTCGATGTTCACGTCCTTGAATGTGAGGACGCGCACCTGCTTGACGAAGCGGGCCGGGCGGTACATGTCCCAGACCCAGGCGTCGGCCATCGACACCTCGAAGAACACCTCTCCCTGAACCGAATGCACCTGCATCTCGTAATCATTGGTGAGGTAGAAACGCCGCTCGGTCTCGATCACATATTTGAACAGTCCGACGACGTCGCGGTACTCCCGGTAGAGCTTCAGCTCCATCTCGGTCTCGTACTTCTCGAGGTCCTCGGCGCTCATGGCAGATCCCCTTCAGCCGTGCGTCCCCCCATTGTGCGTCAGGCCCGCTCGGGCTCCAGGAGCACCGGCGCATCGGGGGGCCCTTCGTCGAGCAGCGTGCGCAGCAGCTCGGCGAGTCTGGTTGGATACACCGTCTCATGCGAAGCGGACAGTTCCTCCGAAGTCCACCACCTCAGCCCCGAGACGCTGCGTCGCTCCAGGTCAGTCTGCCCGCCGGTGTCGGTGACAGTCCGATCTGTTCTCCCCAGGTAATACCACTCGTCCTGCTCCCAGCGCCGTCCGTCGAACGGGAAGGCGCAGCGGCGCTTCCACAGGACGGGGCCGAGAACGGCATCGGTGATGCCGGTCTCCTCGGCGAGCTCGCGGCGGGCCGCCTCTTCATGGGTCTCCGTGCCTTCCAGGCCGCCACCGGGCGTGAACCACCAGCTGTCGGCGGGGCGGGCCGGTTCGAAGCCGTGGAGCAGCAGGATCCGGTCGTCGGGATCGAGCAGCACGATGCGGGAGACCCGGCGCACACCCGACGCGTCCGGTCCGTCACCGGCCGCCGTCCCCGGGGCCGCCGACCCCTCCACGCCCCGCCCTGGCCCGTCAGGCATCCTTGCGCGCCTTACGGCGGGTGAGGGGCCCGTAGGCCGCGCCGACGAGGATGAGGACCGCGCCGGCCACCACCGCGAGGGTGATGGGCCGCACCGGGCCGGGCTGCGAGGTGCCGCCGGGGAGGGCGGAGAAGGCCGCCGGGCGCTGCATCACGCCGACGCTGCCGAGCGGCCAGGCGCGCGCGTCGACCCGGGCATTGACGGCGCTGCGCGGTACGGAGCCGTGGTCGCCGTCGGTGAGGTGGACGCGGGAGTCGAGGGAGTCGCTGCGGTGGTCACCGAGCAGGAAGAGCTGACCGGTGGGGACCTTGGCCTTGAAGCCGATGGGTGAGGCGGGCCCGCTGCCTTGCAGATACGGTTCCTCGACGGGAGTTCCGTTAATGGCCAGCCGGCCCTGCTTGGTGCAGCAGGAGACCTTGTCACCGCCCACACCGACGACGCGCTTGACCATCGGCAGGTCGCCCCAGGTGGAGTCCTTGAAGACGACGATGTCGCCGCGGCGTATCTCGGAGCCGTCCACCTTTTCCGCCAGGACCCGCGCCCCGACCGCGATCGTCGGTGTCATCGAATCGGTCGGCACCGTATAGGGGCGGTAGATCAGCGCCGCCCATACGAAGCCGCCCAGGAACAGCACACAGCCGACGGCCACGGCCAGACCGGACAGCACACTGCCCGTCGTCCGGCCGCGGCCGTCGGTCCTGCTTTCGGTACTGCTGCTCATCCCAGCGCTCCCACCCCGCGGACCGCGCCCGCGTCGAAGATCCGGGACGGCACCTTACCTGGGGTTACGTGTTCCGGTCAGCCTCCGGCGACGCCAGATCACGATCGGTACCGCACCGGCCAGGCCGAGAGCGGCCGGCGTCGCCGCCATGGCCTTGTTGATCCCGGGCTGGTCGAAGGTGTCCGGCACGGGCAGCGTCGCCCAGCGGTTGACGGGCCAGGCAATGGTGAACGCCCGGCCGACGACCTCGGTCTCCGAGACCGTGCCGTTGCCCTTGAGGTTCTGGTGGTAGCGGGAGTCCAGGGAGTCGTCGCGATGGTCACCCATCACCCAGATCCGGCCCTTGGGGACGTGGATCGGGCCGAATGCCCGGTCACCGCAGGGCGTGGCACCGGGGAAGACGTACGAGTCTTCGTTGAGCGCCTTGCCATTGACCTTGACGGGGCCGGTGCCATGGCACTCGACGGTGTCGCCGCCGACCGCGATAACCCGCTTGATCAGGTCCTTCTCCTCGGCCGAGGGCATCAGGCCGATAAAGCTGAGGACCTTCTGGACCGGGTTGGGCTCAGGGGTCGGCGTCTCGTTCAGCCAGCCGCCCGGGTCGTGGAAGACGACGACCTCGCCGCGCTGCGGCTTGGAGCCGAACCACGGCGTCAGCTTGTCGACCAGGACCCGGTCCCCGCGCTGCAGGGTGTCCTGCATCGAGTCGGACGGGATCGAGAAGGCCTGCACCAGGAATGTCTTGATCAACAGCGCCAGGAGCAGCGCGATACCGATGAGAATCGGCAGCTCCTTCCAGAAGGCGCGCGGCTTCTTGGCCTTCTTCATGCCGCCGCTCACCTCCTTGCCCGCCGACCTGTCCAACGTATCGGACGTGTCCGAAGGATCCGCCGAGGGTGAACTCTGGGCCTGCGCCCCTGACCGAGCTGGTGACTGATGCACGGAACTCGCCGCCGGCCGCGTGGTCTCACCACGTCCGGCCGGCTCTTCGGGCTCTTCGGTTCCGGACCGCGCGCCGACCGCCAAGTCCCCCACATCTGCTCCTCACTCCACGCACTCGCCTGCCCGTCAACCGGTGCAGGCCCATCACTCCCATAACGAGCGGGAGTTCCGCAGGGGTCGGGAGCACGGTCAAACTCTCGGGGGACAGCCTATGCGGAGCGGCTGCCGCCGACGCCTTGGCGCCCGGCGCGTCGTGCACGGTCGTGAAGGTGTCCGGCTCTTCCAGCCGCCGCCAGTGGCTGAACGGCCAACCGATCACCACCGCCCGGCCCACGACACCGTCCTCCGAGACCGTGCCACGGTACGGCTCGTCCAGGTGGAAGCGCGAATCTGCGGAGTCGGAACGGTGGTCGCCCATCACGAAGATCCGTCCGGTGGGGACGTTGACGGTGAACTTCAGCGTGGAGGGCGGGTTGCCCGGATGGACGTACGGTTCGGTCAGCGGGGTGCCGTTGACGGTGACCTTGCCCTGTTCGTCGCAGCATTTGACGGTGTCGCCGCCGACCGCCACGACCCGCTTGATCAGGTCCTGCTCATCGGCCGACGGCAGCAGCCCGATGAAGGTCATGGCGTCCTTGACCGGCTGGAAGGCTCCACCGTCGGCGGGGGGCTTGTTCTGTTCGCCCTTGAGCCAGCCTCCGGGGTCCTTGAAGACCACCACATCGCCGCGCGTCGGCTGGGAGCCGAACCACGGTGTCAGCTTGTCGACGAGCACCCGGTCGCCGATCTTGATCGTCTGCTCCATGGAGCCGGACGGGATGACGAAGGCCTGGACCAGGAAGGTCTTCAGGACGAGGGCGATGGCCAGCGCCACGCCGACGAGGATGGGGATTTCCTTGAGGTAGGAGCGCTGCCTGCGGCGTTTGATGCGCCGCGCCATGCGCCGCCGCTCGGCCCGGCCACCGGTCCCGGTCCGCCCCGCCCGTCTGCCGGTCGCGGCCCCGCCCGCCCCGGAGCCGTCGCTCCCGCCGGTTTCCTGAGGGTCGCCGTACGCGCCGCTGCCGCTGTACGGGGTGCCGGTGCCCTGCTCCGGACCGCCGCGGCCCCGCCGGGGCCCGTCGGCGGCCCTTCCGGGCCGAGGGGTGCCCTGGCCTTGGCCACCGTGGCGGGGGCGCCCGCGGCTACCCATGGGAGCCTGCTGCGGCGGGTATCCGGTCGAAGGACCGTGGGTGCTCGAAGGTGCGCCAGCGGCTCGCCGGCCAGGTGATCAGGTCCGCGCGGCCGATGACCTTCTCCACCGGGACCGTGCCGCCCCCGGGGTCACCCAGGTGGTCACGGGAGTCGCTGGATCTGGCGCGGTGGTCCCCCATGACCCACAACGTGCCCTCCGGCACCACGATGTCGAAATCCACCGAGGACGGCGTGTCCCCGGGGTGGAGATACGCCTCGCTCACGGGCTCACCGTTCACTTCGATCCGCCCCCGTTTGTCGCAGCAGGTCACGTGGTCACCGCCGATGCCGATCACTCGCTTGACGTAGTCGGTCTCGGCGGGGCGGGCCAGGCCCAGCGCCGCGCCGGCTCCGCGCAGCAGCCCCGTGACGGGATTCTCCTCCTGTTCCCTGTGAACGAAGGAGCCGGTGCCGTCGAATACCACCACATCGCCCCGTGCCGGCTCGCTGCCGAAACGGTACGCCAGCTTGTTGACCAGCACCCGGTCCCCGATCTGCAGGGTGTTCTCCATGGAGGAACTGGGAATCAGAAAAGGCTGCGCCACAAAGGCGCTGAGCAGCAGGACAAAGGCCAGACACAGCGCAAGCAGGGCGGCCGGCCGGTGGCGCAGACCGGCCGCACGGGTGAGCAAACGCGCGGAGCGCGACCCCTGCTCCGGCCCCGGTGCGGGGGTGGGAGAGGGGTCGCGCTCCGTGAGCTGTGCGTCGGTGTCCATCGGGCCCTGAGCCTATCCGGCCGGATCCGAACCCCGTACGCGAGCGTGGGTTTGCGTTGCCCCGGCGCAAAAAATCGTGCCCCGGGACGGCCCGGCTCAGTTGTCGCGCTTCTCCTTGATCTTCGCGGCCTTGCCGCGGAGCTCGCGCAGGAAGTACAGCTTGGCGCGACGGACGTCACCGCGGGTCACGACCTCGATCTTCTCGACGATCGGGGTGTGCACCGGGAAGGTGCGCTCGACGCCGACGGAGAAGCTGACCTTGCGGACCGTGAAGGTCTCGCGCACGCCGGCGCCCTGACGGCGGATGACAACGCCCTTGAACTGCTGCACACGGGAGCGGTTGCCCTCGATGACGCGGACGTGGACGTTGACGGTGTCACCCGGGCGGAAGGCCGGGATGTCGCTGCGCTTCGACGCGGCGTCGACGGAGTCGAGAAGGTGCATGGCCTACTGCTTTCTTCGCTGATGCCACAGGTCATCAACGGGATATCGAAAATGAGGTGTCGGATGCCGCTTTGTCGGGCGGGCGTCGTTCCCCCTGTGGCAGGGGCGCGCACCGGACGCACACGGCAGCGGCCTATTCTTCCACGGCCGGTGTCGTCCGCCCAAATCGGCCGTCCTCGCCCGCTGACCAGCCAAGAGCGGCCAGGATCGCGCGGTCGTGTTTGTCGAACGCGACGGGGTCGGCGCGCTCGATCAGATCGGGGCGGTTGAGGTCGGTGCGGCGGAAGGCCTCGTCACGGCGCCAGCGGGCGATCTTGCCGTGGTGGCCGCTGAGCAGCACCTCGGGGATCCCGCGGCCGCGCCACTCGGGAGGCTTGGTGTAGACGGGGCCCTCCAGGAGGTCGGCCATCGCGCCGGGGGCGAAGGAGTCGTCCTGGTGGGAGGCGGCGTTGCCGAGGACGCCGGGCAGCAGCCGGGCCACCGCCTCGACCATGACCAGCACCGGCGCCTCGCCGCCGGCCAGCACGTAGTCGCCGATGGAGACCTCGCGGACATCGACGCGGTCGCCGTACTCCTCGATGACACGGCGGTCGATGCCTTCGTAGCGGGCCGGGGTGAACACCAGCCAGGGCTTGGCCGAGAGCTCGACGGCGAGTTGCTGGGTGAAGGGGGCGCCGCTCGGGGTGGGGACGACGATCACCGGTTCGCCCGCACCGGACGCGAGGATCTCGTCGAGCGCCTCGCCCCACGGCTCGGGCTTCATGACCATGCCGGGGCCGCCGCCGTAGGGGGTGTCGTCGACGGTGTTGTGCTTGTCGTGGGCCCATTCCCGCAGGTCGTGGATGCGCACATCGAGCTGTCCGCGGGCGCGGGCCTTGCCGACGAGGGAGACGTTCAGCGGTTCGAGGTACTCCGGGAAGATCGTGACGACATCGAGCCGCATCAGCTGTCCTCGCGGCTGCCGGCGATGTCCGCCTGGCTGTCGTCGAGGAGGCCGGGCGGCGGGTCGATGACCGCGCGCTGCTCCTCCAGGTCGATCTCCGGCACGATCTCGGAGACGAACGGGACCAGTACCTCACTGCCGTCGGGCCGCCGGACGACCAGCAGATCCTGGTAGGGCAGATGGGAGATCTCGGAGATCCGGCCGACCTCGGTGCCGTCACGGGTGACGACATCGAGGTCCATCAACTGGTGGTCGTAGAACTCCTCCGGGTCCTCGGGGACTTCCTCGGGGTCGACCTCCGCGATCAGCAGGGTGTTGCGCAGCGCCTCGGCGGCCGTGCGGTCCGCGACACCCTCGAAGCGCAGCAGCAGCCGGCCGCTGTGCACCCGGCCGGTCGCGATGGTCAGCGGTCCCACGGAGGACGGTTCGGTGGCGAGGACGGCGCCCGGGGCGAGCCGCAGTTCGGGCTCGTCGGTGCGCACCTCTACCGTGACCTCGCCCTTGATGCCGTGGGCGCGGCCGATCCGTGCCACTACCAACTGCACGCTGTTTTCTCCCCTTTTGTTGCGGCTGAACCGCCGCCGCTTTCGCGGAGGCGGCCGAGGACCGTCGCGGTTTCTCCATGGAGGGCGGTGAGGGTGGATCCACCCTCACCAACGAACTCGGGCCGGGGACGGCCCGAGGGCCCTCCCCGGCCCGAGCCGGTGTTCAACTTGTCAGCTGACCTGGTCCACGTCGACGAGGTCGACGCGGATGCCCCGGCCGCCGATGGCGCCCACGACGGTCCGCAGAGCGCGGGCGGTACGGCCGTTGCGGCCGATCACCTTGCCGAGGTCGTCGGGGTGGACCCGGACCTCCAGCACGCGCCCCCGGCGCAGGGTGCGCGAGGCTACCTGCACGTCATCGGGGTTGTCGACGATGCCCTTGACGAGGTGCTCGAGGGCTTCCTCGAGCATGCTCAGGCCTCGGTCGACTCAGAGGTGGACTCGGCCGCAGCCTCGTCCGCCTTCTTGTCAGCCTTCTTCGCCTTCGGGGTGATGGCCTCACCCTTCGGCTCGTTGCCGGAGTCCTTGGCCGCGGCCTCGAAGAGGGCGCGCTTGTCGGCCTTCGGCTCGGCGACCTTCATCGGCGCCGGGGCCGGCAGGCCCTTGAACTTCTGCCAGTCGCCGGTGACCTTGAGGATGGCCATGACGGGCTCGGTCGGCTGTGCGCCGACACCCAGCCAGTACTGGACACGCTCGGAGTCGACCTCGATGCGCGAGGGGTTCTGCACCGGGTGGTACAGGCCGATCTCCTCGATGGCCCGGCCGTCACGGCGGGTACGGGAGTCGGCGATGATGATGCGGTAGTGAGGCGCGCGGATCTTGCCCAGACGCTTCAGCTTGATCTTGACTGCCACGGGAGTGGTGTCTCCTGGTCTTGACGTGGTGGGGCACAACGGGATGCCACGTGGGGTTGCGGTACTCGGGGTGCCCGATGGACGCGTCAGCCGGAGGAGAGAGGGGTCCTATGCGACTGTCGAGTACAGCTAGCCATTGTGCCACACGCCCGTGGGTCAGCCGACCGCGGCCACCTCGGGGATGCGGAAGGGCTTGCCGCAGCCGCCGCAGACGATCGGCGCCTGAGCCAGCACGGAGGGCACCACACGGACGTTGCGCCCGCAGTCGCAGACGGCCTTGACGCGGACTCCCCCTCCGGAGGAGCCGTGCCGGGCGGCCGGTCCCCGGAAGCTGCGGGCGGTGTCGGTGGCGGTGGCGGCGGTGTGCGCCTTGAGGGCTCTGGCCAGTCGTTCGATGGTGGAGCGGTAGCGCCTTCTGGCTTCGGGGTTGAGCGTGACCAGGGAGAAGCCGCTGCTGGGGTGCGGCTCGTCGGCATGGTCCAGGCCCAGCTCCTCGGCGATCGCCAGGAAGCGGCGGTTGTGGTAGCGGCCTGCGCGGGAGGTGTCGCGGATGCCGCGGGTGGCGGCGATGCCGTGGACTGCCTCATGGAGCAGCCGTTCGAAGGAGAGTTCGGCGCCACAGGCGGACGAGGACTCTCCGATCAGGGACTCGGGCGCGGCCAGGTCCGGCAGCTCGGGGTGGTGCCGTTGAATATCGGCCCAGGCGAGCGCCAGTTCGGCGGCGAGGACAGGCGGTGTCGTGCTCACGTCGTGACAACGAGCCGGGGTTGCCCGGTGTTCCGATTCCGGGGCATCCCAAATAATTTGCACGTACCAGTCAGTTTACGGTCATGAGGCGTGCCGGGGGCGGGGTACGCAGATCTGCACAGAAGACGCCCAGGGGACCTCAAGCCGGTGCGTATCCCCGCGTACGCCGCATGGCGTAACCGGTCGCCTACCGGGAAACGATCATCGCGGCGATGGTACGGGGGTACCCGTGCCCGGTCGGCACCGGCTCGTGTCCCACCCTAGGGGCCGGTGAAGACGGGTGGCCGGACGGCACACGGGGCGCGGAAGCGTCCGGGCGGTGGGCGCTGCCGTGGCGGAACGGCGCCGGCCGGGGCACCCTGGAACGGCGCTCCAGGGAGCGGGCCCGGCGCACACGGGGGCGCGCGGGAGACAACCCCGGCGCACCCCCTGGACGCCCGGACGAATGCGCAGTTGTCTGGATCGCGGGGGGGGGGGCGCACCACGCGCGAATCACGGGGGCGATCGGTACGGAACAGCTTCGGGTTCTCGGCGAATAGGGGCGCTATCGATGTCACCGACGCTCGTGCGGCACCAGCTTCCGCACTCCGGATCCATGCGCTGCGACGACCCTCCCGTTCCGGCCGGGTCACGGGCGCGCACCCGTGACTGGGCCGAGATCCAGGAACGGATGCTGGTGCCGCTCTACGAAGCCGCGTACGACCGTTTGGGGATCGGGCCCGGTACCCGTCTGCTGGGGCTGGGGTGTGGCTCCGGGCTGGCCCTGCTGCTCGCGGCGGCGCGGGGCGCGCAGGTCAGCGGGGTGGATGCGGACGAGTCCCGCCTGGAGCTGGCGCGTGAACGGCTCACGCCGGACGGTATGCCGGAGCACACCCGGCTGGTCAGCGGCGGCCTGGCGGACGCGGCACCCGAGGACGCCGCCTTCAATGTGGTCACGGCCTTCCACCCCGTGGGCTGTGTGAGCACGGTCGAGGGGCTGACGGCGTCGCTCAGCGCGGCGGCGGGGCTGGCGGAGCGCGGCAGTGCGGTGGTGCTGGGCGGCTGGGGCCCGGTGGAGCGGTGTGCCACGGCCGGGGTGCTGCGGGTGGCGCAGCGGCCGGCCGGTCCGGCGGGCGGTGGCACCGCCGACTCGGCCGGGTGGTGGCCCAGCGGCCGGGACGATCTGGAGGAGCTGGCGGAGCGGGCCGGGTTGCGGCCCGATGGTTCGGGCCGGGTGGCCTGCCCGTTCGGGTACGCCGATCTGGCGAGTGCGGTGCGGGGACTGCTGTCGACGGGGCTGTTCGATACGGCGCTGGAGGCGGCCGAGCAGTGTCAGGTGGAGAAGGAGCTCGCGGAGGCATTGCATCCGCATCAGCGGGCGGACGGGACGGTGTGGATGCCGAATGTCTTCCGCTATCTGATCGCGCGGACGAGGTAGCGCGGGGCCGCGGCAGGCCCGGGATGGGCGTCCGGCAGGCGTTTGGCAGTATCCAGGATCCTGTTTACTGTCATTTGCGTGAACGGCATCCACGGCCCCGGCGGCCTCGACGAGCGGTTTCTGACCCGCAACGGGCATGCCGCCCGGCAGTTGGCGGCTCTGCTGCTCCGGCAGGGGGCCGACGGTGCGGGGGCGCGGCTGCCGCGGGTCCGCGACGTCGCCGAGCGGCTGGGGGTGGGCAACGGCACGGTGCAGGCCGCGCTACGGCTCCTGGAGGAGGCGGGCGCGATCACGACCGTTGCCCGGGGCCATCTCGGCACCTTCCTCGTGGGGTCGGACCGGGCCGTCCTGTGGCGCCTGTCCGGCCTCGGCACGGTGCCGGCCGCGATGCCGCTGCCGCATTCCCGGCGTTTCGAGGGCCTCGCGACGGGACTGCGGACCGCCTTCGAGGAAGCCGGCGCGCCGTTCTCGATCACCTTTCTGCGGGGTGCGGCCGCCCGGGTCGCGGCCGTGGCCGAGGGCAGGGCCGAGCTGGCGGTGCTGTCCCGTTTCGCCGCCGACCGGCTGATCGGGCAGCAGCCCGTCGAGCTGATCGCCGATCTGGGACCGGGCAGCTACGCCGGCGAACACGGCCTGTTGCTGCGGCCCGGGGGCACGCTCGGCTCCCCCGGTCTGCGGGTCGTCGTCGACGACGCCTCGGAGGATCAGCGGATGCTCACCGACCGGCTCTTTGCACACCGTCCGGACGTGGAGCGGGTGCCGTGCCGCCCCTCCCTGCAGCCGTGGGAGGAACTGGCGCGGGGCCGCGCCGATGCGGCGGTGTGGAACCTCGACGAAGTACCGGCACAAACGGCCACGGGGATGCAGGTGTTGCCGCTGGGCGACGAGCTCACCCGCGATCTGGCGGTGCGCCATGCGAGCGCCGCGCTGATAGGCCGTACCGGCGAGGCGGCGGGCGGGGTACTGGCGGCCGTACGAGGCGTGGTGGAGCTGTCCACGGTCACGGCCGTGCAGGGCGAGGTGCTACGGGGCGAGCGCGTTCCGGCGTACTGAGCCAAGACTTCTGCCGCCGGCAAAACATGACGGCATGTTAGGGAGCAAAATCCAGAATCCTGGTTACTGTTGCCTTCGAAGGAAGGACGGCCGCCCATGGAATCCCGGCTCGCCCGGCGCATCCAGCTCTTCTGCGACAGCGGGCAGGTGCGGCCGGAGGTCGCCGCGTTCGTGACGGCCGAG
Organism: Streptomyces sp. NPDC015125; assembly: GCF_043080045.1. Taxonomy (NCBI): domain Bacteria; kingdom Bacillati; phylum Actinomycetota; class Actinomycetes; order Kitasatosporales; family Streptomycetaceae; genus Streptomyces; species Streptomyces sp. NPDC015125. The sequence continues at coordinate 123,441 of NZ_JBIBVF010000001.1, forward strand.
CTGGAGACCCTGGCGGCAGAGGGACGGCCGGTCACCGAGGACAGCGCGGGGATGCTGGCCGGCCATCTGCTGATGGCACTGACCCGGCTGCTGGACGGCGAGAGCGTCGAGTCGTTCCGTACGGATGCGGCGGTGGCGGAGGAGCTCGCGGACCGTCCCGAGGCACTGGCCCGTGCCCGCGCCGTCGCCGTACGGGCGCACAGCGAGCTGGGGGCCATGCTCCCCGGCTCGGAGGTCGCCTTCCTGGCGCTGCATCTGGCCGTATGGCGCGGGGGCCCGGCGGTGCCCGCGGCCCGACCGCGAAGGGACACCCCATGACCAAGATCCTCACCGGTGGCCTCGGCAAATCGGAGGTCGCCGGCCGCGTGACCGGGCTCGGGCTGCCGGGCGTCGAGATCGCCGTCAGCAACGACATGGACGCGGCGGTGCAGCTGCGGGCCGGACGGGCGGACTACTTCCTCGGCACCTGCCACACCGGGGCCGGGGCCTCGCTCGGCGTGCTGGTCGGGCTGCTGGGCGCGGCCGTCTGCCACACCTTCGGGCGGTCGGTGCCCACCACGGAGCAGATCGAGGCCCTGCTCGACGAGGGAAAGAAGGTGTTCGGCTACGCCGTCGACCAGATGGACGCGGTCACCCCGGTGCTCGCCCGCGCCATCGCCGCCCGTACGGCCTGACCCGTGGGCAGTCTCCCCGCCGCCGCGTCCCCGGGCCCGGCTGCCGCGGCCGGCGCGCTCGGCTTCTCCACGGCCGGGCAGCTGACCGTCATCGGGGTGTGCGCGCTGACCGCGTACCTGGCGCATCTGGCGCTGGCGGTGTTCAACGACGGGGTCCGGCCGTTCCTGCTGGACTTCCTACAGGGACGGACCACCCGCAGGGCGACCGGTGCGGTCTCCTTCGGCCTGTCGGCCGGCTTCGTCTTCGGCCTGGGCGCACCGATGGCGCTGTCGTCGGGTGTGCTCAACCCCTGGCTGGTGTTCCTGCCGACCGATCTGCTGGGCATTCTCGCGCCGAGGAAGTGGCTCGCCCCGGTGCTGGGCGGTGCCTGGGGCGCGGTGGTGGTGTTCGGACTCAAGGGCGCCAACGAGGTGGCGCACGAGCTGCCGGTCGATTTCCTGACGGCCATGCAGCAGATGGCGACGCCGATCCTGTTCCTGTTCACGCTGTTCCCGGTGCTGGCGATCAGCAAGCAGTTCGGCAGGCTGCCGGGCGCGGTGGCGGGCGTGGTGGAGGTCGCTCTCGTCGTCGTCACGATGAAGCTGTGGCCGATGGTGTTCGCCGGGGCGCCGGCGATGGCCGCCGGGGTGCTGCTGCTGATCGGCTTCGCGGTCGCCAAGGATCTACGGCAGCAGCGCAGGGAGCGAGTGCGGGCGGCGGACGAGCGGATGGTGACGGCTGACGAACAGCCGGAGGCGGCGGACGAGCGGGCGGAGGCGGCGGACAAGCACGCGAAAGCGGCGGCGGAAGGGGCAACGGCGGCACACGAGCGGCCTGCGGTGCCGGACGAGGACCCCATGGTGTCGCTCTTCAGCGCGAGCGCGGCCCGCCTGCGCCGCCATCTGCCGCTGTTCATGGCGCTGGGCGCCGGGGTGTGTCTGCTGGCGCAGCTGCACATATTCGGCGGCGGTGAGGCGGCGAGCTTCCTGATCGCGAAGGGGCGCACCGCGGAGGCGGCGCAGGTCGACTTCTACCGTGCCTTCGGGTTCCTGCCGCTCATCGCCACCACCGCGCTGGCCTCCGGTGCGTACGGCATCGCGGGCTTCACCTTCGTCTACCCGGTCGGCTATCTGCTGCCGAGCCCGTGGTGGGCGCTGGTGTGCGGGGCGCTGGTCTTCGCCGCCGAGGTGCTGGCGCTCAGCGGGATCGGCCGGGTGCTCGGCGGGCTGCCGTCCGTACGCGATTCCTCCGAGCAGTTGCGCGGCGCGATCGGCGCGACGCTGCAACTGGCGCTGCTCTTCGGCTCGTTGCTGGCCGCCCAGGCGATGGGCGGCGGGCTGGGCATCCTGCTCGTCGGCGGGCTGTATCTGCTGAACGAGGCGATGGGGCGGGTGGTGGTCCGCTCGGCCGCGGGGCCCGCTGCGGTCGTCGTCGGCGGCGTCCTGCTCAACGTCCTGTACTGGCTGGACCTCTTCACCCCTCTCACCTCCTGACGGGGTTCGCTCCCGGACGGGGTTCGGCCGCGCCGGGCGGCCGGGAAGGCACTGATGAACGATCTGCTGCAAACCGTCTCGGGCACCTTGCCCGCTTCCGCCGTGCGCGGGCCGGTGCTCGCCCATGAACATCTGGCGCTCGATCTGACCCGGGGCGCCGACAGCGCGGCGACCCTGACCCCCGGGCACCGGGCCGCGATCACCGAGGAACTGGCGTCGCTGCGCGCCGAGTTCGGGCTCGGTCTGCTCGTCGAACTCACCTGCCGGGGCATGGGGCGCGATGTGGACTCGATGGCCCGGATCGCGGCGGATTCGGGAGTGGCGGTCATCGCGGCGACCGGCTGGTACTACGAGCCGTTCCATCCCGCTGAGCTGAGCCGCACCAGCGCCGAGCGGCTGGCCGGCACGCTGGTCGGGGAGATCGAGCGCGGCTGCGGTGGCTCCGGGATCCGTCCCGGGGTGATCGGCGAGGTCGGCAGCCACGGCGATCTGCCGAGCGAGCCGGAGGCGCGGACGCTGACCGCTGCGGCGCTCGCCGCCACGGCGACCGGGCTGTCGGTGGCCACCCATGCCCAGTTCGGCCGTGGCGGCCTCGCCCAGCTGGGGCTGCTGACGGCGGCCGGGCTGCCGCCGCACCGCGTCAGCATCGGCCACCAGGACCTGCTCGACGATCCGGCGGTGCACCGGGAGCTGGCGGCGGCCGGTGCGTACATCGCGTTCGACACCGTCGGCAAGGAGAGCTACCAGAGCGACCGGGTGCGGCTGCGGCTGCTGCTGGCCCTCCTGGAGTCCGGGCACGCCGACCGGGTGCTGCTGAGCTGCGATGTCTCCCGTCACGGCTACCTGGTCAGCGAAGGCGGGACGGGCTACGGGCACCTGTTCCGGTCGTTTCTGCCGCGGCTGCGGGCGGCCGGCGTGGACGAGGAGCTGATCGACCGGCTGACGCGGCGCAATCCGCTGCGGTTTCTCACGGGGCGGGACGGGGCGGACGACGGGCCGCCGGCTCCGGGCGGTGGCCGGGCGGCCGGTGACGGGGCGGAAGGTGACGGAGTGGAAGGTGCCAGGGGCTGACGGCGGCAGGGCGGACGGCGGCAGGGCGGACGGCGCCCGCGGTGAGCGTGCGGCTGCCCCGGGCCTTTCCCCTGCCGGCCGTCACCGTGCCCGACGCCGTGGACCGGCAGTTCCGGCTGCCGGAGCGCCGCGCCGCGCCCGGCGGACGGGGCGCCGCAGCTGACGGGGCGTTACGACCCGTGGGGCGGCCGGTCCGGGGGCGATGAGGCGGGGCCGCGGGGCCGGTGCCCCCACGGAGGGCAGGTGCCTCCACGGAGGGCAGGTGCCTCCACGGAGGGCCGGTGCCCCCACGGAGGGCAGGTGCCCGCCCCCCGTACGCCGGACACGGCAGAGCCCCCGACCACCCATGGCGGCCGGGGGCTCGTCAGCCGAAGCTGCGGGAGGCGCGGGAGGGCTCAGCCCATGAACTTCTTGAACTCCTCGGGGAGTTCGAAGTTCTGCGGTTCCTGGTCACCCTGCGGCAGACCCAGCGGATTGCCGGACTGGGCGGCCTCCCGGCGCGCCGCCGCGGCCTCTTCCTCGGCCTTGCGCTTCATCGGGTTACCGCTCTTGCGCTTGCCCTTGGCCTGCTTGACCTGCTTCTTCTTGCGGGCCCCACCGCCCATGCCAGGCATCCCCGGCATGCCGGGCATCCCGGGCATGCCGCCGCCCTGGGCCATCTTGGACATCATCTTGCGGGCGTCGAAGAACCGCTCGACCAGGCCCTTGACCGCGCTGACGTCGACACCGGAACCCTTGGCGATACGGGCCCGGCGCGAGCCGTTGATGATCGTCGGCTCCTGGCGCTCGGCCGGGGTCATCGACTTGATGATGGCGGCCGTGCGGTCGACCTCGCGCTCGTCGAGGTTGTTGATCTGGTCCTTCATCTGCCCCATGCCGGGCAGCATGCCGAGCAGCTTGGAGATGGAGCCCATCTTGCGGACCTGCTCCATCTGGGCCAGGAAGTCGTCGAGGGTGAACTCCTTGGGGCCCTTCGCCAGCTTGGCCGCCATCTTCTCGGCTTCGTCCTGGCTGAAGGTCTGCTCGGCCTTCTCGATCAGGCTGAGCATGTCACCCATGCCGAGGATGCGGGACGCCATGCGGTCCGGGTGGAACGCGTCGAAGTCGTCCAGCTTCTCGCCGTTGGAGGCGAACATGATCTGCTTGCCGGTGACGTGCGCGACGGACAGCGCGGCACCACCGCGGGCGTCACCGTCGAGCTTGGAGAGCACCACGCCGTCGAAGCCGACGCCGTCGCGGAACGCCTCGGCGGTGTTGACCGCGTCCTGACCGATCATCGCGTCGACGACGAAGAGGACCTCGTCGGGGCTGACCGCATCGCGGATGTCCGCGGCCTGCTGCATCAGCTCCTGGTCGATGCCCAGACGGCCGGCGGTGTCGACGATGACGACGTCGTGCTGCTTGGTGCGCGCGTACTCGATCGAGTCCTTGGCCACCTGGACCGGGTCGCCGACGCCGTTGCCCGGCTGGGGGCCGTAGAAGGCGACCTCCGCGCGCTCCGAGACGACCTGGAGCTGGTTGACGGCGTTGGGCCGCTGGAGGTCACAGGCGACCAGCAGCGGGGCGTGGCCCTGCGTCTTGAGCCAGCGGCCGAGCTTTCCGGCGAGGGTGGTCTTACCGGCACCCTGTAGACCGGCCAGCATGATCACGGTCGGGGGCGTCTTGGCGAGCCGCAGCCGGCGGGTCTCGCCGCCGAGGATGCCGACGAGCTCCTCGTTGACGATCTTGATGACCTGCTGGGCGGGGTTCAGCGCCTGGGAGACCTCGGAGCCGGTGGCACGCTCCTTGACCTGCTTGATGAAGGCGCGGACGACGGGGAGGGCGACATCGGCCTCGAGCAGCGCGATACGGATCTCGCGCGCCGTGGCATCGATGTCCGCCTCGCTCAGGCGGCCCTTGCCCCGGAGGTTTTTGAAAGTACTCGCCAAGCGGTCGGAAAGCGTATCGAACACGGCGGTCGTCGATCCTCGGGGTCGGGGGCGGGGTTCAGTCGGGTTCCAGGGTATCGGGCTGCGCAAGCGAACCGGTCCGGCCCTGCTCCCTGCCGGTCCCTGCCCCGCGCCCCGGCCGCTACTGCAGAGCGCGCTCCACGGCCGCCGCCACCTCATGGGCCGCGCCGTCGGACAGGGGCTCCCCGTCCGCCCCCGTGACATAGAACGCATCCACCGCGTTCGCGCCCAGGGTGCTGATGTGGGCGCTGCGGACGGCGACACCGGCCTTCTCCAGGGCGCGGCCGATGCGGTGCAGCAGACCGTGTGCGTCCTGGGCGCGGACCTCGATGACGGTCGCGGTCCGGGAGCTGCCGGTGACCACGGTGACCCGTGGCGGCGGGGCGAGCACGGCACGTGCGCGGCGGGCGTAGGCGCGTTCGCGCTCGGCGAGGCGGGCGGGGATGTCGAGGGAGCCGTCCAGGGCGCGGACCAGGTCGGCGCGCAGCCGGTCGGCGCGCGGCAGGGAGCCGTATTCCGCGGCCACCCGCCAGCGCAGCAGCAGGACCGGGCCGTCGTCGACGGGGTCGAGCAGCAGCAGGTCGGCGGCGCGGACGGTGAGCCGGTGCAGGGCCAGCACACCGGCCGCGGCGGGCAGGACGCCCGGAGTGCCCGCCGGGCTCGTCGACGGGCGGCGGCCGGGCGACCGGTGGGCGGGTACGGCGATGAGCAGTTCCACACCGACCGGTTCCCGGTCGGGCGGTGCGGACCCGTCCCCGGTTCCGGTGGCGGGTTCGGAGCGGGCGTGCAGCGCCAGGACCGGGCCGCCGGTGCGCCGGGCCTCGATCGCCAGCCGCTCCTGCTCCGCGGTCGGCTCGTCGGCGTCGCGTGCGTCCGTACGGGGCTCCCCCGCGAGCCGCGCGGTGACCCGTTTGACCAGGTCGGCGACGAGTCCACCGCGCCAGGCGCTCCAGGCGGCGGGCCCGGTGGCCAGGGCATCGGCCTCGGTCAGCGCGTGCAGCAGCTCCAGGGTGCCGGTGCTGCCGACCGCCTCGGCGACCGCACCCACGGTCGCCGGATCGTCCAGATCGCGCCGGGTGGCGGTCTCGACGAGCAGCAGATGGTGCCGTACCAGGGTGGCGATCACCGCGGTGTCGCGGGCACCGAAGCCGAGCCGGGCCGCCACATCGCGGGCGATGGTCTCACCGGCCACCGAGTGGTCACCGGGCCAGCCCTTGCCGATGTCGTGCAGCAGGGCGGCGATCAGCAGCAGGTCGGGGCGGTGCACCCGGCGGGTGAGCGCGGACGCCCGTACGGCGGTCTCGATGAGATGGCGGTCCACGGTCCAGGTGTGGACGGGGTTGCGCTGGGGGCGGCATCGGACGCGTTCCCAGTCGGGCAGCAGCCGCGTGATGATGCCCTCGGCCTCCAGTGCCTCCCATACGGGGACGGTGTGGGTGCCCGCGCCCAGCAGCGTCACCAGCAGCTCACGGGCCTCGGCGGGCCAGGGCACGGGCAGCGGCCGGGTGGTGGTGGCCGCGCTGCACCGGCGGATCGAGTGGGTGGCCAGCGGCAGCCCGGCCTGGGCGGCCGCGGCCGCGGCGCGCAGGACCAGCACCGGGTCCCGCTCGGGGCGTGCGGTACGGGCCAGCACCACCTCGCCGTCGAGTTCGACGACGCCTTCGGCGAGCGGTGAGCGCTCGCCCTTGCCCGCGGTACGGCCGTGCAGCAGGCCGCGCAGCATGGGCTTGACGGAGCGGGCGCGCAGCACCCGGCCGACCTCCCGCCAGGTGACATCGGCGGCGTAGGAGATGGTGCGGGCGGATTCGTAGGTCTGCCGCAGCAGGGCGTCCGCGTCGAGCATGCCAAGGGCGCCGGCGACCTGGTCCTGTTCCTGGAGGGAGAGCCGGTCGGTGGCGCGGCCGGTCGTCAGATGGAGCGCGTCGCGGGTGTCCAGCAGACGGGTGCGGGCGGCTTCCAGACCGTCGCGCGGGGCATCGGCGAGCCAGGAGGCGGCGACCGCACGGAGCGCGGTGGCGTCCCGCAGCCCGCCCCTGGCCTCCTTGAGGTCGGGTTCGAGCAGGTACTGGAGTTCGCCCTGCCGCTCGGCGCGCTCCTGGCACAGGTCGTGGAGTTCCGGGAGCCGCTTGGGGGCGCTCTCGCGCCAGTCGGCGTAGGCGGTGGTGCGCAGCGCGCCGGTCAGTTCCGTATCGCCGGCCAGGTGGCGGGCGTCGAGCAGGCCCAGTTGCACCTTCAGGTCGTCGCGGGCCGCTTTCCGGGCCTCGGCGGGGGTGCGTACGGAGTGGTCGAGGGCCAGACCGAGGTCCCAGACGGGGTACCAGAGGCGGTCGGCGAGCGCGGCGAGGTCGCCGCGGTCGGCGCGGCCGTCGTGCAGCAGAAGCAGGTCGAGATCGCTGCGCGGGGAGAGTTCGCCGCGGCCGTAGCCGCCGACGGCGACCAGGGCGGTCCCGGACAGGCCGGCGGCGGTGGCGTGCCGGTGCAGCAGGCCGGCCAGCCAGTCGTCGGTCATCCGGGCGAGGGCGGCGCGGCGGTCGGGTCCGATGGCCGCCTCGTCCTGGAGGAGCCGCAGCCGGGCCGCCGGGTAGCCGCCTTCCGGGGCGGGCGCGGGCTCCTGCGCGGGACCCGGTGTTCCGTCCGGCCCTGCCGTTTCCTCCGGCCCTGCCGTTTCCTCGATGCTCTCCGCCACCTCGCGCGCTCCTCGGTCGTGTGGTCCCCCGCGGTCACCGTCTTCCCCGTACGGCCCTCGGGCACCTTCAGTCTGGGCCGCCGCGGGGCGGGCTGCCATCCGCCGCCCGGGATCCGCTCCGGCCCCGGCGGCGGATGCCGGTGGGGCCGGAGCCGCGCCACGGCGGCGGTGGCGTCACAGTGCGTCCGGTCCCCGCTCCCCGGTCCGCACCCGTACCGCGTCGTCGACCGGGATGCTCCAGACCTTCCCGTCGCCGATCTTGCCGGTGCGCGCCGCCTTGACGACGACGTCCATCAGCTCCTCGGCGTCGGCGTCCTCGACCAGCACCTCCACGCGGATCTTGGGCACCAGGTCGACGGTGTACTCGGCGCCGCGGTACACCTCCGTGTGCCCGCGCTGCCTGCCGTAGCCACTGGCTTCGGTGAGCGTCAGACCGTGCACACCGAAGGCCTGCAGGGCGTCCTTCACCTCGTCCAGCCGGTGCGGCTTGATTACTGCCGTAATGAGCTTCACGCGTCCACCTTCTTCGTCAGAGCCTCGCCGAGTGCCGGTCCCTTACGGCCGACCGTGCCACCGCCCGCGCCGGCGAAGTCGTACGCGGTCTCCGCGTGTGCGGCCTGGTCGATGCCGGCGACCTCCTCGTCCTCGTCGACCCGGAAGCCCATCACCAGGTCGATGGCCTTGGCAAGGACGTAGGAGACGACCAGGGAGTACAGCAGCACGCAGACCACACCGACGGCCTGCCGGCCGAGCTGGTCGAGGCCGCCGCCGTAGAACAGGCCCTTGGCCTTGCTCTGCACCCCGCCGGTGGCGAAGAAGCCGATCAGCAGCGAGCCGACGACACCGCCGACGAGGTGGACGCCGATGACGTCCAGGGAGTCGTCGTAGCCGAACTTGTACTTGAGGTTGACGGCCATGGCGCACAGCACGCCGGCGATCACACCGACCGCGATGGCGCCGAGCGGGCTGACCGCGCCGCAGGCCGGGGTGATCGCGACGAGTCCGGCGACCGCGCCGGAGGCCGCGCCGAGCGTGGTGAACGAGCCGTGCCGGAGCTTTTCGTACGCCAGCCAGCCGAGCATCGCGGCGGCGGTGGCGACCTGGGTGTTGACGAAGGCGACCGCGCCGATGCCGTCGTCGTTGCCGAGCCAGGAGCCGGCGTTGAAACCGAACCAGCCGAACCACAGCAGTCCGGCGCCGAGCATCACCAGGGGCAGGCTGTGCGGCCGCATCGGGTCCTTCTTGAAGCCGATGCGCTTGCCGACGACGAGGAGCACGCCGAGCGCCGCGGCGCCGGCGTTGATGTGCACCGCGGTGCCGCCCGCGAAGTCGATGACCTTCAGCTCGAAGAGCCAGCCGCCCTCGCCCCAGACCCAGTGGGCGACGGGGAAGTACACCACGGTGACCCACAGGGCGATGAACAGCGCCCAGGCCGTGAATTTCACCCGGTCGGCGAGCGCACCGCTGATCAGCGCGGGCGTGATGACCGCGAACATCAGCTGGAAGACCGCGAAGACATAGACCGGAATGCTGCTGGCGCCCCACAGCTCGGTGAGGCCGATGTGGCTGAGGCCGGCGAAGTTGCCGTTCCAGCCGATGAAGCCGCCCTTGTCGGTGCCGAATGCGAGCCCGAAGCCGTACAGGACCCACAGGATCGTGACGATGCCCAGGCTGATGAAGCTCATCATCAGCATGTTGAGCACGCTCTTGACCCGGACCATGCCGCCGTAGAAGAAGGCGAGCCCGGGGGTCATGATCATCACCAGGGCGGAGCAGATCAGCATGAACCCGGTGTTCGCCGGGCTGAGCGTCACCTTGTCTGCTGCAAGCGTCAGGATGCCTGGGGGCATCGGCGTCTCCTCGTCGTCGATGCGGCCCGTGCGGGCGTGTTTCTGGTGGGCCGGCTTCGCGATGAGGTTGTCGCAGCGTGGTTTCGGCCAAACCTTGCCGGTGTTTCACCACAGTGACGAAGAAGGCCGGCGTGTTACGCCCCGGTGAACTGCCAGATCAGCTCCAGAACAGCCCCACATCCCCCGTTCAACCCACCGAAACCACCGCTTGAGCACCCCCCACGGCGCCCAACCACCTCCGCGAAAGCGGCGCCGGATTAGGCGCAAAGGGAGGCCCGGCCGCGGCTGCCGCCCGCGTGACCTGGCATGGGGGAGCCGAGTCGGGCTGTACGGGGCGGCGGCCGCGGCCGGAGTTCGGGGAGGCGTGCCGTCAGACGGCCGCCGCTGATTCGGGGAGCTGGCGGGTGAGCTCGTCGCTGAGCCGGATCACCTCGGCGACCTCGCCGAATTCCCGCGCCGCGGTGTCCACGGTCTTGCGCAGCCGGGTGTTGACCCGTTCCGAGCGGACCTGCCGGGCGAACGGGATCGCCTGCTGCGCCATCGCCGCGCAGGCCTCCGGCTCCTTCTGCAGCAGATGCACGGTGGCCATCCCGATCAGGTTGAGCGCATACGAACGCTGGTGCTCGGGGTCCTGGCCGAACAGCTCCACGGCACGCTCCATGACGGGCTCGGCGAGCGAGGCGTAGGTGGGGCTGCGGCCTGCGACATAGGCGAGATCGCGGTAGGAGTGGGCGTTCTCGGCATTCAGCTCGGCCTCGGAGAAGAAGCGGATCCAGTCCGGTTCGGGCTCGCCGGGCAGCACGTCGGAGAAGGTGTCCTCGGCCATCCGGACGGCCCGCTTGACCTTGCTGGGCTGGCCCATTCCGGCGTAGGCGCGGGCCTCCATCGCATACAACATGGCCTGGGTGCGCGGGGTGGCCGTTTCGCGGCTGCCGTACTGGGCCAGATGGATGAGCTCCAGTGCGTCGTCGGGCCGGCTGAGGTGGATCATCTGCCGGCTCATGCTGGAGAGGATGTACGAGCCCAGGGGCCGGTCGCCGGCCTCCTTGGACGCGTGCAGGGCCAGCACGAAGTATTTCTGGGCGGTGGGCTGCAGCCCGATGTCGTAACTCATCCAGCCGGCCAGTTCGGCGAGTTCGGCGGCGACCTTGAACAGCCGCTTGGACACCGCCGCGGGCTGCGGCTCCTGGAGGAGATCGGTGACCTCGTGAAGCTGGCCGACCACGGCCTTGCGCCGCAGCCCGCCGCCGCACTGCGCGTCCCACTGCCGGAACATCGCGGTCGTCGACTCCAGCAGGTCCAGCTCCGGCTTGGACAGCCGCGCGTGCCGGCGGGCACGGTCGGGCTCCGCCACGTCGCCCTGGCCCGCGGGCACCGGGACCAGCCAGCGCTGCATCGGCTCGATGAGGCTGGGGCCGGCGGCGAGGGCGAGGGAGGTGCCGAGGAAGCCGCGGCGGGCCAGCATCAGGTCGCTGCGCGAGAACTCACTGATGAGGCTGACCGTTTGGGCCCCGGCCCAGGGCAGGTCCACGCCGGAGACGGACGGGGACTGGTGCGCGGAGCGCAGCCCCAGCTCCTCGATGCCGACCACGCAGCCGAAGCGCTCGGAGAACAGCTCGGACAGGATCCGCGGGATGGGCTCGCGCGGCTGCTCGCCGTCGAGCCAGCGGCGGACCCGGGAGGTGTCCGTGCTGATGTGGTGCGCGCCCATCTGGCGTGCCCGGCGGTTGACCTGCCGCGCCAGCTCCCCCTTGGACCAGCCGCTGCGCATGAACCACGAACCCAGCTGTGCGTTGGGTTGTTTGGCGGCGTCGGTGCCGCCACTGCCGCCGTTGCCTCCCACTGGAAGCCCCCATCCCGATTGCTGCCTTGATGTCTGGTACCTGGTGCCCGGTGTCCGGAGCCTGCTGCGAACCCTCCACAGCCTGACGCCTGTTGCGACGCCTGTCCGGGGTACATCTACCCGACCACGGATTCCGGCCACACCTTTTGGCCTGTGCCCCACCGGTGGTTGCCACCGGCATACCCGTGCGAATGATGCCTCTTCGGGGTTCGTGCACCGAAAGTAATCCTACGATCACCCCTCGCGCGAGGGCGATTGCGGAAACGCCACCATTCGCCACCCCTTCGTATGAACTCCCGGACAGGCTCCCGCGATTGACTTGACACAGGTCGAGCAGGGCCGGGCGGAGCGAAGCGCGCCAGGGCTCGCGCGGCACACCGCACCACCCGGCACACCACGTCACACCACCGGCACCACGAGCCGGCGACGGAGCGTGAAGGGCACGACGTCGTCAACCCGCCGACTCGTAACCACTGGCACGCACCACCCGTTGGAGGGGGCATGGGCTTCACGATCGGCGGCATCCGAGAGATGCGTTCCAGCTCCCGGCGCCGCGCCCGCTCGACCGACATCACGGCGGCGGCGGAGTACACCGGGCTGTGGGGGTGGGATGTCGTCCCCGGCGCCCGGGCGGTACGCGCGGGCAGCGGCCGTACGGACTGCTCGTGCGGCGCCGCGGACTGCCCCGCTCCCGGCGCCCATCCGCTGGCCTTCGCCGCGGAGCTGACGGCCGGGGCCACCTGGGAGACGGCCGCCGCGGCCTGGGCGGAGACACCGGGCGCCGCGCTCTTACTCCCGGTGGGCCGGTCGTTCGACATCCTCGACGTGCCCGAGGCCGCGGGGCGCAACGCCCTGGCGCGCCTGGAGCGGATGGGCCTGCCGCTCGGCCCGGCCGCGGTGACCCCGACCGGCCGGGCGCTGTTCTTCGTCGCGCCCGGCGCGGCGAAGGAGCTCCCCGACCTGCTCTACCGGATGGGCTGGGACGACGCCACCCTCGATCTGCGCTCCCTGGGCCCCGGCGACCACATCACCGCGCCGCCCTCCGACCTCGGCGGCCACGGCCCGGTGCGCTGGCTGCGCCCGCCGACGCTGGACACCGCGGGCCGGCCGCCGCAGGCGCGGCTGGTGGTGGGCACCCTGGCGTATGCGTGCCACCGCTCGGCGGTGTGAGTCCGGGCGTTCGCTCCCGCCTCCCCGGCCGTGCGGCGCACGGGCCGCGACGCCGCGTTTGCGCCCGGGAGGCCCGGGGCCCGGGGGGCCACGACGCCGGCCCCCGGTACCCGCCGTGTGCGGGTCCGGGGGCCGATGACCCTACGGGCGTGGCGCCCGGCGGCGGCCTCAGTCGATCAGGGCGTCGACGAAGGCCTCCGGCTCGAACGGCGCCAGGTCGTCCGCGCCCTCGCCCAGGCCGACGAGCTTGACGGGGACGCCGAGCTCGCGCTGGACGGCGACGATGATGCCGCCCTTGGCGGTGCCGTCGAGCTTGGTGAGCACCACCCCGGTGATGTCCACGACCTCGGCGAACACCCGGGCCTGGACCAGGCCGTTCTGGCCGGTGGTGGCGTCCAGGACGAGCAGCACCTCGCCGACCGGGCCGTGCTTCTCGACGACCCGCTTGACCTTGCCGAGCTCGTCCATCAGCCCGGTCTTGGTGTGCAGCCGGCCCGCGGTGTCGATCAGCACGACATCGGCGGCCTCGGCGATGCCTTCCTTCACCGCGTCGAAGGCGATCGAGGCGGGGTCGCCGCCCTCGGGCCCGCGGACCGTACGGGCACCGACCCGCTCGCCCCACGTCTGCAGCTGGTCGGCGGCCGCGGCGCGGAAGGTGTCGGCGGCGCCGAGGACCACGGACTTGCCGTCGGCGACCAGGACACGGGCGAGCTTGCCGGTGGTGGTGGTCTTGCCGGTGCCGTTGACGCCGACGACCATGACGACACCGGGGATCTCGTCGCCGCCCGTGCCGATGCCATTGGCGGTGTGCACGGTGCGGTCGGCGTCCGTGCCGATGAGGGTGAGGAGCTCCTCGCGCAGCAGGGTGCGCAGGCCCTCGGGGGTGCGGGTGCCGAGGACCTTGACCCGCTCGCGCAGCCGCTCGACCAGCTCCTGGGTGGGCGCGACACCGACGTCGGCGGTCAGCAGGGTGTCCTCGATCTCCTCCCAGGTCTCCTCGTCGAGGTGTTCGCGGGACAGCAGGGTCAGCAGGCCCTTGCCCAGGGTGTTCTGGGAGCGGGAGAGCCGGGCGCGCAGCCGGACCAGCCGTCCCGCGGTGGGCTCGGGGACCTCGATCTCGGGCGCGGCGGGCGCCTCGGGCTCGGCGGCCGGTGCTTCGGCCACGGGGGCCTCGGCAGTGGGCAGCGTGACTTCTTCGATGGTGCGACGCTCTTCGTCGCGGGGGGTCTCGGCCTCCTCGCCGACCTGCGGTTCGGCGGGGGGCGCGGTAACGGAGGGCTTCGGGGCAGCCGGCGGGGACGGCGGCAGCCGCTTCTTCTTGCGGCCGCTGACGACGAGCCCGCTGATCGCGCCGAGCACGACCACGGCGATGACTACGGCAAGGATGACGGTTTCCATAACTCCTCCAGTATCAGCCACGCCCCGCCCGTGGGGGCCGCACGCGCCGAAGCCACGGCCGGCCGGAACCGCACGCTGCGGGAGGGGCCGGAGGGGTTCGCCGAGGAGCGCGAGCGGGCCCGCAACCAGACCGGGCTCTCCTCCTCGGCCGATGACTCGCAGGAGCTGCCGCGCCGGGCCGGCCACCGGGTGGGCCGGCGGCAGCACGTACGCCTCCCGCCTGATCAGAAGTGCTCGACTGGACCGTTCGACAAAGGTGGGTGACACTCGTTCTCGTCGTGGGGTCCAACGGAACGAATCGGTGGAAGTTGGATCAAAGTACGATGGTGGGCGGCCGCGCAACGCGCGTAGAGTCCTGGCAACCAATTCTGGCCAGGCACCACAGCCGCTGCCTGCACCTCCTCTTCCCGGGGGTGCCTCCAGATCCCCGCACGGAGATACCTGCACCAATGGGCACCACCACCTCCGCTTCCGCAACCGAAGGCGCCGTCGAGACCCGCGGCATCGAGCCCGTTCCCGACCACGAACGCCAGGGCCGCGTCCGCGAGCTCTTCCCGACCTGGGTCGCCGCCAACATCAGCGTGTTGTTGCTCACCATGGGCGCCTCGCTCGTGGTCAACAACGGGCTGAACTTCTGGCAGGTCCTGCTGGTGGCCGCGATCGCCGCCGCCGTCGCGTTCGGCATGGTGGGCGTGCTGTCGGTCTCCGGCAAGTGGGGCGGTGCCCCCGGCGCGATGCTCTCCCGGGCCGCGTTCGGCGTCCGCGGCAACTACTTCCCCGGCGCGATCCTGTGGGTCGCCCGCTTCGGCTGGGAAACGATCAACGCGGTCACCGGCGCCTACGCGGTGCTGACCGTGCTGCATCTGCTCCTGGGCGTCGAGAGCAACCACGTCCTGGTCGTCGTCACCCTGCTCGCGTTCGTGGCCGTCACCTACCTGGTGAGCGGCCTGGGCCGCAAGGCACTCAACGTCTGCAACAAGTACTCGACGTATCTGTTCGGCCTGTTCAGCATCATGGTGCTGGTCTACCTGGTCGCCACGATGGACTGGGACGCCATCTTCGCCAAGAAGGCCGGCACCACCGCCATGGTGATCGCGGGCATCGGCACCATCGCGGCCGGCGGTATCAGCTGGGTGCCCACCGGTCCCGACTTCGCGCGCTACCTCCCGCACTCCGCGTCCGGCAAGAAGATCGTCGGCACCACCGTCTCCGGCGCGGCCCTGGTGCTGCTGCCGATGGTGCTGATGGGCGGCGTGATGGCCGTCTCCAACCCGAAGCTGGCCGGCCAGAACACCGACCCGATGTCGTTCCTCGGCACCATCCTCCCGTCCTGGCTCGCGGTGCCCTACCTGGTCACCGCTCTGGTCGGGATGGTGCTGATCAACAGCCTGTCGATGTACTCCGCGGGCTTCACCGCCCAGACCATGGGCGTCAAGCTGCCGCGTGCGCTCGCGGTCAGCATCAATGCCGTCATCAGCCTGGTCGGCGGCCTGTTCATGATGCTGGTGGCCAAGGACTTCATCGGCCAGTTCATCGCCTTCCTGACGCTGCTCGCGGTCTCCTTCTCCGCCTGGATCGGCGTGTACGGCGTCGATATGGCCCGGCGGCGCAAGCTGGCGGTGCGCTATGACGCCGACAGCCTGATGAACACCGGCCGCACCAGCCGCTACTGGTACACCGGCGGCTTCTGCTGGCAGGCCATGACGGCCTGGGCGGTCGCGCTCGGCGCGGGGCTGTGCTTCACCAAGGTCCAGTGGTTCACCGGCCCGCTGGCCACCACCTGGATCGGCGAGAACGGCCTGGGCTGGGCGGCCACGATCGCGATCGCCGCGATCGCCTTCGCCGTACTTCCGGCGCCCCGGGAGTCCGTCCCGGCGGCCGGGGCCGGCGAGGCGGCCGAGGCCCGGCAGCCTGCCGAGGTGGGCTGACCCGGCCACCGCCCCGCGGACCGGAACCCCCCTCTAGTGATCTGACGCACCGTCAACTAACGTCCCCTTCGCCAACCACCTCGGCGAAGGGGACGTTTGCCATGTCCGCCCTGTCCGCCCTGTCCGCTCGGCCTGTCACGGTCCTGCGCATCAACCTCGTCGACCCCGCGCCCACCCCCGCCACGCTCTCCGCCCGCTACCGGGCCGCCGTCGAGATGGCCGCGTTCGCCGACGACCGCGGCCTCACCATGGTCCAGACCGAGGAGCACCACGCGACCACCAACGGCTGGATGCCCTCGCCGCTCACCTTCGCGGGCGCCGTCTTCGGCGCCACCCGCCGTATCGGCGTCACCGTCTCCGCGCTGATCACCCCGCTGCACGACCCGCTGCGGCTGGCCGAGGACCTCGCCTCGCTCGACCTCCTCAGCGGCGGCCGGCTGGTCACCGTCGCCGGTCTCGGCTACCGGCCCGAGGAGTACGCGGCGCACGGGAAGGACTGGCGGGGCCGTGGCGCGCTCCAGGACGAGGTGCTGGAGGCCCTGCTGTCCGCCTGGACCGGTGAACCGTTCGCCTACCGGGGGCGCACGGTCCAGGTCACTCCCCGCCCGTACACCCGGCCGCATCCACTGCTGCTGATCGGCGGCAGCTCACGGGCCGCCGCCCGGCGCGCGGCCCGCCTGGGGCTCCCCCTCTTCCCCAGCGCCCACCTCCCGGAGCTGGAGGCCTACTACCACGAGCAGCGCACCGCCTTCGGCACCGAAGGCTGGGTGATGCAGCCGCCCGAACGGACCTCGCTCCTCCACCTCTCCGAGGACCCGGACCGCACCTGGGCCGCGTACGGGGGCCATCTGCTGCACGAGGCCCGGATGTACGCCTCCTGGCAGTCCGGCGGCATCCGCTCCGCGGTGCGCTCGTCGGCCCGGGACGTCGCGGCGCTGCGCGAGGAGGGCGTCCACCGCATCGTCACCCCGGACGAGTGCCTCCGGCTCGCCCGGCAGGCGGGCGCCCAGGGCTCGCTGATCCTGCATCCGCTGTGCGGCGGGATGCCCGTCGACGAGGGATGGCGCTCGCTGCATCTGTTCGCCGAGCAGGTGTTGCCGCACCTCAAGGACTGACGGCCGGGGGCGGGTTCAGCCCTCCGGACAGAAGACGAAGAGGGTGCAGCCCGCCGCCGACCGCGGCACGTGCCAGGAGCCGGTCGGCGCATGGAGGAAGGATCCGGCCGGGTGGTCCCGGTCACCGTCATTGAAGGTGCCCGAGACCACGAAAACCTCCTCGGGCCCGGGTGCGTGTACGTCAATGCCCTCCCAGCGGCTGCCCGCAGCCATCTCCAGCACCTGGGCCTTCGCCCCGTTGCCGCCGGTCCACAGCGGCCTGCTCCGGATGCCGGGGAACAGCTCCTTGACCGGGGCGTCGTCCACCGCGGTCCACACGTAGCCCGCGGTCCCGCCGACGCCCCCGGTACCCCGTCCTGCCCAGCCCGCCGCCCGTCGCCGACCGGGTCCGCGGCCCGGTCCGCGGCAGGGCGCGCGGCCCGGTCCGCGGCCGTCCCCGCGGCCGTCTCCGGATCGCTCGTGTCTGCCTCACTCATGTCTCCACCCTCGCCGGACGGGAGGCACTCCCCCAGTGTCAGAAATGACCTCCTGAGGTACTTTCCTGCCATGGCAGGATCGCCGCGGCTCGACCCGCAGCGGGCGTTCCGTACGGCAGAAGGCACACCGTGGGACGGCGGCAGCCCGTGAGGCGGCACCGCGCACGGGGCACAAAAAACGGGTACTGCCCGGGGTCCCTGATGACCCGGGGCAGTACCCAGTACTGAGGAGACGGACTGGCGGGGGGTTAGCCCATCTCCTCCAACGCCTTGCCCTTGGTCTCCTTGACGTACTTCAGCACGAAGGGGATCGAGAGCAGAGCGAAGACTGCGTAGATGACGTACGTACCCGAGAGGTTCCAGTCCGAAAGGCTCGGGAAGCTGGCCGTGATGGCCCAGTTGGCGATCCACTGCGCGGAGGCGGCGACGCCCAGCGCGGCGGCGCGGATCTTGTTCGGGAACATCTCACCGAGGAAGACCCAGACCACGACGCCCCAGGAGAGGGCGAAGAAGAGCACGAAGACATGGGCGGCGATCAGGGCCACGGTGCCTTCGGTGGCCGGCAGGGTGCCGGCCGCGGTCTTGGCGGAGAAGGCCCACGCCTCCAGGC
Organism: Streptomyces sp. NPDC015125; assembly: GCF_043080045.1. Classification (NCBI taxonomy): domain Bacteria; kingdom Bacillati; phylum Actinomycetota; class Actinomycetes; order Kitasatosporales; family Streptomycetaceae; genus Streptomyces; species Streptomyces sp. NPDC015125. The sequence goes on from NZ_JBIBVF010000001.1 coordinate 141,684, forward strand.
CGAGCGCGATGGCCATACCGGCCGAGCCGACCAGTGCCAGCGGGCGGCGGCCGATCTTGTCGACGAAGATCATCGCGATCACGGTGCCGATGATGTTGATGATCGACGTCGTGAAGCTGTAGAAGAACGAGGCGCTCGGGTCGATGCCGACGGACTGCCACAGCGCCGAGGAGTAGTAGAACGCGACGTTGATACCGACCAGCTGCTGGAAGACCGACAGTCCGATGCCGACCCAGACGATCGGCAGGAAGCCGAACTTGCTGCCGAGCAGATCCTTGAACGACGGCTTGTGCTCGCGGCGCATCGCGTCCTCGATCTCCGCGACCCGCTTGTCGAGGTCCACGGTCTTGCCCTCGACCTCGGCGAGCACCTCCTTGGCCCGGGAGACCTTGCCGGCGGAGATCAGGTACCGCGGCGACTCGGGGATCGCGAAGGAGAGCAGACCGTAGAGGATGGCCGGGATGACCATCACGCCGAGCATCCACTGCCAGGCCTCCAGGCCGGCGATCACGCCGCGCTGCTTGCCGTCGGCGAGATTGAGGATGCCCCAGTTGACGAGCTGGGAGATGGCGATGCCGATGACGATCGCGGCCTGCTGGAACGAGCCGAGACGGCCGCGGTAGGCGGACGGCGAGACCTCGGCGATATAGGCCGGGCCGATGACCGAGGCCATACCGATGGCGAAGCCGCCGATGATCCGCCAGAAGGCGAGGTCCCAGAGGGCGAACGGAAGAGCGGAGCCGACGGCGCTGATGGTGAACAGCACCGAGGCGATCTGCATCACGCGGATACGGCCTATGCGGTCCGCGATCCGGCCCGCGGTGGCGGCGCCGATGGCACAGCCGATCAGCGCGATGGCGATCACCTGGGCGAGTACTGCGGAACCGACCTCGTAGCGGCCACGGATCGCCTCGACGGCACCGTTGATGACAGAGCTGTCATAGCCGAAGAGAAAGCCGCCCATCGCGGCAGCCGCGGTGATGAAGATGACATGGCCGAGATGCTCGGGATGGGCCTTGCGGCCTTCCGAACCCGTCGGCTGCGCGATGCTGGTCAACGTGAACTCCAGTGGCCCGGCTGCGCTGCCGGGTTAGGGGGCTGGCCCTACAAGTGGTGCATAGGTTGGGGGTACCCACCACTTGAAGGTAAAAGCAACGTTGCAGAGACTATGCCTTCAAGTTTCGAAGTCAATAGGCCGAGATGAATTTGTTTCTCGGTCACCCGAGAGGCAGTTCGTTCAAGTTCTGAACTGATGCAGCGTCGGACACTCCGGGCGATCAAAGAGGGCTCGTGGAGCGCCACGACAGACGCCGATTCCGGTCGATATCGCCCGCGGCCGCTGCGGGCCCGCCCCGCCGCTCCCGCGCTCAGTGCAGCCGCTGGCTGATGACCTTGGATACACCGTCGCCCTGCATCGATACCCCGTAGAGGGCGTCCGCGACCTCCATCGTCCGCTTCTGATGCGTGATCACGATCAACTGGGAGCTCTCCTGCAGCTCTTCCATGATCCCGATCAGCCGCTGCAGATTGGTGTCGTCCAGGGCGGCCTCCACCTCGTCCATCACATAGAACGGGCTGGGCCGCGCCTTGAAGATCGACACCAGCAGCGCCACCGCGGTCAGCGAGCGCTCACCACCGGACAGCAGCGACAGCCGCTTGACCTTCTTCCCCGGAGGGCGCGCCTCCACATCCACCCCGGTCGCCAGCATGTCGTCCGGATCGGTCAGCACCAACCGTCCCTCGCCGCCCGGGAAAAGCCGCGCGAAGACGCCCTCGAACTCGCGCGCGGTGTCGTGGTAGGCCTCGGTGAAGACCTGCTCCACCCGCTCGTCGACCTCCTTGACCACCTGCATCAGATCGGCGCGGGTCTTCTTCAAGTCTTCAAGCTGTTCGCTGAGGAACTTGTGCCGCTCCTCCAACGCGGCGAACTCCTCCAATGCCAGCGGATTCACCTTCCCGAGCTGCTGATACGCCCGCTCGGCCGCTCTGAGCCGTTTTTCCTGCTCGGCCCGTACATAGGGCACCGGCTGGTGGCGCGGATGCTCCGGATCGTCCGGGAGCACCTCGCCGTCGGCGGCCGGCGACGGCGGGACGAGTTGCCCGGGGCCGTACTCGGACATCAGCCCGGCCGGCTCCACCCCCAGCTCCTCCAGCGCCTTGGTCTCCAGCTGCTCGATCCGCAGCCGCTTCTCCGCGCCCAGCACCTCGCCGCGGTGCATCGAGTCCGTCAGCTTGTCCAGCTCGGTCTTCAGTTCCCGGCCCTGGTTGCGCTCGGCCACCAGCGCCTGCTCCCGCTCGGCCTTGGCCCGCTCCGCCGCGCCCCGCTCCTCCTCGGCCCGTACGGCCGACACCTCGGCATGGGCCAGCAACTGCCGGGCGCCGGCGGCGACCGCCCCGGCCACCTGCGCCTCGTGCCGCAGCCGTGCGCGCCGCCGCTCGGCCCGCACCCGCGCCTCGCGTTCGGCGCGCGCCCCCCGGTCCAGCGCATCCGCCCGCCCGGCGAGCGCCTTCACCCGTTCCTCGTGCGTCCGCGCCTGGAGCCGGGCCTCCATCTCGGTCTGCCGCGCATTGGCACCGTCGGCGGCCAGCCGGTCCCGCACGGCGGTATCGGGCTCCTCGTCGCCGACGCCCGGCTCCTCCTCGGCCACCGCAAGGCGCTCGGCCAGCTCCTCGGCCTCCTCGGTGGCCCGCGCCAGCGCCTCCTCGGCCTTGGCCGCCGCCGCGTCGCACCGCTCGGCCTCCCCCGCGGCCGCCCGCGCCTGCCCGCCGAGCCGGCCGAGGTCCCCGGCGACCTTCGACTTCTCCCGGTCCGCCGCCCGCCACCGCTCGGCCAGCTCCTCCACCAGCGCGGCACCCTCCGTACGGCGTTCCGTCGCGGCCCGCTGCGCCTGTGCCAACTCCTCGCAGCGCGCTGCCAGCTCCTCCAGCTCGGCGGCCGCCTCGTCGACGGACGCCTGTACCTCCAGCAGGCTCGGCGCACCGGCGGAGCCGCCGTGCGCGAAATGCGCCCCGAGCAGATCGCCCTCACCGGTCACCGCCGTCAGCTCCGGCCGCGCGGCCACCAGCTCCTCGGCGTCCTCCAGCGTCCCGACCACCACGACGTCCCGTAGCAGCCGGGCCACGGCGGCCGTCAACTCCGCGGGTCCCCGTACCAGTTCATCCGCCGGTACGGGCTCGGACCGGGCCCCGGGGAGCCGGGCCCCGGCGGACCCGGGTCCGCCCGGCGCCCCGGCCGCCGCGCCCCCACCGACCGCCACGGCTCCTTCGGCCCTGCCGACCCCGCTCGACGCCGGCACCCGAACGGACTCAACGGTCTCAGCCGCCTCAGCGATCTCAGTGGCCTCATCCGTCTCCGGGACGTCCAGGGCATCCAGGGCACCCGCGACATCCGGGGCCCCACCGACCTCCGCAGTCGCCACCGCCCCCACGGCCTCCACCGCGTCCACGGCCTCCGCAGCCCGCGCGGGAGCAGGCACCCGCCCCGCACCCTGCCGACCCCCGCTTCCTCCCAGCACCATCGCCGCCCGCCCCGCGTCCTGTTTGCGCAGCAGCCGGATGGCCTCGGCAGCGGTGCCCGGGCCGGTGACGGCGAGGGCGTCCGCGGCCACACCGAGCGCGGCCGCCACCGGGATCTCGAAACCGGGGGCGACGGTCAGCAGTTCCGCCGCCGGACCGAGCAGGCCGGTGAGCTGGTCGGCGGCGGCGAGCAGCGCGCCGGTGCCGTCCTTGCGGCGCAGCCCGAGCGCCAGTGCGTCATGCCGTGCGGCGGTCGCGGCCCGTTCGCGCTCGGCCGTGGTCAGCGCCTCACGCGCGGCGGACAGCGCGGACTCCGCCTCCGCCAGTTCGTGGCGGGCCCTCTCGTGCCGCTCACCGATCTCCTCGTCGTCCGCGGCCAGCCCGTCGACCTCGGCCTTGAGCTGCTCGTACTCCTCCTGGGCGGTGGCCGCCCGGCGCCGGGCGTCGTCCCTGGCCTCGGCCAGCCGGCCGATCTCCGCCTGCGCCGAGGCGGCCCGGCCGCGGGCGGCGGTGACCTGTCCGCTCAGCCGGGCCAGGCCCTCGCGGCGGTCGGCGATGGCCCGGGCCACATCCCGCAGCCGCCGCTCTTCGTCCGCCAACTGCCGCTCCAGTCCGGCACGGTGTTCGACGGTGTCCTCCAGCGCCCGGCTCGCCGCCTCCAGGGCGGCCGTCAACTCCGCCTCCTGCTCGCGGATCCGGGCCGCCTCGCGCTCCATGTCCTCGGGGTCACGCCCGTGCCGTTCCTCCGGTGGGGCCGCCGAGGTGCTCTTGACCCGTGCCTCGGCCAGCGAGATCGTGCCGCGCACCCGCTCCGCGAGCTGGGAGAGCTCATGCCAGGTCTGCTGGGCGCGCTGCACCCGCGGCGTCAGGGTGCGCACCTCCTCCTCCAGCGCCGCCTCGTGCTGCTGGGCGGTGCGCAGCCGGTCCTCGGCGGCCTGCTTGCGCTCCTTCAGCGCCGCCTCGTCCGCGATCTCGGCATGCAGCGCCCGGCGCAGGGCGACGAGGTCGTCGGCGAGCAGCCGCAGCCGGGCGTCGCGCAGGTCCGCCTGGATGACGGCGGCGCGCCGGGCGACCGCGGCCTGCCGCCCCAGCGGCTTGAGCTGGCGCCGCAGCTCATCGGTCAGATCCTGGACGCGGGCGAGGTTGGCCTTCATCGCGTCCAGCTTCCGCAGCGCCTTTTCCTTGCGCTTGCGGTGCTTGAGGACACCGGCCGCTTCCTCGATGAAGGCCCGGCGCCCCATCGGGTCGGCATGCAGGACGGAGTCGAGCTGCCCCTGCCCGACGATGACGTGCATCTCCCGGCCGATACCGGAATCGGAGAGCAATTCCTGGATATCCAGCAGTCGGCAGGTGTCCCCGTTGATCTGGTATTCGCTGCCGCCGTTGCGGAACATGATCCGGGTCAGGGTGACTTCGGCGTATTCGATCGGCAGTGCACCGTCGGAGTTGTCGACGGTGAGCGAGACCTCGGCACGGCCGAGCGGCGGCCGCCCGGTCGTCCCGGCGAAGATGACGTCCTCCATCTTCCCGCCGCGCAGCGACTTGGCTCCCTGCTCGCCCATGACCCAGGACAGCGCGTCCACCACATTGGACTTGCCGGAGCCGTTCGGGCCCACGACGCAGGTGATGCCCGGCTCGAAGCGCAGCGTCGTGGCGGAGGCGAAGGACTTGAAACCTCGCAGGGTCAGACTCTTGAGATGCACGCCGTGGGACTCTACCGGCCACCCCTCGGGGGACGACCCCCAACATTCCGGCGCCGATCACCCGCCCCGTACGGCCCCCGGGTATACCGCACCGTTCATTTTCGGTTTCATTGCCGAAAGCGCAGGGCACATCATGCGGTAAGGGAGGGGCGGCACGGCTGAAGTGGCCGCAAGGTCCGAATAGGCCGGGAAGCGAAAGAGCCGGAAACGACGAAGGGACGCCGAAGCGTCCCTTGCAGATCTTGAACAGAGCGGTGCCTCAAGCGGCTGGCGAGCAGCCCTACCGGCCCTGAGGTTGGGGTCAGGTGAGCGCGGGCTCCGCCTGGGGTACGTCGATGTCGAGCATCGAGTCGTCGCGACGTGCGGCAGCGGACAGCATGTCGTTTTCGGCCTGCATCCGAATAAGTTCGGATTCAAGGTCTTGGACGCGCTGCTGAAGCCGTCGCATCTCGGAGAGGACTCGGGGGTCGGAGCCGCCGACGTAACCGAGAAGCGCCTTTGCCATGATGGATGGTCCTCCACAATGAGTGACCGACCGAAGCGGTGTGGGTCGTGAGGGATTCGCACCCGCGGTGCTTGTCATTCTCTGCGTGTACTCAATGCCAAACAGCTAAGGTGCGCGGGGATTCCAGAGTCTCACCAAACGGTTTGACGGTCAACACGATCACACCCCGTATCCTCGGGCACCTGAGAGTGCGCGGCCGCGAGGGCGCTGCGCCGACTCCCCAGAAAGGTCCCGCGGGGGCGTAGAGATCATCCGTACAGCGGCAGCCTTGCACGGGTCGGCCGGATTGGCAACCACCAGGCCTTATCTCCTGTGAGCAGCTGACAAAGACGCATCCGCAAGGTCGCCCGTGACGGCCGTACGGACGGTTTCGGCGGGCCCGCTCAGCGGATTTCGAAGCCGTCGTAACCGCCGCGGGGCGTGTCCCATATCTCAGTGACTCCGTCGACCCGCCCGGGCGTGTCTCCGGTACGGAGCCAGTCCAGCAATGCATCGCAGTGATCCTTCGGACCCTCGGCGACCACCTGGACGCGGCCGTCACCGAGATTGACTGCAAATCCGGCGAGTTCGCCGATGCGAAGGGCGTTGGCCCGGGTGAACCAACGGAACCCGACGCCTTGGACCTGACCACGCACCCAGGCGGTCACACGGACATCTTCGTTCATGTGTGCACGTTAACTGGCCAATTGCTCAGCAGTCACTTCTGCCTCTTGCACCATGGCGTACAGTCCCCCGACAAGCGGGACTCACCCTTATGGGTGAGCCCTCTTGACGCAAGGAAGGCTGTGCGGCGGTAGCCGCTCCAGCGGAGCCGGTGCTTGCACCGGGGGAAGGACGACAACGGATGGGCCGCCATCGACGCTCTGCTCCCCCAGCCCCCGAAGCCTCCGGTCCGGGGCCTGTTGACGCACCGCCGGCAGCACGCCCCGGCCCGTCGGCCGCGTCCCTGCGCCGCGGACACCGCGCGGCCCCGCGCCGCGGGCGGGCACCCGTACGCACCGGACTGCTCGGCGCCTCCGCGGCGATGGCCATGGGAGCCGTGGCCGTCGCCTCCGGACTGATCCCCGGTCACGGCCGGTTCGACGGAGGGACGGACGGCGTCCAGGACCGCGTCCGGGCCGGCGCGCTGCCGGAGGCCACCGAGGCGCTGGGCGGCGGGTCGGGGCCCCCGCCGGACCGTGCCACGGAACAGGCCGGCCGCGGCGGCGCCCGCCCCACGGCCCCCGGCACCGACCGCCCCTCCTCCCCCACCACCCCCTCGACATCCCCCTCTCCGCACCGGCCGGCCACCTCCCCCACCGGGAAGACCGACACCCCCCGGTCCACCGCGCCCGCCGACCGGCCGTCCTCGCCAGCGCCCCTACGCAGCGCGGATCCGTCGAAGGCCGCCGATACCCAGTCGTCCGCCGAGGCCCGGGTCCTCTCGCTGGTCAATCAGGAGCGCGCCCAGGCCGGCTGCTCCCCCGTCACGGCGGACACGGAATTGGCGGGGCTCGCACAGCGGTTCAGTGACGACATGGCCCGGCGTGGCTTCTTCGACCACACCGACCCGGACGGCGACACCCCCTGGGACCGTGCCCGCGCCGCCGGCATCAGCGACCTGGGCGGCGAGAACATAGCCCGCGGCCAGGCCACCGCCCAGGCCGTGATGGATTCCTGGATGAACAGCCCCGGCCACCGCGCCAACATCCTCAACTGCGATTACAAGACCCTCGGCGTCGGCGCCCATGTCGGACCGGGCGGCCCGTGGTGGACGCAGGATTTCGGCTTCTGAGCCGGACGGCGCCCGGCCCGGGCGCGGCAACCCCCACGGCCTGAGACGCCCGCGCCGCCCCGTGACGGATCACGGGGCGGCGCGGGCGTCTCGCATGCGGGGGGCCACAGGGCTTGCGGACCTCCCGGGCGTCTCGCGTGCGGGGCCACAGGGCTTGCGCCCCCGCACGCACCCGGTCAGGCGGCGAGGGCGGCGCGGCCCGCGGCGAAGATACGGGCCTGCTCGGCGATACGGCGTCCGAGGTGTTCAGCGGTGGCGATGTCGGCCTTGTGGACCCCCTCCGCGCCCTGGTCGTTGTCGGACTGGGCGCCGGCCCCCAGGAAGAAGCCGAGCCGGTTGAGGTCGTTCTCCGAGGCGGTGGAGGCGTTCCAGCCGGGGAGCAGGTTGAGGCTGACCCAGCTCATGCCGTGCTGGGCGGCGAGCACCGTGAAGAACTGCAGGGTGTGCAGCTTGTCCCCGCTCTTGGAGGCGGAGTTGGTGAAGCCGGCCGCGAGCTTGTCCTGCCAGGCGCGGGTCGCCCAGCGCTTGGCGGTCGCCTCGGCGAAGGTGTGGAACGCGCCGGAGGCGGTCCCCATGTAGGTCGGCGAACCGAAGACGATCGCGTCCGAGGCATCGAGCTGCTCCCACTGGGCCTCGGTGATGCCGTCGACCTTGATCAGGTGGACGGTGGCCCCCGCCTCGGCGGCAGCGGCGCGGACGGCCTCGGCCAGTACGGCGGTGTGGCCGAAGCCGGAGTGGTACGCGATGGAGACGACGGGGGCGGGCAGGGCGGAGCTGGTCACGGCGGTATCTCCTCAAGGTCACGGCATCCCGGGACGGTCGGCGCCCGGGAACGTCGGGGTGCGATGAGAGAAAGAGAAGCACTAACTTTTAGAAAGCGCAACCCATTAGTTAGCGCTGTGCAGGGGTATGGTGTCTGCTATGGCGACCGAGACCCCTGCCGAGACGGCCGAGGAGCCCACCTCCGGCTGTACGGACGACCTGGCCTATGACGTTTTCGCGCGCGACTGCCCCTCCCGTGACGCGCTCAAGCACGTCACCGACCGATGGGGCAGCCTGACGCTGGGCGCGCTGCTCGGCTGCACCTTCCGCTTCAACGAACTGCGGCGCCGGGTGGAAGGGGTGAGCGAAAAAATGCTCGCCCAGACCCTGCACGCACTGGAGCGGGACGGACTCGTCCACCGCGAGGCCCAGCAGACCAATCCGCCCCGCGTGGATTACACACTGACACCGCTGGGTCACGACGTCGCCCACCAGCTGCAGTTGCTGATCGACCTGGTGGAGGACCGCATGCCGCAGGTGCTCCAGGCCCGGGAACGCTATGACGCCCGGCACCCCGAGGGGTGAGCCGGCGCCCGCGCCGGCCTGCCGCGTTCAGCCGCGCGGCGGCCGCTGGCAGCGGGGGCAGAAGTAGCTGGAACGGTTCATCCAGGGACGGCGGCGGATCGGGGTACCGCAGCGGCGGCAGGGTTCGTCCTCGCGGCCGTAAGCGTCCAGGGAGCGGTCGAAGTAGCCGGACTCCCCGTTGACGTTGACATAAAGGCTGTCGAAGCTGGTGCCGCCGACGGCGAGCGCGGCATTCATCACCTCCCGCACGTGGCCGAGCAGTTCGGCGGTGCGCGGGCGGGTGAAAGTGGCGGTCGGCCGCTCGTAGTGGAGCTTGCTGCGCCACAGCGCCTCGTCCGCGTAGATGTTGCCGACGCCACTGATCAGCGTCTGGTCGAGCAGCGCCCGTTTGACGGTGGTCCGGCGGCGGCGCAGCGCGTCGTGGAAGGCGGCGTCGTCGAAGGCCGCATCAAGCGGGTCGCGGGCGATATGGGCGATGGCGTCGGGAAGGTGGTCCACGTCGCCGGGGACGGTGTCGTGCAGGGAGAGGCCACCGAAGGTGCGCTGGTCGACGAAGCGGAGTTCGGTGCCGAGGTCGTCGGCGAAGCGGAGCCGGATCCGCAGATGCTTCTCGTCCGGGGCGTCCTGCGGCTGGACGAGCAACTGGCCGCTCATCCCGAGATGGGCGAGGATCGCCAGGCCGTGGGTGACGGACGGCGTGACCATCGGGGCGAGGCCTTCGGCGGCGGTCTGTGCGGCCGGGCCGCCGCCGGTCACCGGGAGCCAGAGGTACTTGCCGCGCCGGCGTGCGGCGCCGAGTTGCAGACCCATGAGCCGAGCCGCGAAATCGGCCGCACCGGCCGTGTGCCGGCGGATCGCGCGAGGATGCCGCACCTCGACCTCGTCGATCGTGCGGCCGCTGACCCAGCGCTCCAGTCCGCGGCGTACGACCTCGACCTCGGGCAGCTCGGGCACGGGACTCCTTGGGACAGCTGAGAGACAACAGCCGCAGCGTACCTCTCCCGTCCGGGGGACCGAAGGCCCGCCCGGCACCGCTCAGGGGGAGTCCACGCGGCAACGCCGGTGGCGCACCGCCGGGTTGGGTGGCGCATCGCGGAGTTGAGGTGGCGCCGTGAAGGCCTGCCCACGTCACCGGTGAGGCGGGCGGGCAGGCAGGAGGACAGGCAGGCGGGGCCGGCTCCGGACAAGAAGGACCCCCGGTGCGCCGAAGCACAACGGGGGTGGGGCGCCGCGCCACGCAGGCGTGAGCCGTACGGCTAGCCGGCGGTGTCATCTCCGGCGGTCCCGGCGGGCTCTGCCGCCTTGGCCGCCTCGGCCACCTTGGCCGCCTCGTCCGCCGCGGCGCGGATCTCGCGCCATGCGGATTCGGCCGCCTGCTGCTCGGCTTCCTTCTTGCTGCGGCCGGTGCCGGTGCCGTACGAGACACCACCGACGCGGGCAGCAGCAGTAAAGGTCTTCTCGTGGTCCGGTCCGGTCTCGGTGACCAGGTACTCCGGAACGCCGAGACCCTCGGTCGCGGTGAGCTCCTGGAGGCTGGTCTTCCAGTCCAGGCCCGCGCCCAGGCTGGAGGACTTCTCGATGAGCGGGTCGAAGAGCCGGTGTACCAGCTCGCCGGCCGCATCGAGGCCCTGGTCGAGATAGACCGCGCCGATCACCGCTTCCAGGGTGTCGGCGAGGATGGATGCCTTGTCCCGGCCGCCCGTGCCCTCTTCGCCCCGTCCGAGGCGGATGAAGGCGCCGAGGTCGAGGCCGCGGCCCACCTCGGCAAGTGCACGCGAGTTGACCACCGCGGCCCGGAGCTTGGCCAGCTGGCCCTCCGGAAGATCGGGGTGGATGCGGTACAGCGTGTCGGTGACCACCAGGCCGAGCACCGAATCCCCGAGGAATTCGAGCCGCTCGTTGGTGGGCAGACCGCCGTTCTCGTATGCGTACGAGCGGTGCGTCAGCGCACGCACCAGAAGGGCGGACTCGAGCTTGTACCCGAGCCGCCCTTCCAGAAGCGTGTGAGACGAGGCCGTGTCCGCCGGAGTCGGTTCATCCCCGCGTTTGCGGGAAGTCGAATTGGCGTCTGACATGAAGCCTGTCACCAGCCGCTCAGACCTCGAGGACCTGGCGCTTGTTGTAGGTGCCGCAGCTCGGGCACGCGATGTGCTGCTGCTTCGGCTCGTGGCAGCGCTCGCACGCCACCAGGGTGGGGACCGCAGCCTTCCACTGCGACCGGCGGTGGCGCGTGTTGCTGCGCGACATCTTCCGCTTCGGAACAGCCACGGCTACTTCTCCTGCTTCTCGTCGACGCCCGCTTCGGCGCCGCCCATGTTGTCCTTCTCGCCGTCCTTGACGGTCCCGGCGAGTCCCTGCAGTGCCGCCCAACGGATGTCGACGGCGTCGTGGTGGTGGTCCGGGTCGTCCGCCAGCCGCACTCCGCAATCGGAGCACAGGCCGGGGCAGTCGTCCTGGCACACCGGCTGCATCGGCAGTGCAAGCACCACCGCGTCACGCAGCACGGGTTCGAGGTCGAACAGGTCGTCCTCGAGGAAGAGGGTGTCCTCCTCGTCCTCGGCGTCGTCGCCGGCGTCCTCACGGACCCTGGCGTCGGCGTCGGGGTAGGCGAACATCTCCTGGAAGTCCGCGTCGAGCTCTCGCTCCAGCGGCTCCAGACACCTTACGCACTCCCCCTTGACGGTTGCACGGCCGGTGCCTGTGACAAGCACCCCGTCCATGACCGACTCCAGGCGGAGGTCGAGCTCGACCGGTGCGCCCACGGGCACGCCGATGACCTCATTGCCGAGGTCCCGGGGGGCCTCGACGGAGCGGGAGGCCCTCTTGAGCGCACCGGGACGCCGGCCCAGCTCGCGTGTGTCGAACACGAGAGGGGAACGGTGGTCGAGGCGGGCGTTGATGGCTTCCTGCTTTCTGTGGGTTTTCCGTGCCGTCCGTACTCCTGCTGGACAGGATTCGGGCAGCAGAGATCGCGGAGATACGCGCGACCGAAGAGCCAGGATACTGGACGGGCCCCGATAGGCCCAATCCGCTCCCGGCCCCCTCTCCGGACCGCGGGCGGGGCCGCCTACTGGCGCCCCTCCTCGTACGCCCGGAGCTGGTCCAGGTCGATCATGCTGGTGTCGAACAGGCTGGTCTCGTCCAGTGCGCCGGGCTGCGCGGGGTGACCGTGCGGAGCTTGCCGGGGCTGCTGGGGCACCTGCTGCTGGAGGTAGGCGTTCGGGTCGTAGCCCTGCTGCTGGGCATGCTGCTGGGCCTGCTGCCAGTCGTAGCCGTACGGGTCCTGCTGCTGGGCGTACGGGACCTCCTGCGGCTGCTGATAGCCGTAGACGTCCTGCTGCTGGTAGACCGCCGGGTCGGTGTAGTAGCCCTGCTGCTGAAACTGCGGCTGGAGGGGCTGCTGGTGCTCCTGCACCTGGGGCTGGGGTTGTACCTGGGGCATGGGTGGCGCCTGAGGCATCGGGGGCGCCTGAGGCGGCTGCTGCTCCTGCTCGGCGCCGATGCCCGCCAGGCCGGCGAGGTAGTCGGCGTCGGCCTGGTGCCCGGCCTGCGGGTCGCCCTGCGCGGCCAGATGGAGGCCCAGCTCATCGATCGCACGGGCCCCCTGGAGCTTGTCGCGGCCCCGGCCGACCGCCTCCAGCGTCTTGGTCAGTACGGCCTGGAACGCCCCGAACTTGGCGTCCACATAGGCGTCGGCGCGCTGCCGGAGGGTCTCCGGGTCGGCGCTGCGCTCCGGGGCCTGGGTGCCGTCCTCGTCCGGGTATTCCTGCTCGCCCTGCCCTGGGCCGCGGCCGAGCAGCTTCTCGCGGCCGCGGTCGACGGACCCGATGGTCTTGGTGAGCACGACCTCGAAGTTGGCGAGCTTGCTGTCGACGTAGTCGTCGGCCTCGGCGCGGATCTCCTCCGCCTCCCGGCGGGCCTCGGCGAGGATCCGGTCCGCCTCGTCCTGGGACTGCCGGGCGACCTCGGTGTCGGAGATCAGCGACCCGCGCTGGGCGTGTGCGGTCTCGATGATCCGCTCCGCCTCGGCCCGCGCCTGCTCGACCATCTGCTCCCGCCCGCCGAGCAGCTCCTGCGCCTGCGCGAGGGAGCCCGGGAGCGCCGCCCGCACCTCCTCCAGCATGGCGAGCAGCTCGGCGCGGTTGACCACGCACGATGCCGACATGGGCATGGACCGGGCACCGCCGACGGTCGCGACGATGTCGTCGAGCTTCTTCTGCACGTCCACCTTGGACTCGCCACTCTCTGAGGGGTTGGAACGACGGAACGGGACGACTGTACGTCCACGGCCCCTTTCCCCGACACCAACTGACGCCCCATCAGCGGGCATCGGGCCGGTGCGCCCGGCGGGTGTCAGTCCTTCTTCCGCAGGCGCTCGGTGAGGGCCTCCAGGACGAACGGCGGCACCAGATGGGAGACATCACCGCCCCAGGCGGCGACCTCCTTGACGAGGCTGGAGGAGAGGAAGCTGTAGGTGGGGTTGGTGGGGACGAAAAGCGTCTCCACTCCCGACAGGCCATTGTTCATCTGGGCCATCTGCAGCTCGTAGTCGAAGTCGCTGACGGCTCGCAGCCCCTTGACGATCGCAGGGATGTCGCGCTGCTTGCAGAAGTCGACGAGCAGGCCGTGGAAGGACTCGACCTCCACATTGCCGTACTCGGCGGTGGCCCGGCGGATCAGCTCGATCCGCTCGTCGACCGTGAACAGTCCCTGTTTGGACTGGTTGATCATCACGGCGACGTGGACGACGTCGTACAACTTGGAGGCACGGGCGATGATGTCCAGGTGCCCGTTGGTGATGGGGTCGAACGACCCCGGACAGACGGCGCGGCGCAACTCGGGTTCCTCGCTCTCCGATCCGGTCATGACACGCTTACTGACGCCGATTCGGCGGACGTCGAAGCGGCGCGACCGTACCAAAGCGTCCCCTCGCCGTAGCGACGGGCCTTGATCGCTGCGAAACCGTCCGGCCAGGGGAAGGCGCCGCCTCGGGTGCTGCGCTCCACGGTGACGAGTGCCTCGTCCGCAAGCCAGCCCTGACCACGGAGTGTGAGCAGGATCTCGCACAACTCCGTGTCGGTCACCACGTAGGGCGGGTCCAGGAAGACAAGGTCGTACGGCTCGCCCGGGGGCGGTGCGGAGGCGGTCTGCTCGGCCTTGCCGGCCCGGACCTCGACGCCCGGGAGGCCGACCGCACGGACGTTGTCCCGGATGGTGCGCACGGCGCGGGCATCGGCCTCGACCAGCAGGACGTGTGCGGCGCCGCGGGAGAGCGCCTCCAGGCCGACCGCGCCGGAACCGCCGTACAGATCGAGCACCCGGGCACCGGCCAGCGGCCCGTCGAGCGCCTCCCAGGTGGAGAACATGCCCTCGCGCGCACGGTCGGAGGTCGGGCGGGTGCCGTTTCCCGGGGGTACGGCCAAGCGGCGGCCGCCGGCCGTACCGGCGATCACGCGGGTCATGGGCCCGTCCTTACGTTGCGCGTGGTCGGTGAGGAGGAGCCGGGCGGGCTCCGCTCCTCCACGATATTCCGTCGGCCGGGGCCCGGTGTCCGGCCGGGGCTTCCCGGAGGTGCACCCGGTGGTGATCGATCTCACGTGGTGGCCGGCAGGTCGAGCCGTGAGGCGGGTGGTCGTGAGCCGTGAGGGCGGGCGGTCGTGAGCCGTGGGCGGGCGGTCTTGGACCGCGAGGGGGCGGCCGGACGCGCCCCGGCAAGGGCCGCGGCCTCGCTCACCCCTTGTCCAGATACTGCTCCCGCTCCTCGTCCAGCAGGGCGGACAGGGCGATCCGCAGCTCCGGATATCCGGTCAGCTCGGGATCGTCGGTGACCAGCGCGGTGGCCTCCTCGCGGGCGGCCGCGATCACCTCTTCGTCCTCGATGACCGCGAGCATCCGCAGCGACGAGCGGACGCCGGACTGCGCCTGGCCCAGGACATCGCCCTCGCGTCGCTGTTCCAGGTCGATACGGGAGAGTTCGAAGCCGTCGAGGGTGGCGGCCACGGCGGCGAGCCGGGCGCGGGCCGGGGCGGCCTCGGGCATCTCGCTGACCAGCAGGCACAGCCCGGGCGCGGCGCCACGGCCGACCCGGCCGCGGAGCTGGTGCAGCTGGGAGACGCCGAAACGGTCGGCGTCCATGATCACCATGGCGGTGGCGTTCGGGACGTTCACCCCGACCTCGATGACGGTCGTCGCCACCAGCACATCCAGCTCACCGGCGGCGAACCGGCGCATCACGTCGTCCTTGTCGTCCGGCGCCATCCGGCCGTGGAGGACCGCCACCCGCAGCCCGGCGAGCGGCCCCTCGGCGAGCTGCCCGGCGATATCGAGCACCGCGAGCGGTGGCCGCTTCTCCTCCGCGTCCTCCGGTGAACCCGCCTGGTCCGCGGCCCCCTTGGAGCCGGCCGGTTTCTTCGCCCCCTTGGGCGCGTCCTCCTCGTCGCCGATCCGGGGACACACCACATAGCCCTGATGCCCGGCCGCCACCTCTTCGCGGACCCGCTCCCAGGCGCGCGCGAGGAAGTGCGGCTTGTCCTTGGCGGGCACCACATGGGTGGCGATCGGCGAGCGTCCGGCGGGGAGTTGGTCCAGGACGGAGGTCTCCAGATCGCCGAAGACGGTCATGGCGACCGTGCGCGGAATGGGGGTCGCCGTCATGACCAGGAGATGCGGCGTCTGCTTTTCCCGCTGGGAGTGCCCCTTGCCCCGAAGCGCGTCCCGCTGCTCGACGCCGAAGCGGTGCTGTTCGTCGACGACGACCAGGCCCAGGTCGTGGAACTGCACCTTGTCCTCGATCAGGGCGTGGGTGCCGACGACGATCCCGGCCTCGCCGGTGACCAGATCGAGCAGCGCCTGCCGGCGGGCGGCGGCTCCCATGGAGCCGGTCAGCAGCACCACCTTGGTGCCCTGCTCCGCGCCGCCGAGCATCCCGCCCTCGGCCAGCTCCCCCATCATCTCGGTGATCGAGCGGTGGTGCTGCTGGGCGAGGACCTCGGTCGGCGCCAGCATCGCGGCCTGACCGCCGCTGTCGACCACGCCGAGCATGGCGCGCAGCGCGACCATGGTGTTGTGGGTGACGGTGAAGTGGTCGGTCACATAGGCGTGGCCGGGGTGGCGGACGCTGATGCACTGGACGGGCTTGCGGCCGGCGTACTCGATGGCCCGGATGGCGCGCCGGAGGCCGACGCCGTCCGCGTCCGGCAGTGCCACCTCGACGTCGTACGCCCCCTCCCCTGCGGCGCTCAGCCGCGCCCGTCCGCCCAGCGAGCGCACCAGCCAGGCGAGGTCGCCGGCCAGCGGGCGGTGCGCGGCACGGAACACCGCAGGGGCGCCCGCGGGACCGCTCCCGGCGTCCAGCAGCCCCCGCAGCACGGCCAGCCGGTCCTTCAGCGGCGCGTTGCGGTAGGCGTCCGGCACCCGGGCCGCCGGGCCGCGGTCCTCGGCCAGCCTCCGCCCCACCAGATACGGGTCGAGCGGCCGGTCCCCGCCGTCGTCGAGGTCCACCGGCACGGCCGCGGCGATGGACCACCGGGGGCGGCCGTCGGGGTCGTGGAGGTCGTTGCGCAGCTCGCGGGTGGTCAGCACCGCCTCCTGGGCGGCATCGCCGGCCTGGACGATCCAGAGATGCTCGTCGTCGCACTCGACGGCGCTGCCGTCCGAGAGCACCAGCCGCCACACCTCGCGCTCACCCTGCGGGAAGACGCCGTCCACCACGGCGAGCTCACCGCTGGGCACCACCACTTCGGTGCCGACGGTCATCTGCCCCATGGGACTAAAGCCGCGCGGCGTCAGCACCAGGGCATCCAGCGGCTGGGCCTTGCCGGAGCCCACCTCGCCCTGGAGGAGGCGGTGCATGGGGTGTTCGGTCGCCAGGTCGTCGAAGATCTCCCGGCTGACCTTCTGCTGGCCGTCGGTGAGCGTGAAGGGCAGCTTCGCATCGAAGGCGTCGAGGATGCCGCCGGCGGTCAACACTCTTGCCACCGCGGGGAGTTGGGTCTCGGCGAGGCGGCGCCGGGCGAGGGCGACCTGCAGGACGAACGCCTCGTCCCACTTCAGCCGGTCCCGCGCGGCGGCGATATCGGCCTTGCTCGCCGGCCGGTGGATCTTGAGCAGCGCCTCGGTGAGCGGGACCAGCTCCCGGCCGTCCCGGAGCGCTTCGGGCAGCGGATCGACGGCGTCCGGCGCACTGGGCAGCACCGCGTCGACCGCCTTGGCGATCTTCCAGGACGCCATCTGCTGGCAGGCCGGGTAGATCGGCAGGAGCTGCCCGGCGAAGGCGCTGACCGCATCGGCCCCGCCCTCGGCATCGCCGTCGAGGAGCTCGTATTCGGGGTGGGCGAGCTGGAGTTTGCGGTTGAAGACCGACACCTTGCCAGCGAACATCGCCCGGCGTCCGGGCAGCAGATCCTTGTGCGGCTTGTGGATGCCCTTGCCGAAGAAGACCAGCCGGAGGCGGCCGCTGCCGTCGGTGAGCGTCACCTCCAGGCGCTGTCCCCGGCCTCCGTTGAACTTCAGCACCCGGGAATCCGCGACCTGGGCGACGACCGTGACGTGTTCGTCCAGCGGGAGGTCCGAGAGGCGGGTCAGTTCACCACGCTCGGCGTAACGGCGCGGATAGTGGTGCAACAGGTCGCCGACCGTATGCAGGTCGAGATGCTCGGCCAGCACCTTTGCGGTGGTGCCACCGAGAATTTTCTTGAGAGGTTCGTCGAGCGCTGCCACGCCTCTATTGCACACCACGCCTGTGACAATCGCGGCCGGCTCACCCGCCCGGCGCGCTCACACCGGTCCGCACGCTCACACCGGCACGCGCGCTCACACCGGCCCCGCGGGTTCACACCGGCCGCGCGTTCACACCGACTCGCGCGCTCACTCCACGCCGATGAGCAACGGAGCGGCGTGCTGGCCGCCGTCGTAGACGACCGTGTCCACGGCGAGATGACGCTCGCGGACATACCCCTCCAGACGCTCGGCGAGCCCGTCGGGCGCCTGCGTGCCGAGGACCAGGGTCACCATCTCCCCGCCCGCGGACAGCATCCGGTCGAGCACCGTCACCGCGGTGCCGGTGAGGTCGGAGCCGATCACCGCGACATCGCCGTCGATCAGGCCGAGGACGTCCCCGGCCTGGCAGACGCCGGCCATCGTCCACGACTGCCGCTCGGCGAGGGCCAGCTCGGCGTAACGGGTGGCGCCCGCGGCCGCGGTCATCGCGACCACGTCCTCGTCGAAGCTGCGGCCCGGTTCGTGCACGGCCAGCGCCGCGAGGCCCTGGACGGCGGAGCGGGTGGGGATGAGTGCGACCCGTACGCCTTCGGCGCGGGCCTCTTCGGCGGCGGCCGCCGCGGTGTGCCGCAGGTCGGCGTCGTTCGGCAGCAGCATCACCTCACGGGCGTGCGCCTGCCGGATCGCCTGCACCAGTTCGCCGCTGGCGGGCGGCTCCCCGGGGCGTACCGGGACGGGGGTCGCGCCGGCCTGGGCACACAGTCCGGCGAGCCCGGCACCCGGCACCACCGCGACCACGGCCCGCGCCGTCATCTCCGGTTCCTTGGCGCGGGCGCCGCCGAAGTGCGTGATCCGGATCCGGTACGGGCGGCCCGCCTCGATGCCGGCCTCCACGGCGGCGCCCGCGTCGTCGACATGGACGTGGACGTTCCACAGGCCGTCCCCGCCGACCACCACAAGGGAGTCGCCGAGCCCGTCGAGCCGGGCCCGCAGCCGCGCCACGGCGCCGTCGTCGGCCTCCAGCAGATAGATCACCTCGAAGGCGGGCCCGTCCGGGTCCCCGCGGCCGTCCGCCGCCACCCGGCCCGCGACCTCGCACCCGGCCGCCTCGGGGAGCGGGGCGTCGGCGCGTACGGCGACCGGTACCGCCGAGACCTCCCCGGACAGCACATCGGCGAGCGCGCCCAGCAGCGCGACCAGTCCGCAGCCGCCGGCGTCCACGACCCCTGCCCGGCCCAGCACCGCGAGCTGCCCGGGGGTCTCCTGCAGGGCGCTGCGGGCGCCCTCGTGGGCGGCGCGGGCGACCTCGGCGGCCCCGGCATCGCCGCCCACGGCGCGTTCCGCGGCATCGGCGGCGGCGGTCGCCACCGTCAGGACGGTGCCCTCCACGGGGTGGGCGACGGCCTCGTAGGTCGATGCGGCGGCCCGGCGCAGCGCCTGCCGCAGGGCGTCGGCGGAGCCGTCGGTGGCGGCCAGCACCTCGGTCATCCCGCGCAGCAGCTGCGCCACGATCGTGCCGGAGTTGCCGCGCGCCCCGATGAGGGCGCCGTGTGCCATGGCGCCGATGGCATCGGCGAGACGGGGCGCGGTGCCGGCCGAGGCGTGCCCGTCGAAGGCGGCCTCGACCGCGCGGGCCGCCGATTCGAGGGTCAGATAGAGGTTGGTGCCGGTATCGCCGTCGGCCACCGGGTAGACGTTGATCGCGTCGATCCGCTCGCGTTCCCGTCCGAGCGCCTCCAGGGCCAGCCCGCACCAGGAGCGGACCGCGGCGGCGTCGAGCGGGTACGGCACGTCGTCCTCCTGAGTCGCGGGATGCCACCGCACAGTAGCCGCGCTGCGGGGGCGGGGCCGGGGCGGGGGCCGGTGGGTGCGTGGTAGTTTCGTTCTACGGGAGCGGTCGTTGTATGCTGCTCCGGTTGCCCGATGCGAATCGGGCCATTCCTCTCCTGACGGTGCCGTTCGGGCAATGCACTCGGCTCGTCGGGATTTCACCGTAAGTGCATCTGAAGTCTTTGGAGTGACCCGTGGCTGCCAACTGCGACGTCTGCGGCAAGGGGCCGGGCTTCGGCAAGAGTGTCTCGCACTCGCATCGCCGTACCAACCGTCGTTGGAACCCCAACATCCAGACGGTGCGTGCAGTGATCGGGCGCACGCCGAAGCGGCTGAACGCCTGCACCTCGTGCATCAAGGCCGGCAAGGTCTCGCGCTGACGTCTTAGCCGTAGCGCAGCCGAGCCGGTTGCTTGGAAGAAGCCGGTCCACCTTCGTGGTGGACCGGCTTCTTCCGTTTCCGGGGCCGGGTACGGCTTCTTCCGTTTCCTTGGCGGCGGTACGGCTTCTGCCGGGGCCGGGCGGCGCGATGCTTCGCCCGGCCGTGGAGCCGCGGTGCACGCACTCAGTGCGCGTCGCGCCAGCGCCAGCCGTGGTCCACGGGGCCGATGCCCGCGCCCAGCCGGAAGCCGGCCGCGAGGGCGCCGGTGACATAGTCCTTCGCCGCCGCGGTGGCCTGCGGGACCGAGTCCCCCTTGGCGAGCTGCGCGGCGAGCGCACTGGCGAGGGTGCAGCCGGTGCCGTGGGTGTGCCGGTTGTCGTGCCGCGGGGCGCGCAGCCAGTGCTCCTCGGTGCCGTCGGTGAGCAGGTCGACGGCGCTGTCGCCGCGGCCGGCGGGGAGATGGCCGCCCTTGATGAGCGCCCAGCGCGGACCGAAGTCCAGGATCGCGGCGGCCGCCCGGCGCATGTCGGCCTCCTCCTCGACGCGGATTCCGGTCAGCTGGGCGACCTCGTCCAGGTTGGGGGTGGCGACGGTGGCCGTCGGCAGCAGCGCGGTGCGGACCGCGTCCAGGGCGGTGGCGGCGAGCAGTGCGTCGCCGTGCTTGGAGACCCCTACGGGGTCGACGACGACCGGTACCCGCAGTCCGGCGAGCAGTTCGGCGACGGTCTCGACGAGTCCGGCCGAAGAGAGCATCCCGGTCTTCACCGCCTGGACGCCGATGTCGTCGACGACGCTGCGGAACTGGGCCCGTATGGCCTCGGCCGGCAGCTCCCACGCGCCCTGTACGCCCAGGGAGTTCTGGGCGGTGACGGCGGTGAGCACGCTCATGCCGTGGGTGCCGAGCGCCAGCATCGTCTTGAGGTCGGCCTGGATGCCCGCGCCGCCGCCGGAGTCGGACCCGGCGACGGTCAGGACGCGTGGAGGTATGTGCATACCGCCGAATCTACTCGGCGCCACCCCGCGGTCCTGCGGGCGCCCGTGGTGTCGTCGCCCGTGGCCGTACGGGACCTATGCGTCATCCCCGTTGTCGCCGAAGTGGTCCCAGCCGGCCTTCGCCCAGGGGGCGCCGTCCACCGTCACCTGGGGCAGCGCGGAGGGATGGAGCACCTCGCCGATGACCTTCCACCGGGCGGGCAGCTTCACCTCGGGCGGGAAGGTGGCGACGATCGCATGGTCCTCGCCGCCGTTGAGCACCCACTGCATCGGGTCCACGCCCACGGCCGTGCCGATGTCGGACATCTGCGAGGGGATGTCGATACCGGCGGACCGCAGATCGATCCGGACCTTGCTGGCCTCGGCGATGTGCCCGAGATCGGCGACCAGTCCGTCGCTGACGTCCGTCATGGCGGTGGCACCGAGTCCGGCGGCGGCCGGGCCCGCGTGGTACGGCGGCTCGGGGCGGCGGTGGGCCTCCACGAAGGCGCGCGGCGAGCGGAATCCGCGGGAGAGGACGGCATGCCCGGCGGCGGACCAGCCGAGCCAGCCGGTGACCGCGACCACGTCGCCGGGCTGGGCGCCGGCCCGGGTGACCGGCTCGTGGTTGCGCAGATCGCCGAGTGCGGTGATGGCGACGGTGATGGTGTCGCCGCGCACCACGTCCCCGCCGACGACCGCGGCGCCGGCCACCTGGCACTCGTCGCGCAGCCCGTCCATCAGCTCGGTCGGCCAGGTGGCGGGGAGTTCCGCGGGCACGACCAGGCCGAGCAGGATCGCCGTGGGCACCGCGCCCATCGCCGCGATATCGGCGAGGTTCTGCGCGGCGGCCTTGCGGCCGACGTCGTAAGCGGTGGACCAGTCGCGCCTGAAGTGCCGGCCCTCCAGGAGGATGTCGGTGCTGGCGACCACCCTCCGGTCCGGCGCGGTGACCACCGCGGCGTCGTCACCCGGCCCGATCCGTACGGCCGGAGTGGTGGTGAGCCGGGAGGTGAGCTCCCTGATCAGCCCGAACTCCCCCAGCTCGCCCACGGTGCCCTTCATGCTGTTGCCCTTCCCATGTGTACGGACGGTCCGTACGTGGCTGACGACTGTGCCGTACTTGCCGTGTTCACCGCGCGGGTCTCCCCGCTCCGCACGGTGACGCGGTACCGTGGCGTCCCTTCTTCCCACATGATCCTCGTAGCCGCCCTGGAGGTTCCGTGGTACAGGCCTACATCCTGATCCAGACCGAGGTCGGCAAGGCCTCGGCGGTAGCTGAGACGATCTCCACGCTCCACGGTGTGCTGCAGGCCGAGGATGTGACCGGTCCCTATGACGTCATCGTGCGCGCTCAGGCCGGCACGGTCGATGAGCTGGGCCGCATGGTGGTCGCGAAGGTCCAGCAAGTGGAAGGCATCACGCGCACCCTTACCTGCCCGGTCGTCCATCTCTAGCTCCCCCGTATCCTCGGCCGGGTGATCTCTACGCGCCGCCGGTACCTGGCCCTTCCGGTGCTCACCGTGCTGTTCGCCGCGGTGAGCTGCTCCTCTTCCGAAGACGTGGCCGTGCCCTCCCCCGAGGGGGCGGCGGCGCGGTACTGCAAGGCGCTGCACAAGGAGTTGCCGCCGACCGTGGACGGGCTGAAGCGGGGTACCCCCGAGCCCGTATCCGACTTCACTGCCATATGGGGCGATCCTGCCGTGAAACTGCGCTGCGGGGTGCCGAAGCCCGACGTTCTGACGTACGGGAGTGAACATTACAACCCCGGTGCCGACGCGGCGGAAGTCAACGGGGTCGAATGGCTCTTTGAGAAGCAGGACGACGGCTACCGCTTCACGACGGTGCTGCGCAAGGCCTTCGTCGAGGTGACCGTTCCCGGGAAGTACGCCCCCGAGGTCGATGCACTCACCGATCTCGGGGGCGCCGTGAAGAAGACGGTTCCCACCGGGGTCTAGGGGCCTAGGGAGCCTAGGGGGGTCAGAGGGTGTCTCCCCCGAAGGGCGGACCGGGCGCCGGGGCGGGCGGTCGGTTCAGCGCAGTCCCGTGGAGCGCTGCAGCGCGGCCTGCAGGAGCCGGTCGATCAGCTCCGGGTAGCTCACACCGCTCTCCTGCCACATCCGCGGGTACATCGAGATGGGCGTGAACCCGGGGAGCGTATTGATCTCGTTGATCACGAACTCGCCGTTGTCCTGCAGGAAGAAGTCCGCGCGCACCAGTCCCTCGCAGGACGCCGCCTCGAAGGCCGCGACGGCCAGCTCCTGGACCTGCGCGGTCTGCTCGTCGCTCAGCGGGGCCGGCACGATCCCGTCCGCCGAGTCGATGTACTTGGCCTCGAAGTCGTAGAAGTCGTGCGCGGTGACCGGCGGGATCTCGGCCGGCACGCTGGCCCGCGGGCCGTCCTCGAACTCCAGCACCCCGCACTCGATCTCGCGGCCGCGCAGCAGCGACTCCACGAGGATCTTGGGGTCGTGCCGGCGGGCTTCCTCGATCGCCTCGTCCAGGCCGCCGAGGTCGTCGACCTTGGTGATGCCCATGGACGAGCCGGCCCGGGCGGGCTTCACGAAGAGCGGCCAGCCGTGTTCGCCGGCGAAGTCCACGATCTTCCTGCGGGCGGCTGCCGGATCGTTTTCCCACTCGCGGGGGCGGATGACCTCGTACGGGCCGACCGGCAGCCCGAAGGAGGTGAACACCCGCTTCATGTAGTCCTTGTCCTGGCCGACGGCGGAGGCGAGCACGCCCGAGCCGACGTAGGGCACACCGGAGAGCTCCAGCAGGCCCTGCAGGGTGCCGTCCTCCCCGTAGGGGCCGTGCAGCACCGGGAAGACGACGTCGACCTCGCCCAGCGCCTTGGGGACCGAGCCCGGCTCGCTGTACACGACCTCGCGGTTGGTGGGGTCGACGGGGAGCACCACGCCGCCCTCGGTGGACTCGGCGAGCGCGGCCACCGAGGGCAGCTGCCGGTCCGCGATGACCATCCGCTCGGGGTCGTCGGCGGTCAGCGCCCAGCGGCCGTCGGTGGTGATGCCGATGGGCAGCACGTCGTACTTGTCGCGGTCGATGGCGCGCAGCACGGCGCCGGCCGTGAGCACGGAGATCGCGTGCTCGGAGCTGCGGCCGCCGAACACGACGGCGACGCGGGGCTTGTGTGGGGAGGTCTCGCTGCTCATATCGGGTTGAGGGTACCTGCTGACCGGCGCGGAGTCAGTGCTGCGGCGGCCGTTGGTGGCGTCGCGCCGACGGCCGCCGGGGTGCCGGGGGCGCGGCACCGGGACGGAACGGTGCCGGACCGGACGTTTCGGGCTCCGGCTTCAGTGCCGTTCGGACTTGGCGCTGCGCGACATCAGCTCCTTGAGGGCGACCATCGGCGGCTTGCCCTCGTGGACGATCTCCACGACCGTCTCGGTGAGCGGCATGTCGACGCCGTGCCTGCGGGCCAGATCCAGTACGGATTCGCAGGACTTGACGCCCTCGGCGGTCTGCTTGGTGACCGCGATGGTCTCCTGGAGCGTCATACCGCGGCCGAGGTTGGTGCCGAAGGTGTTGTTGCGCGACAGCGGCGAGGAGCAGGTGGCGACGAGGTCGCCCATGCCGGCCAGCCCGGCGAAGGTGTGCGCATCGGCGCCCATGGCGAGGCCGAGCCGGGTGGTCTCGGCCAGACCGCGGGTGATCAGGGACGCCTTGGCGTTGTCGCCCAGGCCCATGCCGGTGACGATGCCGACGGCGAGCGCGATGACGTTCTTGACCGCACCGCCCAGTTCGCAGCCCACCACGTCGGTGTTGGTGTACGGGCGGAAGTACGCGGTGTGGCAGGCGGTCTGGAAGCGCCGGGCGACCGCCTCGTCGGCGCAGGCCACCACGGCGGCGGCGGGCTGCCGGGCGGCGATCTCCTTGGCGAGATTGGGGCCGGTCAGCACCGCGACGCGCTCCGCGGGGACCTTGGCCACCTCCTCGATGACCTCGCTCATGCGCTTGGCCGTGCCCAGTTCGACGCCCTTCATCAGGGAGACCAGGACCGTCCCGTCGGGCAGCAGCGGCGCCCATTCGGCGAGATTGCCGCGCAGCGTCTGGGCGGGGACGGCCAGCACCGCGAACTCCGCGCCGCGCGCCGCTTCCGCCGGGTCGGTGGTGGCCCGTACGGACGCGGGCAGCTCGACCCCCGGCAGATAGTCAGGGTTCGTACGGCCGTTGTTGATGGCGTCGACCAGGGCCGTACGGCGTCCCCACAGGGTCACCTCGCATCCCGCGTCGGCGAGCACCATCGCGAAGGCGGTACCCCAGGACCCCGTGCCGTAGACGGCGCAGCGCGTCACTTGCTTTCATCCTCCTGTGCCTGCTGGGTGCTTCGGGCCTGCTGCGGGCCGACGGCCGGTTCCGGGGCGGCGGCCCGCTCGGCGGGAGCGTTGGCCGCGGCGGCGCCCCGGGCCGTCTTGGCGGCTTCCCGGGCGGTGCGGCGCTCCCGGGCGATCGCCTTGCGCCAGTCGTACGGTTCGGCCGGCGCGGGCTCGCCGCGCACGACGGCCAGCTGCTCGGTGATCGCCGCCATGATGACCTCGGTGACGGCCCGCAGCACCTCGGCGGTCGGCTCCTGGTCGTGGAACGCGCTCAGATCGACCGGCGGCCCGGCCTGTACGCGCAGCGTCTTGCGCGGCAGGAGGCGGAGCTTCTTCTCCTTGGCGTACGGCGGCATCGCGTCATTGGCGCCCCACTGCGCCACGGGAATGACCGGCGCCTTGGTCAGCAATGCCACCCGGGCGGCACCGGTCTTGCCCTGCATGGGCCACAGCTCGGGGTCGCGGGTGAGGGTGCCCTCGGGGTAGAAGGCGACGCATTCGCCCTTCTCGATGGCGCTGACGGCGGCGCGGAAGGCGGTGGCGGCGTCGGTGGTTTCCCGGTAGACGGGGATCTGCCCGGTGCCGCGCATCATCAGACCGACAAAGCCGCTCTTGAAGAGTCCGGCCTTGGCGAGGAATCGGGGGACCCGCCCGGTGTTGTACTGATAGTGCGCATAGGAGAGCGGATCAAGATACGAGTTGTGGTTGACCGCGGTGATAAATCCGCCGTCGGCCGGAATGTGCTCCATTCCCTGCCAGTCCCGCTTGAACAGAACCAAGAGCGGCGGTTTGCAGATGACCGCGGCCAAGCGGTACCAGAAGCCGATTCTGCGGCGGGACACTGGGACACCCTCCTTGTGGGACCTGCAAAGCTGCTGCGGGCCGGCAGCCGCACAAGTGTCGCCCCAGGTACCCGCTATGTCGAGGACACCGTAACCCCGACGCCCCCGGAGAGCGGCGGCAGCAGGTGAGAATGGCCTCGATGCGAAGAGACGGAGCGGATGTGGGCTGGAGCCTGGTGGTACCGCTGAAACCGCTGCTGCAGGCCAAGAGCAGGCTCTCCCCGGCCGCCGGTGAGGAGTTCCGGCCCCGGCTGGCCCTCGCCTTCGCCCTGGATACCGTGGCAGCGGCGTTGGCCTGCAAAGACGTCCGGGATGTGGCGGTTGTCACGGACGACCGGCTGGCCGCGGGGCGCCTGGCGGCGCTGGGCGCGCGCATCGTGCCCGACACACCGGCCCGCGGGCTCAACGCGGCACTGGCCCATGGCGCGGGCGCGGTCCGGGCGCGTCGCCCGGGCGCGGCCCTCGCCGCGCTGAACGCCGATCTTCCGGCGCTGCGCCCCGCCGAACTGGAACAGGTGCTCCATTCCGCTTCGCTATTTCCCCGTGCATTTCTCGCAGATGCGGCGGATATCGGGACAACACTTCTGACCGCGGCTTCCGGAGTGGAATTGGAACCGGCATTCGGAGGTCCCTCCCGGGCCCGTCACCTGGCATCCGGGGCGCGGGAGATCACCACGTCCACGGTGCCCTCGGTGCGCCGGGACGTGGACACCGGCGAGGATCTGCTGGCCGCGCTGGCACTGGGCGTGGGCCCGCACACGGCGCTCCAGGCGCCGCAGCTGGTGGGCGGGGCGGGCCGGGCGGCCACGGCGGCCGACGCGCCGGACGGCTCCCCGCGGCGGCTGCCGCCGCAGGCCAGAGCGTGATCGGTCGGAGCGTCCGGAGCGTGATCGGTCAGAGTGTCTGGAGCGTGATCAGGGCGATCTGCCGGTCGTCCCCTTCGCCGGTGACGTCGATGCGGACCCGCTGACCGGGCCGCAGCAGCAACAGACCGCCGGCGTCGAAGGCCGCCGCGTCGAAGGGCAGCGGGGTGCCGTCGTCCAGCAGCACACTGCCGGAGCGGGTCTCGGAGTCGTACGTATACGCGGTGGCCTGCATGGGAGAGAGCCTAGACGAGCGCCCCTCGATCCCTGCCTCCCGCCCGTGGGCCGGGAGGGACCCGGTAGGTGCCCGCCCGGAAGGGCCCCGAACGCGCCGCGGGCCGGGCTCCCCGAAGGGAGACCGGCCCGACGCATGGCGTCGCCGCTGCTGAATTACCGCTTGCGTGCGGTGGTCTTCTTGGCGGTGGTCTTGCGTGCGGTGGCCTTCTTCGCGGGGGCCTTCTTCGCCGTCGCCTTCTTGGCGGGGGCGGTCTTCTTCGCGGTGGCCTTCTTCGCGGTGGTCTTCTTGGCCGGGGCCGCCTTCTTGGCGGTGGCCTTCGTGGCGGTCTTCTTCGCCGTCGTCTTCTTGGCGGTGGTCTTCTTCGCCGCGGTGGTCTTCTTCGCCGTGGTCGTCTTCTTCGCCGTCGCCTTCTTCGCGGCGGTCTTCTTGGCGGTGGCCTTCTTGGCGGCGGCCTTCTTGATGGCCGTACCACCGGAGAGGCTGCCCTTGGGGGCCTTCTTGACCGAGACCTCTCCGCCCTTGGGGAGCTTCTTCGAGCCGCTCACCAGGTCCTTGAAGCCCTGACCGGCGCGGAAGCGCGGAACAGAGGTCTTCTTGACCCGCACGCGCTCACCCGTCTGCGGGTTGCGGGCGTAGCGGGCGGGGCGGTCGACCTTCTCGAACGAGCCGAATCCGGTGACCGAAACGCGGTCGCCGGAGACAACTGAACGGACGATTGCGTCCAGTACGGCATCCACCGCGTCCGCGGCGTTCTGACGGCCGCCGAGCTTGTCGGCAATGGCTTCTACGAGCTGCGCCTTGTTCACGTCTTCCCCTTCGGAGACATTGCTGGAACGAAAGATTCCAAGCTTTTTCGCACGTTAGGCAGATATATACCGCAAATCAAACACGAAACGGGCTAATCACCCTTGTGCCGCAACGAACTCGACCTTCACGGACTTCCGTCGGCACGCGCATCTTCGGGATAACGACCTTCGTCGAGGTCTGCGATGAACCACTCCAGACGCCTTGCCGCGTCCGCAAGATCGTGTTTAGCCGCGGCCGTGATGACGAGCAGCTTCCGGGTCAGCGCCATCCGTACGCCCTCCGGGACTTGCAGTGTGCGCACTCTTGTATGTGCGTCCTTGAGCCGGTCGGCGACGAGACCGTAGAGCTCGAGTTGGTCGTCGCGTTCCATGCGCTAATTGTGCCATCTGCGCCGAGTTGTCGCTTCACGGGGCCTCAACAGCCGCCTCGACAAGCAGAAGCGCCCCCTGCCAACTGCACAGGGGGCGCATCGTACGCAATATAGCTTTGAGCCATAAAACCCGAGGTCAGACCTCGATGGTACGCGGCTTGAACGACGGCCTGTTCGCCTCGTACTCCACGATGGACGACTCCTCCCGAAGGGTGAGGCTGATGTCGTCCAGCCCCTCCAGCAGCCGCCAACGGGCGTTCTCGTCCAGCTCGAAGTCGGCGCTGACGCCCTCGGCACGGACCTGCCTGCCGACCAGGTCAACGGTCACCTCGGCGGTCGGGTCGGCCTCCAGCAGCTGCTGCAGCCGGTCCACGGTCTCCTGCGGCAGGACCACCGTCAGCAGGCCGTTCTTGAGGGAGTTGCCACGGAAGATGTCGGCGAACCGCGAGGAGATGACGGCCTTGAAGCCGTAGTTCTGCAGCGCCCAGACGGCGTGCTCACGCGAGGAGCCGGTACCGAAGTCGGGGCCGGCCACCAGCACCGTGGCGCCCTTGTACCGCTCCTGGTTGAGGACGAACTGCGGGTCCTTGCGCCAGGCCTCGAACAGCCCGTCCTCGAAGCCGTCGCGGGTGACCTTCTTCAGCCAGTGAGCAGGGATGATCTGGTCGGTGTCGACATTGCTGCGGCGCAGCGGGACGGCCCGGCCGGTGTGGGTGGTGAAAGCTTCCATGGTTCAGACTCCCGCGGGCGTGGCGACGGCTGCGTCGGACAGATCGGCCGGTGAGGCCAGATGGCCGAGAACCGCCGTTGCGGCGGCAACCTGCGGCGAGACCAGGTGCGTCCGCCCGCCCTTGCCCTGCCGGCCCTCGAAGTTGCGGTTGGAGGTGGACGCGGAGCGCTCACCGGGGGCCAGCTGGTCGGGGTTCATGCCCAGGCACATCGAGCAGCCCGCATGCCGCCATTCGGCGCCCGCCGCGGTGAAGACCTTGTCGAGACCCTCGGCGACGGCCTCCAGGGAGACCCGGACCGAGCCGGGAACGATCAGCATCCGTACGCCGTCGGCGACCTTGCGGCCCTCCAGGATCGAGGCCGCGGAGCGCAGGTCCTCGATGCGGCCGTTGGTGCACGAACCTACGAAGACCGTGTCCACGTTGATCTCGCGCAGCGGCTGACCCGCCGTCAACCCCATGTATTCCAGGGCCTTTTCGGCGGCGTAGCGCTCCGAGGCGTCCTCGTACGAAGCCGGGTCGGGGACGCTCGCCGAAAGCGGTGCGCCCTGGCCGGGGTTGGTGCCCCAGGTGACGAACGGGGCCAGTGCGGAGGCGTCGATGTGCACCTCGGCATCGAAGACCGCGTCGTCGTCGGTGCGCAGCGTCCGCCAGTACGCGACGGCGGCGTCCCAGTCCTCGCCCCGGGGGGCGTGGTCGCGGCCCTGCAGGTAGTCGAAGGTGGTCTTGTCGGGGGCGATCATGCCGGCCCGCGCGCCCGCCTCGATCGACATGTTGCAGATGGTCATCCGGGCTTCCATCGACAGTTTCTCGATGGCCGGGCCGCGGTATTCCAGGACGTAGCCCTGGCCGCCGCCGGTGCCGATCCTGGCGATGATCGCCAGGATGAGGTCCTTGGCCGTCACGCCCTCGGGCAGCTCGCCGTCGACGGTGATCGCCATGGTCTTGAAGGGCGCCAGCGGCAGCGTCTGGGTGGCCAGGACGTGCTCGACCTGGCTGGTGCCGATGCCGAACGCCAGCGCGCCGAAGGCTCCGTGGGTGGAGGTGTGGCTGTCACCGCAGACCACCGTGGTGCCGGGCTGGGTCAGTCCCAACTGCGGTCCCACGACGTGGACAACACCCTGCTCGACATCGCCCAGCGGGTGCAGCCGGACGCCGAACTCCGCGCAGTTCTTGCGCAGCGTCTCCAGCTGGGTGCGCGAGACCGGGTCTGCGATCGGCTTGTCGATGTCGAGGGTGGGGGTGTTGTGGTCCTCGGTGGCGATGGTCAGGTCCGTGCGGCGCACCTGGCGGCCGGCCTTGCGGAGGCCGTCGAACGCCTGCGGGCTGGTGACCTCGTGCAGCAGGTGCAGATCGATGAAGAGAAGGTCGGGCTCGCCTTCCGCGCGCCGGACGACATGATCGTCCCAGACCTTCTCCGCGAGTGTCCGTCCCATCGCTTTCCCTCCGGCCGGCCGCATCGCCGGCCTTTCTCGTCCGTGCGCGATGCCCGCAGAAGTCCCCCTGCCGGGCCTTACGCCGGGCCCTGGTCCAGGGCCACACCTACAGATTGACGACTTTCCTGGAAAACTGAACTTGCGTTTCACAGTGTGAGACGCGAGTATCGTTGCATGGACAACTCTAGCGGCGTCGGCGTTCTCGACAAGGCAGCTCTGGTTTTGAGCGCTCTGGAGTCCGGTCCGGCCACCCTCGCCGGGCTGGTCGCGGCGACAGGGCTTGCACGACCCACGGCCCACCGGCTGGCCGTGGCACTGGAACACCACCGGATGGTGGCGAGGGACATGCAGGGCCGGTTCATCCTGGGCCCCCGCCTGTCCGAGCTGGCCGCGGCGGCCGGCGAGGACCGCCTGCTGGCCACGGCCGGTCCGGTGCTCACGCATCTGCGCGATGTGACGGGCGAAAGCGCCCAGCTCTATCGCCGGCAGGGCGATATGCGGATCTGTGTGGCGGCGGCGGAACGACTGTCCGGATTGCGGGACACCGTCCCGGTCGGCTCCACGCTCCCCATGAAGGCGGGCTCGGCCGCCCAGATCCTGATGGCCTGGGAGGAGCCCGAGCGGCTGCACCGCGGTCTGCAGGGCGCGCGCTTCACGGCCACCGCCCTCTCCGGCGTACGGCGCCGCGGCTGGGCCCAGTCGATCGGCGAGCGGGAGCCGGGCGTGGCCTCGGTCTCCGCCCCCGTGCGCGGCCCCTCCAACCGCGTGGTGGCCTCCGTATCGGTCTCCGGCCCGATCGAGCGGCTGACCCGTCACCCCGGCCGGATGCATGCCCAGGCGGTCATCGACGCGGCGGCCCGCCTCTCCGAGGGGCTGCGCCGCAACGGCTGAGCACCCCGCGGCGGGGCGGGCCGGGGCAGGGGCCGCTGTCGGCCACGGTCACGATGCCGAAAAAAGGGGCGGCCCCCTGCGGGCAATCCGCACGGGGCCGCCCCAGGCGCTCAGGCCGCCATCCGCTCCGCGGCCCGCTCCCCGCGGCGGCCGACCGGCACCGCCCCCAGGGCCTCGCCCAGCCCGAACGACGGCATGTTGATGTAGATGCTCTCGTACGAGCCCGCCGGGACGGCGTAGGTCTCGTGCCAGAAGCCGACCTTGTCCCGCCCCTCCCGCGCCCGACGGTTGAACGCCACCCAGGCCGGCCGGTGCTCGCCACTCTGGTCCGTGGCGTACGCGAACAGCTTCTCCTTCGAGTCCCAGTACTGCAGGACGGCGACGCCCCTCGGCAGCCCGAGAAGCAGCCGGTAGCCGATCATCCCGCTGCCCGGATCGCCGGCCAGCTCCTTGATCATGCGCGGCATCGCGAGGAACACCGGCAGCCAACTGCGCACCGCACGCCAGTTGTTGACCCGCATCCCGATAAGGAAGACCACCACCTCCCGATCGCCGTCCGTCGTCATCCGTCCCTGCACCGGCTTGCCACTCATGACGCCCCCATTCGACATTGGATAGCGTCGCTATCCATGCTTAGATAGTGACACTCT
The DNA here is from genome assembly GCF_043080045.1 of Streptomyces sp. NPDC015125. NCBI lineage: Bacteria > Bacillati > Actinomycetota > Actinomycetes > Kitasatosporales > Streptomycetaceae > Streptomyces > Streptomyces sp. NPDC015125. Next base: position 173,589 of record NZ_JBIBVF010000001.1, read on the forward strand.
CCAATGGAAGGTGCAAGAGGAATGCGGCTGGCTGAGCTGAGCGAGCGCAGCGGGGTATCGACCGCCACGATCAAGTACTACCTACGCGAGCGGCTGCTGCCTCCGGGCCGGCGGATCACCGCCACCCAGTCCGAGTACGACGAGGAGCATCTGCGGCGGCTGCGCCTGGTCCGGGCGCTGATCCAGGTCGGCCGGGTCCCCGTGGGCACGGCCCGGGACGTCCTGGCCGCCGTCGAGGACGACTCCCAGGACCACCTCTCCCGCCTCGGCATCGCCGTGGAAGCACTCCCCCACGGCCCGGAGCCCGACGAGAGCGCCCCCTCGACGGCGGTCGCCCGGCGCACCGCAACGGAGCTACTGGGGCAGCTCGACTGGCACTTCAACCTGGAGATCGCCGACAGCTCCCGCGCGTTCGGCATGCTCGTCTCGGCCATCGCCGCACTGCACCGCCTCGACTACGCCTGCGACATCCCGCATCTGCTGCCCTACGCCCGTCAGGCAGCACAGCTCGCCGTCGCCGACCTGGATCTGGTCGAGGAGTTCGGGACCCCGGCGGAGCAGGTGGAGGCGGCGGTGGCCCTGACCGTGCTCTACGAGCCGGTGCTGCTGAGCCTGCGCCGGCTGGCGGAGGCCGAGGAGTCCAACAAGCGCTTCGGCAGCAGCAGTTGACACGAGAAAGCCCCCCGCATGATGCGGGGGGCTTTCTCTTCTTGTACCCCCGACCGGATTCGAACCGGCGCTACCGCCTTGAGAGGGCGGCGTGCTAGGCCGCTACACAACGGGGGCAAGTTTTCCTGCAGTTGACGTGTCCCGAGGACACACCGCGCTGGGCTACCAGGACTCGAACCTAGACTAAATGAACCAGAATCACTCGTGCTGCCAATTACACCATAGCCCATGGTGGTTTAGACCAGTACCCCCGACCGGATTCGAACCGGCGCTACCGCCTTGAGAGGGCGGCGTGCTAGGCCGCTACACAACGGGGGCCCTAGCGATCCTCCATGCAACCGGAGTCGCATGGGCTCTACATCGTCGCATCCGGGAGCGACCCGAAGGAGACGGAGAGGAAGGATCTGTACCCCCGACCGGATTCGAACCGGCGCTACCGCCTTGAGAGGGCGGCGTGCTAGGCCGCTACACAACGGGGGCCTGATACTGCGATCAAGAAACCTTCAGCACGATCACGGTGGACCGAAAGATCTCTTGCTGGGCTACCAGGACTCGAACCTAGACTAACGGAACCAGAAACCGTCGTGCTGCCAATTACACCATAGCCCACCAAAACTCAACCCCCGTAGGGGGTTTGTTTGGTTTGCGCTTTCCGGCCGGGCCTTTCGGCCCTCTCGGGCGGCGCAGGAAGAACATTACCTGATCGTGGACGGCGCACCAAAACCGATAGTTCCGCGCAACAGCTCGGGGAGCTCCGCCAGACTCACGATCCGCCGCACCCCCGGCGGCAGCTCCTCCCCCACCGCCTTCCCAGTGCCCGCACGGTCCAGCCATACGGCTCCGAGTCCGGCATCCCGGGCGCCGAGCGCGTCGATATCGAGTTTGTCGCCCACGTAGACCACGTTGTCGGGCGTTAGGCCAAGCGCCTTACAGGCGCCGTGGAATGCCTCCGCGGCCGGCTTGGCGTACCCCAGCTCATCGGCGCAGAGCACCGCCTCGAAGGCCCCGCGGATCCCGAGGACGGCCAGCTTGTGCTCCTGGTTGGCGGTGGTGGCGTTGGACAGCACCGCCTGCCGTACCAGCGGCGCCAGCGCCTCCAGTACGGGCGCGGAGTCCGGGAAGAGGACCCAGGACGCCTGGTAATGGGCGATATACCGGCCGAACCAGGCATCGGCCTCGGCGTCGGAGAGGAGCGGGGATTCCAGAAACGTCCGGGCCCGGGCCCTGCGGTGGTCGAGAAAGCCCACCTCGCCGGCGAGGAAACGGGTGAACTCGGTCTCCATGACCGTCCGCCAGCGCTCCAGTGCCGCCTCCTCGCCACCGTGGGCGGCAAGGAGCCCCTCGGCCCGGAGGTGGCGCAGCGCACCCGCCCGGTCCGAGCCGGTGTAGTCGAAGAGGGTGTCGTCGAGGTCCCACAGGACGGCGCGCACGGGCATAGGGGCAATGTAGCCGAGCGCTGCGGACAGGCGACGGGCCCGGACGCCGTACGGCGTCCGGGCCCGTGGGCACCGGTGCGGGGTCAGCCGGCCAGCTTGGCCAGGGCCGCGTCGATGCGCTGGAGGGTGCGCTCCTTGCCGAGGATCTCCAGGGACTCGAAGAGGGGCAGGCCGACCGTGCGGCCGGTGACCGCCACCCGGACGGGGGCCTGTGCCTTGCCGAGCTTGAGGCCGTGCTCCTCGCCGGCGGCCAGGACGGCCTCCTTGAGGGGCTCGGGGCCGGACGCCCAGTCGGCGGCGTCGAGCGTGGCGCGGGCCGTGGTGAGCAGCGCGACCGGGTCGCCCTTCATCGCCTTCGTCCACGACGCCTCGTCCTCGACCGGCTCCTTGCGGAACAGGAAGTCGACATTGGCGGTGATGTCGGAGAGGACGGTCAGGCGGGTCTGGGCGTGCGGGGCGATGGCCTGCCAGGCGGCCTCGTCGAACTCCTCGGGCTCCCAGTTGGCGTGCGGGGCCTTCAGCCAGGGCTCGCAGGCCGTGATGAAGTCCTTCACGTCCAGCCGCCGGATGTGGTCGGCGTTGATCGCCTCGGCCTTCTTCAGGTCGAAGCGGGCCGGGTTGGCGTTGACGTCCGCGATGTCGAACTTCTCGATCAGCTCGGGGACGGAGAAGAGGTCCTGGTCCGCCGAGAAGGACCAGCCGAGCAGCGCAAGGTAGTTGAGCAGGCCCTCGGGGAGGAAGCCGCGCTCGCGGTAGAGGTTGAGGTTCGCCTGCGGGTCACGCTTGGAGAGCTTCTTGTTGCCCTCGCCCATGACGTAGGGCAGATGGCCGAAGAGCGGGACCGTCTTGGCGATGCCCAGCTCGATCAGCGCCTTGTACAGGGCGATCTGGCGGGGGGTGGAGGAGAGCAGGTCCTCGCCGCGCAGGACGTGGGTGATCTCCATCAGGGCGTCGTCGACGGGGTTGACGAGGGTGTAGAGGGGCGCGCCGTTGGCGCGGACGATGCCGTAGTCCGGGACGTTCTCCGGGGTGAAGGTCAGCTCGCCGCGCACCAGGTCGGTGAAGGTGATCGGCTCGTCGGGCATCCGGAAACGGACGATGGAGGTGCGGCCCTCGGCCTCGTACGCGGCCTTCTGCTCGTCGGTCAGCGTGCGGCACGTGCCGTCGTAACCGGAGGGCCTGCCTGCGGCGCGGGCCGCGTCGCGGCGGGCGTCCAGCTCCTCGGTGGTGCAGTAGCAGTGGTACGCGTGGCCGGCGGCGAGGAGTTTGTCGGCGATGTCCTTGTAGAGGTCCATGCGCTGCGACTGGCGGTACGGCGCGTGCGGGCCCCCGACCTCGGGGCCCTCGTCCCAGTCGAAACCGAGCCAGTGGAAGGAGTCCAGCAGCTGGTGGTAGGACTCTTCGGAGTCGCGGGCCGCGTCGGTGTCCTCGATCCGGAAGACCAGGGTGCCCTTGTTGTGCCGTGCGTAGGCCCAGTTGAACAGGGCGGTACGGATCAGGCCGACATGGGGGTTACCGGTCGGGGAGGGACAGAAACGGACGCGGACGGGGGTGCCGGGGGTCGCGTTAGCCACGCTTGATCACCTTGTTGGTGAGAGTGCCGATGCCTTCGATGGTGACGGCGACCTCGTCGCCGACGTTGAGCGGGCCGACTCCGGCCGGGGTGCCCGTGAGGATGACGTCGCCCGGGAGCAGGGTCATCGCCTCGGTGATGTGGACGATCAGGTCCTCGACCGGACGGACCATGTCGCTGGTGCGGCCGAGCTGGCGTTGTTCGCCGTTGACCGTGCACTGGACGGTGAGGCCCGCGGCGACGTCCGCCGGGGAGAGTCCGGTCTCGACCCAGGGGCCGAGCGGGCAGGAGCTGTCGAAGCCCTTGGCCCTGGCCCACTGCTGCTCACGCTGCTGCACATCGCGTGCGGTGACGTCGTTGGCGCAGGTGTAGCCGAGGATGACGTCCTTGGCGCGCTCGCGGGGCACCTCCCGGCACATACGGCCGATGACGACGGCGAGCTCCGCCTCGTGATGCACCTCCTGGGAGAAGGAGGGGTACGCGATGGGGTCGCCGGGGCCGGTCACCGAGGTGGACGGCTTGAAGAAGGTGACCGGTACGTCCGGGACGGCGTTGCCCAGCTCGGCGGCGTGCTCGGCGTAGTTGCGGCCGATCGCCACGATCTTGTTGGGCAGCACCGGCGGCAGCAGCCGGACCTTGTCGAGGGGGACCTTCTGGCCCGAGCGCTCGAATTCTGCGAAGGGATGCCCCTTGATGACGTCGAGTTCGTCGCCTTCGAGGACGCCGAAGCCGACGTTGCCGTCGATGGAGAATCTGGCGATGCGCACGGGTTGCCGCTGCCCCTCAATTGATCACTGGCCGGAGTTGACACTCCAGGCTATCGCGGGGCCGCTGCCGATTCGCTGACGCTTTACGCCGGGACGTCCTGGCCAGGGGCGTCCATCAGGACGGTGCGGCGGGGATTGGCGGTCTGGGTCGGCAGGTCGACGGTGTGCTCCGGTGCCTGGAGCGCCTCGGTGCCGAGCTCGCCGGCGTCGTTGAGGTGGGCCAGGGTGGTGCGCCGCGGGTTGGCTATGTTGCGGAACATCGTCGTCGTCTTCACTGCTGCTTGCCTCGCGTCATCAAAGGTCGGAAAGGGCTTGCGGAAAGCTGCCTTGTCACATCGGGTAACTGTGTAAAGCGTCAGGCTATGCACGCTATTCCCTGCGAAGTGCCGGGAAACTCAATGATCTTCCTGTGAGTTTGCTCACGAACTGTGCGACAAATGCCGCATTTCCCATGATCAACATCCCTGGGCGAAACGGACAATGACGGATTGAACTGCACGTTCCGCTCCCGATCACCGCACCTGGGACAGCCGCTACAGACGAACGACTCGCGGATAAAAGTCCGTTATGAACAGGGGTACGTTCTACAAGTCGTGACGCGCTCCGTACATTGCGTCACCCACGTCACAGTGCGCGGTTCCGCTCTTGTTGGAGATCCTGCACTGTGCTGGAATTCCACGGACCGCCGCACGTTTCAGCCGGCGCGCAGGGCGCAACGTAGCGCCGCGCGGTGGTGCCGCTCTCTCGGCCAGAGAGGGCAGCCCGCCGGTCACTCACGACCGCCATGGGGGACTCAGCGGTCCCCCATACGACTCGACACCGTCCCGCCGAGGTGGGACGCCTGGTCCAGAGGTTGCGACGCTAGTGCAGGGACGTTTCAAGAGGGATGGCAGCGCTGCGGCGGACCCGGAGCTGCGCGGCGGGACAGACCGCGCCTCCTCGCCCCAGCGCGCCCAGAGCAGTGGTTCCGCGGGCGGCACTCTGCCCGTCGACGGAGGCGGTCAGGCGCCGGGCAATGACGCCGCGGACAGTGGCAAGGCCAAGGCGCCGAAGGGCGCCGGCGGCCCGGGTTCGCGAATAGCGTTGCGCAACTGGCGCATCAGTACCCGCCTGGTGTCCCTGCTCGCGCTTCCCGTGGTCGCCGCGACCACGCTGGGCGGTATGCGCATCGGCACGTCGATGGAGAACATCGACCAGCTCGACAAGATGCAGCTGCTCACCGAGATGACCCGGCAGGCGACCGAGCTCGCCGACGCGTTGCAGGTGGAGCGGGACAAGTCGGCCGGTCCGCTGGCCGGCAGCGGCAACTCCAAGGACGACGCGAACGTCGTCGCGCCCCGTGAGGCGACCGACCGCGCCAAGCTGTCGTTCAACCAGGCCACCGGTGACATCCAGGGCCAGGACGCCACGATGGCCGGTGTCCGGGCAACCGTCCTGGAGATCGGCCGCCAGCTCAACACCCTCAACGAGATCCGCGCGAATTCCTACAAGGACGGCGACAACGCCGCGCGGACCGTCACCAGCTACAACCAGCTGATCAATTCGCTGCTCTCGCTGTCCCAGGACATGGCGCAGGCGACCAGCAACCCGGAGATGATCCGCAGTACCCGTGCGCTGGCGGCGTTCTCGTCGGCCAAGGAGTACGCGTCGATCCAGCGGGCCCTGGTCAGCGCCGGCCTCGCCCACAAGGGCGGCCCCCAGCTGTCCTCCAACGACCGGCTGGCCGGCCGTAACGCCGAGGACAGCGAGAAGGCGGCCCGCGACCGCTTCTCGCAGATCTACACCAACAACGCCGGCGCGCTCACCCGCGGTCTGGACGGCAACAACGACGAGATCAAGGCCGCGGTCGCCTTTGCGCACCGCGCCTTCGCCAGCGGTTCCGGCATCCGCAGCCAGGACTACCGCTACCTCGACTGGTACGACTCCGACACCGTCAAGATCGACGAGATGTCGCGGATCGAGACCACGCTGCTCTCGGAGATGGAACAGAAGTCCCGCGAGCTGCGCAACGAGGCCACCCAGTCCGCGATCATCAGCGGTGCGCTGATCCTGCTCGTCCTCGGCGTCTCGCTGGTCGGCGCGTTCGTCGTGGCCCGGTCCATGGTCCGCTCGCTGCGCCGGCTGCAGGACACCGCGCAGAAGGTCGCCCAGGACCGGCTGCCCGAACTGGTCAAGCAGCTGTCCGAGTCCGACCCCCAGGACGTGGACACCTCCGTCCAGTCGGTCGGTGTGCACAGCCGGGACGAGATCGGCCGGGTGGCCGCGGCCTTCGACGACGTGCACCGCGAGGCGGTCCGCCTCGCCTCCGAGCAGGCGCTGCTCCGGGGCAACGTCAACGCGATGTTCACCAACCTGTCGCGCCGTTCGCAGGGCCTCATCCAGCGTCAGCTCTCGCTGATCTCCGAACTGGAGTCCCGCGAGGCCGACCCGGACCAGCTGTCCTCCCTCTTCAAGCTCGACCACCTCGCCACCCGTATGCGCCGTAACGGCGAGAACCTCCTGGTTCTCGCGGGTGAGGAGCCGGGGCGCCGGTGGACGCGGCCGGTGCCGCTGGTCGACGTGCTCCGCGCCGCCGCCTCCGAGGTGGAGCAGTACGAGCGGATCGAGCTCAACGCGGTTCCGCAGACCGAGGTCGCGGGCCGGGTCGTCAACGACCTCGTGCACCTGCTCGCCGAGCTGCTGGAGAACGCCACCTCGTTCTCCTCGCCGCAGACCAAGGTCAAGGTCACCGGTCACGCGCTGCCCGACGGCCGGGTGCTGGTCGAGATCCACGACACCGGTATCGGTCTGTCGCCCGAGGACCTGTCGGCGATCAACGAGCGGCTCGCCAGCCCGCCGACCGTGGACGTTTCGGTGTCCCGGCGCATGGGTCTGTTCGTGGTCGGCCGGCTGTCGCTGCGGCACGGCATCCGTATTCAGCTGCGGCCCTCCGACTCCGGCGGCACCACCGCACTGGTCATGCTGCCGGTCGACCTCGCCCAGGGCGGCAAGAAGCCGGCGCCGAGCAACGCCAAGGGCGGCGGCGACCACGGCGGCGGACAGTCCAGCCGGCTCGCGGGGCTCCAGCCGCGCGGGCAGGTCGGCTCGGGTCCCTCGGCCGGCGGGCGCCCTGCGCTGCCCGGCCGCGGTGGGCCCGGCGGCGGCCCCGGCGGCGGTGTGCCGAACGCCTTCGGTGCCTCGGCACCGGCCGGCCGTACGGCGCCTCCCGGCGCGGGCTCGCCCGGCGCCCCGGCGCGCGGCGGCGACGCCCGCCCGGCCGCCGGCCGCCCCGGCGACTCGCGCCCCTCGCTGCCCACCCGCAGCGCGGACAACGGTCCGGCGCCCACCGTGGCACCGCCCACCGGCGCACCGCGCCGTGAGGAGCGTCCGCAGCTGCCGGCCCGGGGGCCCGCGGCCGAACTGCCGGGCGGTTCACCCGCCGGCGGCCAGGGCGGCCAGGGCACTTCGCAGCCGGGCACCTCACAGCCGGGCGGTACGAGCTGGGGTGCGCGCCGTGAGCGCGGCGGCTCCGACGACTGGCCGCTGACGCCCCGCGAGGCGCAGGACCGGCCCCGTGGCCACGAGGAGCCGGAGAGCACCGGCAGCTTCGAGCGGCCCGCGCCGAGCGGCGGCCCCGGTGACACCGCGGCGTTCGCCCGTCCCGACTTCAACGGTCCGCCGCCCGCCGCGGACGGCTCCCAGGGCGGCCGCGGCCGCCCGGGCGCACGTCCGGCCGGCCGGGGTGCGGGCAACGAGCGCGGCGACACCGGGCAGTTCGCCGCGCCGGACACCGACACGGGCCGGCACGACACGGGTCAGCGCGAGACGGGCCGGTACGAGACGGCTCAGTACGACGCCGGGCGGTACGACACCGGCCAGTACGAGACGGGCGGGTTCCCGCAGTCCGGCAGTGACACCGGGCAGTACGAACGCCCCGGCAGCAACACCGGGCAGTACGAACGCCCCGGCAGCAACACCGGGCAGTACGAACGCCCCGGCAGCGACACCGGCCAGTACCAGCGACCCGACAGCGACACCGGCCAGTACGAACGCCCCGCCAGCAACACCGGCCAGTACCAGCGGCCGGACGCCGACCGCGGTGCGTACGCCGACGAGTCGCAGGGCACCGGGCAGTTCCCGGCGCAGCAGCCGCAGGACAGCGGTGCGCCGTCCGCCGATGTGCTCGGCAGCGCCGAAGCCGGTCCCGGCGACGGCCGTACGCCGATCTTCGACACCATCGAGTCCAACTGGTTCAACACCCCCGCGGCCGCCGCTGCCGGGGTGCCGCCCCAGGATGCCGCCGAGCCCGAGGCCCCGCGGCTGCCGCGCCGCGGGTCCGCTCAGGAAGGCGAGGCACGCGGCGGCGCCCGCGGCGAGGCACCGGTCAACGGCGCCCGCAACGCGGCGCCCGCCGAGGCCACGACGTGGCGCAGCTCCCCGAACGACGAGACCTGGCGGCAGGCGGAGCAGATCCGCCAGCCCGCCGCGGGCGGCATCACCACCTCCGGGCTGCCCCGCCGGGTCCCGCGCGCGAACCTCGTCGCGGGCACCGCGCAACAGCAGTCCACCCAGAGCGGTCCGCAGGTCTCGCGTGCGCCCGGCGATGTGCGGGGGCGGCTGACCAATCTCCGTCGGGGTATCCAGCAAGGCCGACAGGCCGGGACGTCGTCCACCGGCAATCACGGCATTGTCGATCCCACACACCAGCAGGAGCGTTAGTTGAGTCCGATGAGCCAGGCGGCGCAGAATCTGAACTGGTTGATCACCAACTTCGTGGACAACACCCCCGGGGTGTCGCACACGGTGGTGGTCTCCGCGGACGGACTGCTCCTCGCGATGTCCGAGGGCTTCCCCCGCGACCGTGCCGATCAGTTGGCGGCGGTGGCCTCCGGCCTGACCTCGCTGACCTCCGGCGCGTCCCGCATCTTCGAGGGCGGGACGGTCAACCAGACCGTTGTGGAGATGGAGCGGGGGTTCCTCTTCATCATGTCCGTCTCGGACGGATCGTCACTGGCCGTGCTCGCACACCCCGAGTGCGACATCGGCCTGGTCGGCTACGAAATGGCGCTGCTGGTCGATCGCGCAGGCACGGTCCTGACGCCCGATCTGCGCGCCGAACTGCAGGGCAGCCTGCTGCACTGAAGCGGCGCCCGCAGCGCCGCACCGTTCAGCACCCAACCACCCATGTGCCGCACCCCCCACCGGCCCAACCCGACGACAGTCAGTTGTCCCGCCCGGAGGACCCATGACCCCGCCACCTGCCACTTCCGGCCCGTACGGCGCGTACAGCCAAGCGCCGTACGGGAGCGAAGGTGACCAGCCGCTGGTGCGCCCGTACGCCATGACCGGAGGCCGGACCAGGCCGCGTTACCAGCTCGCCATAGAGGCGCTGGTCAGCACGACCGCCGACCCCTCTCAGCTGCCCGGGCTGCTGCCCGAGCACCAGCGGATCTGCCACCTGTGCCGTGAGGTGAAGTCGGTTGCCGAGGTCTCCGCGCTGCTCCACATCCCGCTGGGTGTGGCGCGGATTCTGGTCGCGGACCTGGCAGAGGCCGGGATGGTGGCGATCCACCAGCCCGGCGGCAGCGGTGAGGCCGGCGGTACGCCGGACGTGACCTTGCTCGAGAGGGTGCTCAGTGGACTTCGCAAGCTCTGACAGCAGCTCCGACGGGAACGGAACCCGCGCCACCACCTCCGCCAAGATCGTGGTGGCGGGCGGCTTCGGCGTGGGCAAGACCACGTTCGTCGGAGCCGTCTCAGAGATCAATCCGCTGCGCACGGAGGCCGTGATGACCTCCGCTTCGGCGGGGATCGACGACCTCAGCCACGTGCAGGACAAGACCACGACGACCGTGGCGATGGACTTCGGCCGGATCACCCTGGACCAGGACCTGATCCTGTACCTCTTCGGTACGCCGGGCCAGGACCGTTTCTGGTTCATGTGGGACGACCTGGTCCGTGGCGCCATCGGCGCCGTGGTGCTGGTCGACACCCGGCGTCTGGCCGACTGCTTCGCCGCGGTCGACTACTTCGAGAACAGCGGTCTGCCGTTCGTCGTCGCCCTCAACGGTTTCGAGGGCTATCAGCCGTACACGCCCGAGGAGGTGCGTGAGGCGCTGCAGATCGGCCCGGGGGCCCCGATCATCACGACCGACGCCCGGCACCGCAGCGAGGCCAAGAGCGCGCTCATCACGCTCGTAGAGCACGCGCTGATGGCCCGGCTGCAGTAGCGCGCAGGCGGCCCGCTCCCGCACCGGGAGCGGGCCGTACGGCGAGGGTCACCGGCGGGGCGTTCCCTCCTGCCCGGGCCGAGTTCCCGGCACCCGTGAGTGGATCTGTGTCCTTCGACACGCCCGCAATTTTGCTTCATAACGTTTCGACAGTGAATCAGCGCGGTTTCGACACCCCGCGCGCATGCCCGGCTTCGCTGCGCTCACAGATCTCCAGTATTTTGGCGCCGCTCGCCCTTAACGCCCCTTTTATCTCAGGCCCTTTCGGCCCCGCTCCGGCTTTACCCAGTGTTTGGAACGCACCGCCCTGACGTGCTGAAATTCGCTGAAACTCCGGAGTAGGAACGCCCAGAAGAAACGGCACAGCAAATCAGTGCCGGCGCCGAGAGGTTGTTGGTCGAGTGAGGCGAAGCAAGGCGAGCCCCGAGCCGCAGGAATCGCGGCGGGGCAACTTCACCCCGCCACCCAGAGGTGGCCTACCGGCTTCCGACGCGCCCGAAAATACGGTCGCGAAGCCTCCGGTCAGTGGCGGTAAGTACTCCCCGCGCAACTGGCGCGTGGCGACCCGCCTGAACGCCATTCTGCTGATCCCCGTACTGGTCGCGCTGGTCTTCGGCGGTCTGCGGGTGGACAGCTCGTTCGGCACCTGGCAGGAAGCGCAGGACGCGGAGAACACCGCGAAGCTGGTGCGCGCCGCGCTCTCCTACAGCACCGCTCTGATCGACGAGCGGGACCGCACCGCGGCGCCGCTGCTGAAGGGCAAGAAGGACGACCCCGCCGTCCAGCAGGCGCGGGACACCACCGACGCCGCCGCCGACACGTTCCACCAGGCCGCCAAGACCATTCCGGACAAGCCGGGCCTCAAGCGCCGTCTCGCCTCCTTCGAGAAGGTCGAGCCCAAGCTCCAGAAGCTGCGCCAGGCCGCCTACACCTCCAGGCTGCACGGTGTGCAGACCGAAGAGGGCTATGTCGAGGTCCAGCACCCGCTGATGGAGTTCGCCAACGAACTCGGCCTGGGCACCGGCAACATCACCTCCTACGGCCGTACGGTCTACGCCATCGCGCTGGCCAAGGCCGCCGAGTCCCTCGAGCGCTCCATCGGCACCCACCTCCTGGTGGACCCGGCGACCCCGCAGGGCGGCAAGGAGCACAAGCTGCAGCTGACCGCCTTCGCGTCGTACCGCTACCTGGAGGGCATCGCCATCGGCGAGTACACCTCCGGCGGCACGCCCGAGGACGTCGAGCGGCTGACCAGGGACGCCGGGGCGCTCAAGCAGGCCGCGCAGCAGAAGGTCGCACGGGCAAAGGCACAGGCGCAGGCCGCCGGCCGGCCGTTCCGCACCCCGCCGTCGATCGACCAGATGGGCACCCTGATCGGCACCGGCGCGGCGCCGGAGACGCTCGGCGCCCGCGGCGTCACCTCGGACAGCTACTTCGCGGCTGCGACCGGCAAGTTCGACATGTACCGGTCCATCGAGAAGGACCTGGCGGACAAGGCCGTGAACGAGGCGGCGCAGATCTCCGACGACGCCAAGCAGTCCACCTTCATCGACTCCGGCATCGTGCTGGCCGCGCTGATCATCGCGTTCGTGGTGGCCGGTCTCATGGCCCGCCGGATGAGCCGCAACATGCGCCAGCTGCGTACCGCCGCCTTCGGCATCGCCGAGCAGCGGCTGCCGATGCTGGTCGACCAGCTCTCGCGGACCGACCCGGGCCGGGTCGACACCCGCGTCCAGCCCATCCCGATCTCCACCACCGACGAGATCGGCGAGGTCGCCCGCGCCTTCGACCAGGTGCACCGCGAGGCCGTCCGGCTCGCCGCCGAGCAGGCGCTGTTGCGGGGCAACGTCAACGCGATCTTCACCAACCTTTCCAGCCGCAACCAGGGTCTGATCGAGCGCCAGCTGGAGCTGATCACCGACCTGGAGAACAACGAGGCGGACCCGGACCAGCTGGAGAACCTCTTCCGGCTCGACCACCTCGCCACGCGTATGCGGCGCAACGGCGAGAACCTCCTCATCCTCGCGGGCGAGGAGCCCGGCCGGCGCTGGAACCAGCCGGTGCCGCTGATCGACGTCCTGCGGGCGGCGACGTCCGAGGTCGAGTCCTACGAGCGAATAGAACTCACCGGCGTCCCCGAGAGCGAGATCCACGGCACGGCCGTGACCGACCTCGTGCACCTGCTGTCCGAGCTGCTGGAGAACGCCACCACGTTCTCCTCCCCGCAGACCAAGGTGCGGGTCGCCGCGACCCGGCTGCCCGACGGCCGGGTGATGATCGAGATCCACGACAAGGGCATCGGGCTCACCCCCGAGGACTTCGCGGACATCAACCACAAGCTGGCCAACCCGCCGAGCGTGGATGCCGCGATCTCCCAGCGCATGGGCTTGTTCGTGGTCGGCCGGCTGGCCGACCGGCACGGGATCCGGGTGCAGCTGCGCCCCTCCGGCGAGCAGGCGGGCACCACGTCCCTGGTCATGCTGCCCGAGGCGATCACCCACGGTGGTGGCGGCGAGGAGCAGTACGACGACGACTTCACGGTCTCCCGGATCGTTCCGGAGCACCAGGAGCCGTCGTACGAGTCCCATCAGCGCACCGCCGCCGAGCTGGGCTTCGACGACAGCCGCTACGGCCGCACGGACGGCGCGGATCTGGACATGATGGGCCGCTCGCTGCTCCGCGAGGAGCGCCGGGCGGCGCTGGAAGCCCAGACGGGCGGTGAGCAGGCCGCCGAGTACCAGGGGGGCGAGCGTCCGCTCTTCCGTGACGAGGCGCCGTCCGCCGGTGCCTACCAGGAGTCCTCCGGTGGCTACCAGGACTACCCGCCCCAGGCATATGCGGAAGCCGATCAACCGCTCTACGACGACCGGTCCCACGGCCACCAGGCATTCGGCGAGGGGAGCTTCGCCGAGACCACGGGCCAGCAGCCTTTCGTCTCCCACGAAGCGGCACCGTCGGACGAATGGCCTGAACGCCCTGCATTCGAGGGCTACTTCGGGGCCGAAGCGGAATCCGACCGGAATGCCACTGCCGCTCCCGCTGACGCGCCCGAGCGCGTACCATTCGAGCGTCCGGGCCCCACACCGAGCGACGCCCCGTCGCTGACGGACGCCGGCCTTCCGCGCCGCGGAGGCCGCGACCAGCAGGCACCGCAGGTGCAGCAGCAGCGGAGCACGCCGGAGGCCGGCCAGGACGGCTCCGACTGGCGCAGCTCCAATGATGATCGCTGGGAGAGGGCGGAGCGGCTGCGCGAGCCGAAGGCGGGCGGAGTCACCTCCTCCGGTCTCCCCCGGCGGGTGCCCAAGGCCAACCTGGTCGAAGGTGCCGCGGAGCAGACGCCGCAGGGCGGCCCACAGGTCTCCCGCGCCCCGGAGGACGTCCGCGGCAGGCTGAGTAACCTGCGCCGCGGTGTCCAGCAGGGACGCAACGTCGGCACGGACCCCTCCGGGGTCCCCCAGAATGACCAACAGGGCTTCGGCCCCGGCAGCACCTACGATCAGGAGCGTTAGTGTGAGCCCGATGAGCCAGGCGGCGCAGAATCTGAACTGGTTGATCACCAACTTCGTGGACAACACCCCCGGGGTGTCCCACACGGTCGTGGTCTCCGCGGACGGGCTGCTCCTTGCCATGTCCGAGGGTTTCCCTCGTGACAGAGCCGATCAGTTGGCGGCGGTGGCCTCCGGCCTCACCTCGCTGACCTCCGGCGCGTCCCGCATCTTCGAGGGCGGGAGCGTCAACCAGACCGTGGTGGAGATGGAACGCGGCTTCCTCTTCATCATGTCCGTCTCGGACGGATCGTCGCTGGCCGTGCTCGCACACCCCGAGTGCGACATCGGTCTGGTCGGCTACGAGATGGCCCTGCTGGTCGACCGCGCGGGCACGGTACTGACGCCGGATCTGCGTGCCGAACTGCAGGGCAGCCTTCTCAACTAAAGGACAGGCAGTGCGTTTCCCGCCACCGCGCCATATGGTTCGGTGGCGCGACCGGCGTCAGACAGGCAAGTTGGAGGAGGAGACGTGGCAACGCCCCCGAGCGGATACCCGTATGGTTCCGGACAAGAGTCCGGGCCTGTGGGCGAGACCCATAACAACCGCTTCAACTTCCCGTCTGCGCCGAGCCGCCGGCCGCAGCGGCCCCCGCAGCAGCAGCCCCGGCCGTACGACTCCCAGCCGTACGAGCCATCGGTGTACGACCAGCCGCAGGCACCGCGCATCCAGCCGGTGCAGCCGCACCGGCGCGCTCCCGAGCCCTCCCCCATGGGTTCGAACAACCCGCTCGTGCGCCCGTACGCCATGACCGGAGGCCGGACCAGGCCGCGCTACCAGCTCGCCATCGAGGCGCTGGTCAGCACGACCGCCGACCCCGCGAAGATGCAGGGCCAGCTGCCGGAGCACCAGCGCATCTGCCACCTCTGCCGCGAGATCAAGTCAGTTGCCGAGATCTCCGCGCTTCTCTCCATCCCCCTCGGCGTCGCCCGGATCCTCGTCGCCGACCTGGCGGAGGCCGGACTCGTCGCCATCCATCAGCCCGGCGGGGACGAGACCGCCGGCGGACAGCCAGATGTGACACTGCTCGAAAGGGTGCTCAGTGGACTTCGCAAGCTCTAGCGGTGCAGCCCGCTCCACCACCTCCGCGAAAATCGTGGTGGCGGGCGGCTTCGGCGTGGGCAAGACCACGTTCGTCGGGGCCGTCTCAGAGATCAATCCGCTGCGTACCGAAGCCGTGATGACTTCCGCTTCGGCGGGGATCGACGATCTCACGCACGCGCCGGACAAGACGACCACGACCGTGGCGATGGACTTCGGCCGGATCACCCTGGACCAGGACCTGATCCTGTACCTCTTCGGTACGCCGGGCCAGGACCGTTTCTGGTTCATGTGGGACGACCTGGTCCGTGGCGCCATCGGCGCCGTGGTGCTGGTCGACACCCGGCGTCTCGCCGACTGCTTCCCCGCGGTCGACTACTTCGAGAACAGCGGCCTGCCGTTCGTCATCGCCCTCAACGGCTTCGACGGACACCAGCCCTACACGCCGGACGAGGTGCGTGAGGCGCTGCAGATCGGCCCGGACGCGCCGATCATCACGACCGACGCCCGGCACCGCAGCGAGGCCAAGAGCGCGCTCATCACGCTCGTGGAGCACGCACTGATGGCCCGGCTGCGCTAGGCGCCCCACGGGACGCGTCCGGGCCCCCCGTGCCCGTACGCTCCGTACGACGAAAGGCCCCCACACCCCTTGGGTGCGGGGGCCTTCGTCGTGCCCGGCCCGGGGCCCTTGCGCGGCGCTGTACGGGCCCCGGGCCGGCGCCCGGGCCTCACTTGCGCGCGGGGCACTCCTTCCATGCGAAGTGGTACACGGTGTTGATGTTGCCGTCGGTGGAGTCCATGGCCATGTAGCTGGTGGCCTTGGGGTCCGCCGACTTGGCGTCCACCCGCATCTCGGTGTTGATGTTGAAGTAGCGCTCCTCGCCACAGGGGGCGTACACCAGGGCGTCGACGTCGGTCTCGTCCGAGGTCTGCCAGTTGGAGTCGTAGGGGCCGACGAAGGTGTGGCTCTTACGGGCCGTCTGCTGCTGGCCCTGGAAGTAGTAGCCCGCCTGCTCCAGCCCTCTGGCGCCCGGGGCCAGGGCGGCGTAGCCCCGGTAGTCGGCCCGGGCGACCGCGTAGGTGAAGCCCTGCGGGACGTGCACATTCAGCGCGATCTGGCAGTTCTTGCGGGAGTCGGTGGGCTTGCTGCCGGCGCCTGCCTGGGCGAGGTACTCGCTGTACGTGACGGTGAAGGCGGTGTTGTCGGGGGCGATGGCCACGGCGGCGCTGCCGGGTCTGCAGCCCGAACCGTTGACCGTGGCGACGGTAATGGTGATCTTGCCGCTCGGCGGGTCGTCGCCGAACCGGGTGGCGGTGGTGGGGGATGCCGATCCGGCGAGGAGCAACGATGCCACGGCGGCACCAGCACTGAGCGTGCTGAGCATGGGCTTTCCTTCCGGTCGTCCTAGGGCCCGCGGTGCGGAACACCAGGAGTGGGTTGACGAGCGCATGCCAGCACGGGGAGGGCGGCTTGAACAGCTCTGCTCCCCATGGTTGGGGCGAACCTACGCCTTGATCCGGACACGACCTACCAAACCGGAATACCACGTCCGGAAAGTGATGAGGCCTCATATCGCGTTGATTGGGGGGCCGTTAGGCGTTATTCCCCTCATGCGACTACTGGTTGGCGGCTGGGCCGGTACGCGTTGCCGGTGGCTGGGGCCGGTGCGCCTGGTCGTTGTGGGTGGTGGGTCGGAGGGGACGCCCGGTACCCCTCCCCCAGCCTTCGGCCGGGAGGTGCCCCCACGGCGCGGGCGCATCTGGTACGTGCAGAAGGCACCCCGGCGTTCGCTCCGGTCCTGCGGGCGGGGCACCGGACATCCCCTCCGACCTCCGCACGTCGGCGACCGCCCCGCCGTACCCATCACCGTTACAGCCACCACCAGTTCACCCCTTGGCAGGACACTTGGCAGGACACTGGGCAACAACCAGGTACGAGCCGCACCAGGCCTTGGCAGGACGCTGGTCGGGCCGGGCCGGGCGTGCAGGTTGCCGGGCGTGCAGGCTGTCGGCCGTCCCACCGTCGTCATCCGGCCGCCGTCGTCCGCCCGACGCCGCCCCGCCCCGGCCCGGGTGAGCCTTGGCCGGAGGCGGCGTGCGCTTGTGATCGGTGACGGACGGTGCCACCGGGCGGCAGACGGGAACGGACGAAGGCCGGAGGGGATGCACCGGGGGCCGCCCGCAGGACCGGAGCGGACGCCGGGGTACTCAATCCCACGTACCAGATGCGCCCGCGCCGAGGACGGCCCCCGGTGCGTCCCCTCCGGCCCCCACGGCAACCACCAACCCCGCACGGCGCCAGCCCCCACAGACCAAGCCGCCCCGCCAAAGCCCGGCCCGGTTCCGGCCACGCCCCAAAGGGGCGCGGGGAACTGCGCGACCAGCCACCACGCACCCGCAGACAACCAACGGCCCCCGCAAACCCACAAGGGGCCCCGCACCATGCGGGACCCCTCGTCGGCGGGATCAGCGAAGCGTCACGGCGTCACGGCGTCACCGCTGCCAGCTGGTGGCCCCATGAAAGCCGCTCTGGCGCTCCAGGCGCCGCCACCGGGCGGCGGTGGCGTGCGGGCCGGCCGGCGCGGCGGCGGCCGGCCGGTGGGCGGCGCGGGCCAACAGGACGGCGGTCAGGGCGGCGAGCTCTTCCTCGCTGGCCTGGCCCTTCTCCACGCGGATGGAGTCGGTGCGGTGGGCAGCATTCACGGTGTGTTCTCCGTCGTCGCGGTGGGCGTGGTGCCGGAAGCGGGTGTGGGGTGTGGCTACTGAGGCGGGTTGCCGTGCTTACGGGCCGGCAGGTCCGCGTGCTTGGTGCGCAGCATCTCCAGGGCCCGGATGAGCGTGTGGCGGGTTTCGGCCGGGTCGATGACGTCGTCGACCAGGCCGCGCTCGGCCGCGTAATAGGGGTGCATCAGCTCGGACTTGTACTCCTTGACCATGCGCACCCGCATGGCCTCGGAGTCGTCCGCCTCGGCGATCTGCTTGCGGAAGATGACGTTGGCGGCGCCTTCGGCACCCATCACCGCGATCTCGTTGGTGGGCCAGGCATACGTCAGGTCGGCGCCGATGGACTGCGAGTCCATGACGATGTAGGCGCCGCCGTAGGCCTTGCGCAGGACGAGGGAGATCCGCGGGACGGTGGCGTTGCAGTAGGCGTAGAGCAGCTTGGCGCCGTGCCGGATGATGCCGCCGTGCTCCTGGTCGACGCCGGGCAGGAAGCCGGGGACGTCCAGCAGGGTGACGATCGGGATGTTGAAGGCATCGCACATCTGGACGAAGCGGGCGGACTTCTCGGACGCCTCGATGTCCAGCACACCGGCCAGCGACTGCGGCTGGTTGGCGATGATGCCCACGACCCGCCCGTCGAGCCGGGACAGCGCGCAGATGATGTTGGTCGCCCAGCGCTCGTGGACCTCCAGGAACTCGCCGTCGTCGACGATCTCCTCGATGACCTTGCGCATGTCGTACGGGCGGTTGCCGTCGGCCGGGACCAGGTCCAGCAACGCGTCACCGGAGCGGTCGGCGGGGTCCTCGCAGGGCACCGACGGCGGGTTCTCCCGGTTGTTCGCCGGCAGCAGCGAGAGGAGGTAGCGGACCTCCTCCAGGCAGGTGGCCTCGTCGTCGTAGGCGAAGTGGCACACGCCCGAGGTCTCGGCGTGGACGTCGGCGCCGCCGAGGCCGTTCTGGGTGATCTCCTCGCCGGTCACCGCGCGCACCACGTCGGGGCCGGTGATGAACATCTGCGAGGTCTCGCGGACCATGAAGACGAAGTCGGTCAGGGCGGGGCTGTAGGCCGCGCCGCCGGCGCAGGGGCCGAGCATCACCGAGATCTGCGGGATGACACCGGAGGCCTTGGTGTTGCGCTGGAAGATGCCGCCGTAACCGGCCAGCGCGGAGACGCCCTCCTGGATACGGGCGCCTGCGCCGTCGTTCAGGGACACCAGCGGCGCACCGGCCTGGATGGCCATGTCCATGATCTTGTGGATCTTGGTGGCGTGGGCCTCGCCCAGCGCGCCGCCGAAGATCCGGAAGTCGTGCGCGTAAGTGAACACGGTCCGGCCGTGCACGGTGCCCCAGCCGGTGATCACACCGTCGGTGTAGGGCTTCTTGGCCTCCAGGCCGAAGCCCGTCGCCCGGTGCCGCCGCAGCGGCTCGACCTCGTTGAACGAACCCTCGTCCAGCAGCAGCTCGATCCGCTCGCGCGCCGTCAGCTTGCCCTTGGCACGCTGTGCTTCGGTCGCCCGCTCGCTGGGTCCTCGCCGGACCTGCTCGCGGATGGCGTGCAGCTCGGCGACGCGCCCGCGGGCGTCGTTGGCGCCGGCGGGCAGATCTTCGACAGTGGTCATGTATCGACGGTACGTGTGCGAGGCGTCCCACACCGATGTCGGTTTCGTACAACGTCGCATGCGATTTGGTGGGCAGGCAGTACAGAACCGTGCTGTACGGGCCCCGCGTACCGGCCTCCGTTCGGGTGGCGGCACCTCCCCGCGTCTGTATGGGGCCCACAAACCGGAGGGGAGTGATGTTGTGGTGACCGGTTGGTCGGCGGGGCCCGGTACCGGTCAGCCCAGCCGCACCGTGCAGGTGTGGGTGGCGCAGCTCGTACCGGGGGTCAGGCGCAGCCGCAGTGCGCGCCCGGTGGCCAGCACCTCGATTGCCGGGTCGTGGGCGAGCACCGCGCGCACCGGTCGTGACCAGGTGATGTGCAGCGGATCGCCGGTGCGCTCCGGGGCGGCGAGGCACAGTCGCGCCGTCGGCCGCCGCCCGCGCCGCTCACGGACCAGCACGCTCGCCGGGCCGCTGCTGGTGAGCGGCCCCGCGCTGCCGGCCCGCCAGAAGTTGGCGGCCGTTACGCCGAGCGGGTCGACGGCGACCGCCTGCCGACCGGCGTCGTTGGCGAGCACGGTCAGCCAGCGCCGGTCGGCGGCACGGGCGGCGAGGGTGCGGGCGGTGGCGCCCGGCATGAGCAGGTAGGCGTAACCGGCATCGGTCGGGTCGGTGCCGTGGCCGTGCCAGAGGGTGAGGTAGCGGCGGGTGAACGGCTCGGTGGACGAGGTCGTGTTGATGTCGTGCCAGGAGCCGGTGCGGGCCTCGCGCAGCGCCTTGAGGGGCGCGCCGCCGGGGAAGACGTAACCGCCGTGTCCGGCGAGGTGGACCCAGCGGGCGCGGCGGAAGGAGGTGGTCACGCCGAGCGTGCCGGGCCGGCGTACGCCGTCGACGGTGAGCGCGGCGGTGCCCCACTCGCCCAGGCAGCGGTTGTCGACGACGGTCTCGGCCGGTACTCCGTCGCGGGCGGTGATGCCGGCGCCCAGGCAGACCAGGCAGTCCGCGAGCGCGAACCAGGATTTCCGGGCGGTGAGGGTCGAGGCCAGACCGCGCACGTCCTGGCCGATCGCGGCGAATTCCCCGTCGGTGGTGCCGCCGACCCAGCGCGCGGCGGGCTTGGGCTCGCCCCAGCCGCCGCCCTCGTTGTCGGCCAGCCGCTTGGTGGACACGGTCGTGCCGGGGAGCCGGTAGGGGTCGACGGTGGGCCAGAAGGCGTCGGTGTACTGGTCGCCCCCGAAGTCGGCGCCCCACCAATAGACCATGCCGGCGCCGGTGTGCCAGCCGTGCGGGTTCTCGCCGTTGCCGTTCTCGTAGTACGCGATGCGGTCGGAGGCCATGGCCAGGCCGGCGGCCCAGCCGGGGCGGCGGTGCACGGCGCGGTCCATGGCCGGGAACAGCCGGTGGCCGACGGGTTCGGGGGCGGCGGCCGCGGGGCCGTCGGCGATCTTCCCGATCCGGGCGAGGTCGGCGACCGGGTACTGCCGGTCGGTGCGGACCGGCAGCGTACGGTCGCGGGCGATCCAGCCCTTGACCATGGCGTGCCAGCGGTCCCGTTCGGCGCTGCTCGCGCCCTGGGCGAGCAGCGCGATGGCGGCGATCAGCGCATGGCCGTGGTAGTGGTCGCTGCGCAGGACGTGCCGTTCGTCGCTGCGGAGATAGCCGCGGCTGATGGCGCGTCCGTTGACGCTGTCCATCATCAGGCCGTTGTGGAGCAGCGGGGCCCAGGCCCGCTCGACGCTGTCGAAGACGATCTGCCGGGCCGGGTCGGTGACCTGCCAGGACGAGCCGCCGAGCAGGGTGAACAGCCGGCCCAGGCCGTCCAGCAGGACATAGCCGTAAGTGCCGGAGTAGGCGACCCAGGTGTGCTGGACGAAGGAGCCGTCGGCGTAGAGGCCGTCGCCCCGGGTGACGTAGGGGAAGACCGGCGAGAGGGCGTCGCGGGCCAGGGCGATCTTGGCGGGGGCGCGGCCGAGGATGCCGCGCAGTGCGACCACCCGGCACAGGTCGACGCGGTTGGCGCCGGTGCTGGTCCCGGTGTAGTCGCCGAGCATGGCGTCGGGGACGAAGTGGTCGACGGCGGCCAGAGCGCGGTCGCGCAGCGCGTCGTCGGGACCGCCGTCGGGCAGGTGCTGGTCGAGGATCGCGAGGGTGTCGAGGAGGAGTCTGGGGCTGCCGATCTGCCACTCCCACCAGTTGCCGTAACGGGTGGTGACGGTGTTGTAGACGGTGGCTTCGAGGTGGTCGAGACCCGTGAGCAGGGCAGCGGCGAGACCGGGGTCGCCGGTGCGGCCGGTGCCGGGCTGGGCATAGGCCTGGGCCATGGTGGCGAGCCGGCCGTAGCTCTGGGTGATGCCGGACGGCGGGTCGTAGCGGCAGTCCGGCCAGAGGGATGCGGCGGTCGGCCGCATGCTCGCCCGGAAGGTGCCGGCAAGGGCGCCGGTCTCCTGGAGGGCGGCGGCGTACGGCGGGGCGGCGGGGTCGAAGCCGCTGCCGAGGGTGAGCTCGCACCAGCGGGCGCGGAGGGTGGCGAACTCGTCCCCTGGAGCGGTGGCCGGCCCGGGTGCGGCGGCCGGCCCGGGTGCGGTGGCCGGCCCGGGTGCGGCGCCGGCAGGGCGGGCAGCGAGGCCGAGTGCGCTCGCGGTAGCCGTGGCGAGGAATCCTCGGCGTGACCAGACGGACGTGGCGGGGAAAGGCGGCACGGTCGGTCCTCTCCATGGCGTCAACTGGAGTGTGGCGCTGCGCACTTGGGAGTTCCCGATGGTCTAGCACGAGCCGTCGCCGAGCGGCAATGACCGCACCGAAACGCCGTCCGCCACCCACCCGGCGGAGCCCGCCCGACGGAGCCCTGCGGCGCCCGCCCGGCAGAGAGGTTGAATGTTGAACCAGATGCCGCTACGGTGAATCTCGTTGAAGCTTAAACAAATCTGCGCGCCCACCCGGTGCGCCGTCTTCGAGGAGGAGCCATGGCTCTGTTCCAGCGCAAGCGCACCGCCGATACCACCGCCCCCGCCACCCGTACCGCCGTCCTCGACGCCGACCCCGCGCTCGCGGCGCTGACCGGCGACTACACCCTCGACCCGGCGCACAGCAGCATCGGCTTCACCGTCCGGCACGCCATGGTCACCAACGTCCGCGGCGCATTCGGCGACTACGAGGGCACGCTCCACCTCGACGGCGCCGACCCGTCCCGCTCCACCGCGTCCCTCGACGTCAAGATCGCCAGCGTGGACACCGGGATCGCGGACCGCGACGGCCATCTGCGCAGCGCCGACTTCTTCGACGCCGAGGCCTTCCCGCTGATGACCTTCCGCAGCACCGCCGCCGAGCAGGTGTCCGGTGACCGCTACCGCATCACCGGCGATCTCACCCTCCGCGAGGTCACCAAGCCGCTCACCATCGATCTGGAGTTCCACGGTGCGGCCACCGATGTCTACGGCGCCGAGCGGGTGGGCTTCGAGGGCAGCGCCGAGATCCTGCGCTCCGACTGGGGCCTGACCTGGAACGCCGCATTGGAGACCGGCGGGGTGATGGTCAGCGACAAGGTCAAGCTCGTCTTCGACATCTCCGCCGTCAAGGCCGCCCCGCAGGCCTGACCCGGCATGGCCCGTCACATGGCCGCGGCCCCGCACGGCCCCTCTCCCCCGAGGGTCGTGCGGGGCCGCGGTCATGCCGCTGCCGCGGCGCTCACTCCTGCGGCTCGACCCCGGCCCGCAGCAGTCCGTAGGCATACGCGTCGTCCAGCGCCTGCCAGGAGGCGGCGATGACGTTCTCCGCGACGCCGACCGTGGACCACTCGCCGCGGCCGTCGCTGGTGGAGACCAGCACCCGGGTGATCGAGCCGGTGCCCAGGGCGCCCTCCAGGATGCGGACCTTGTAGTCCACCAGCTCCATATGGGCGAGCTGCGGATAGATCCGCTCCAGGCCCACCTTCAGCGCCCGGTCCAGGGCGTTGACCGGGCCGTTGCCCTCGGCGGTGGTGACGATCCGCTCGCCCTTGGCCCACAGCTTCACGGTCGCCTCGTTGGCGTGCGTACCGTCCGGGCGGTCCTCGACGATCGCGCGCCAGGACTCGACCGTGAAGTAGCTGCGCGGCCGGCCCCCCTGGGCCCGCTGCAGCTCCTCGCGCAGCAGCAGCTCGAAGGAGGCGTCGGCGGCCTCGTAGGTGTAGCCCGCCAGCTCCCGCTCCTTGACCCGCTCGACGACCCGGCCGACCAGCTCACGGTCGTCGCCGAGGTCGACGCCGAGCTCCTTGCCCTTGAGCTCGATGGACGCCCGCCCGGCCATGTCGGAGACCAGCATCCGCATGCTGTTGCCGACCAGCGCCGGGTCGATGTGCTGGTAGAGATCCGGGTCGACCTTGATCGCGGAGGCGTGCAGTCCGGCCTTGTGGGCGAAGGCGGAGACACCCACATAGGGCTGGTGGGTGGAGGGGGTGAGGTTGACGACCTCGGCGATGGCGTGCGAGATCCGGGTGGTCTCGGCGAGCTTGCCCTCGGGCAGCACCGGGCGCCCGTACTTGAGCTCCAGGGCGGCAACGACCGGGAAGAGGTTGGAGTTGCCGACCCGCTCGCCGTACCCGTTGGCGGTGCACTGGACGTGGGTGGCGCCCGCGTCCACCGCGGCCAGGGTGTTGGCGACCGCGCAGCCGGTGTCGTCCTGGGCATGGATCCCCAGGCGGGCGCCGGTGTCCGCGAAGACGGTCCGTACGACGGCGGTGACCTGTGCCGGCAGCATGCCGCCGTTGGTGTCGCAGAGCACCACGACATCGGCGCCGGCCTCGCTCGCGGTGCGCACGACCTCCTTGGCGTAGACCGGGTCCAGCGCATAGCCGTCGAAGAAGTGCTCGCAGTCGAGGAAGACCCGGCGGCCCTGGTCGCGCAGGTAGGCGACGGTGTCCCGGACCATCGCGAGGTTCTCCTGCGGCGTGGTCCGCAGCGCCAGCTCCACATGCCCGACATGGGACTTGGCGACCAGCGTGACGACCGGAGCCTGGGAGGCCAGGAGCCCGGCGACCTGCGGATCGTCCTCGACCCGGACGCCCGCCTTGCGGGTGGCGCCGAACGCGACCAGCTGCGCGTGCCGGAGGTCGATCTCCGCACGGGCCCGCTGGAAGAACTCGGTGTCCCGCGGGTTGGCGCCGGGCCAGCCGCCCTCGATGAAGCCCACGCCGAAGTCGTCGAGATGCCGGGCGATGGTCAGCTTGTCGGCGACGGTGAGGTTGATGCCCTCGCGCTGCGCACCATCGCGGAGCGTGGTGTCGAAGACATGGAAGTCGTCGGGCACCGCGTCGGCGGGACGGGGGGCGGGCGGCGGGGCCTGGGAGGGGCGCCGCGCAGGGTGGGAGGGTGCGTCCGTCATGCTGGTCTGGCTCCTGTCGGGATCTCGGTCTACCGGAATAACCGGTTCCACCGTCCCTCCATGGTCCCTCGCGCTCCGCCTCCGGTGTGCTGTGGGCCGGAAACGAAAAAACCTCTCGCGGGTGCGAGAGGTCTGCGCGCGGGTCTGGGACGACGATGGCCGCGCCGTACTCGGTTCGTACGGGGCGGTCACTGCGGACCGGCGCGCCTGCTGCCAATAATCATGGCGAACGAGAGCACGGTCCGCAGTGTGCCATACGTCCCGGTCGGACACGCGGCGGTCTCACTATGCGGTCGGAGTGTCCACCGCTGCCCAGCGGCGGAGCACGGCGGTGGCCCGGGCACGGTCGCGGGGCGCCAGCTTCTCGATGCGCGCGAGGTGGCCGGTGTGCGGGGCCAGGTAGATGTGCGCGTCCCGGCTGCCCTTGCCCGTCCGGAAGGGCTCGGCCCGGGCGGGATCCAGCTCGCCGTACACGAAGAGCAGCTCGCTGCCGTGCTGCCGTACCCAGCGGTCGATGTCGGGCATGGCGTCCGGCTGGAACCGCAGCGGAATGCTGCGCGGCACATAGGTGCGCATCTCCTGGAGTCCGGGGTAGCGCAGCATTCCGGCCAGTTGCGGAGCGGCGAGCGACACAAAGCCGAGCTGGGTGCCCAACTGGTAGTAGGACGCGGTGGCGGAGGACAGACCGCGGTCGCTGAAGGCCGGCAGATTCGCCACCCCTGCGAACCAGGTGTACAGCGCGTCGCCGGTGGCGGAGGGCCGGGGGATCGCACCGCAGTCGTCCGCCTCTTCCTTCTGCATCCAGAAGAACATGGGCAACTCCAGCACGGTGAGTTCCAGGGCGCGGTCGGCGCTGCCGATGGTGCGGAACGTGTAGCCCTGACCTGCGGCCCAGCGTGCGAGGCGGCCCGCCATCTCGGCTCGCCGGGCCCCCAGCATCGCGCGCTGCACCGCCGTGAGCGCGCTCCGGCAGGCGGGCGAGCCCACCCGCTGGAGGAAGCGGTCCTCGGCGGTGTCGTCCCGGTCGTCGGTGTTGTCGGGTGCCGAGTACGCGACGGAGCCGGCCACATCGTGCGGGTAGAAGCGCCGGTGGTAGACGGTGGCCATACCGCCCTTGCTGCCGCCGGTGGAGATCCAGGCGCCGCGGTAGACCGTTTTGAGGGCCTGGATCAGCCGGTGGTGATCGCTCGCCGCCTGCCAGATGTCGAGTTTCGACCAGTCGGTGGGGCGGGGACGGGACGTGCCGAAGTACCGCTGCTCGACGCTGATCTGGTTGCCGTCCACGATGCCGGTCGGCTCGGCACGGAACGCGGAGTCCTGGTAGGTGAGGTCGTAGCCGTTGGTGTAGAGCACCATCGGCCGGGCGGTGGACCGGTGGAGCAGCGACAGCCGCTGCTCGAAGCTGCCCTTACCGGGGTGCCGGTGGTCGACGGGCTGGCGGTAGACCAGCGCGAAGGAGCGGTAGCCGGCCGGGGCGGGGTTCTCCTTGACCACCCGCATCCCGGGTACGGCCGCGATCCTGGCGCGGATGTCGTCGGCGGCCGGGCGGGACGCGGCCGGGCGCGCGGTGCCCGGGTGCGCCCCGCCGGGCCGGGCAGTTGCCGCGGACGGCGCTGCGACGCCCGTGGCCAGCAGGCCCGTCAGCAGCAGCGGCAGGAGTGAACGCCTCGTGTTCGTCATGCCGTCCAGCCAAGCCGCCCGGAGCCGGACGCGGATCCCCCGGGAACGGCAAACGGCCTCCCCCGGGCGGGGGAGGCCGCTCCCGGCCGGGGCGAACGCTCAGTCGGCGACGGGCTCCCCCACCCGCCTCCGGCCGGCTCCGGTGCCCTCGTCCTGCTTGCCGACCCGGTGCAGATCGATGGTGCGGGTCTCGCGCATGGTGAGGTAGACGATCAGCGAGACGGCGGCGCAGCCGGCGACGTACCAGTAGAAGCCGGACTCGATGCCGCCCTCCTTGAACCACAGGGCGACATACTCCGCGGTGCCGCCGAACAGCGCGTTGGCGATGGCGTACGGCAGGGCCACGCCCAGCGCGCGGATGCCGGTCGGGAACAGCTCGGCCTTCACACAGGCGTTGATCGAGGTATAGCCGGTGACCACGACCAGCGCCAGCAGGGCGAGTCCGAGGGCCGGCCAGAAGCTGCCGGCGTACTTGAGCATCGTCATGATCGGCACGGTCAGGAACGTGGAGCCGACCGCGAAGGTGATCAGCAGCGGACGCCGGCCGATCCGGTCGGACAGCTTTCCGGCGAGCGGCTGGAGGCACATGAAGAGGAAGAGGGCGCAGAAACTGACCAGGGAAGCGGTCGGCTTGGACAACCCCGCGCTGCCCGAGAGGTACTTGGTGAGGTAGGTCGTGTACGTGTAGTACGCGACCGTGCCGCCCATGGTGAGCGCGATGACCAGGAACGCCTCGCGCTTGTGGGCCAGCAGCGCCTTGATCGTGCCGCGGGCGGGGTCGGCGTTGGCGCCCTCGTCCTCGGCGTAGACCTCGGTCTCCAGCATGTTGCGGCGGAGATAGAAGACGATGCCGGCGCCCAGCGCACCGACGATGAACGGGATCCGCCAGGCCCAGCTGTGCAGCGCGTCCTCGGACATGGTGCGCTGCAGCAGGATCTGCAGGCCGAGACCGAGCAGCTGGCCTGCGGTCATCGACACGTACTGGAAGCTGGAGGCGAAGCCGCGCTGCCCGGGCGCGGACGCCTCGGTGAGATAGGTGGCGCTGGCCGCGTACTCCCCGCCGACCGACAGCCCCTGCAGCATCCGGGCGAGGAGCAGCACGGCCACCCCGCCGTAGCCCGCGACCGCGTAGGTGGGCGCGACGGCGATCAGGATCGCCGAGGCGGACATCAGCGTGACGGTCAGTGTGAGCGCGGCCTTCCGGCCCTTGCGGTCCCCCACCCGGCCGAGCACCCAGCCGCCCACCGGGCGCATGAAGAAGCCGACGGCGAAGATCCCCATGGTGTTCATGAGGTTCGCGGTGTCATTCCCCTTCGGGAAGAACGAATCCGCGAAGTAGACCGCGAAACTGGCGTAGACGAACCAGTCGAACCACTCGACCATATTGCCGGCCGAGCCGACCCAGATCTTCTTCCATTGCTCTCGTCCCATAGCCGCTCACGGTCGCGGACCCGGGAGCCTTCGGCAAGAGCACGGTCGGCAACGATCGTGGGTACTTGCGTGCGTTGTGGTCACGGTCGGTCGCATCCGGTGCTCGGCGCGCGCTCCTTTGGACCGTCCCGGCGCCGTAGCGCATAGCGTTCCACTGCGAGAAAGGGGAGGAATGGCGAAGAGGGGGAAGGGAGAGGGAGGCGGGGAGATGTCCGAGCCGTACGAGCCGCATGGGCCATCCCCGGCACACCGGTCCCGGGCGGACCGGCGGCCGATTCCCACCGATGCTGATGGGGCGCTGGAGATCGGGCGGGGTCATTTCCCGGGCGTCTGGCCGGGCGGGGAAGAGCCGGTCCTGCATGTTCATGAATTCGACATCGGATATCTGGTGTACCCGGTGTTTCCTCCCCGGGAGGACCCCACCGCCTCTCCGCGTGATCCGGGAGGGTCCCGCCTCGTGATCTCCAAGGCGGACGGCGAGGTCAGCGCGTTGCCCAACTACCCGCCGGAGCAAGCGGTCGAGCTGTACCGCCGCCATTTCCGCCGGGGGGAATGAACGCCGGTCGGAATGAGGGCCGGGAAGGTCCAGCGCGCCGGGCCCCCTCAGTCCCGCTGGACGGACAGCGATTCGTCCAGGAATTCCCGTAGATGGCCGCGTACTTGCTCCCGGTCCGTGCCCGGGAGGCCGACGACGAGCTGGGAGCCGAAGCCGTCGAGGAGGGCGCGGGTGCGGGTCGCGAAGCGTTCGGCGTCGACGGGGCGGAACTCGCCCTTCGAGATGCCCTCGACGAGGAGGGCCACCAGGTCGCGGTGCCAGGCGAGTTCGAGGTCGAGCTGGCGTTCGCGGGTTTCGTCGTCGGCGTTCTGGGAGCGGTTCCACACCTCCAGCCACAGCGTCCAGCGCGGGTCGCGGTGGCCTTCGGGGAGGTAGAGGTCGACCAGCGCGTCCAGCCGTTCGCGGGCGGGGACGCGGCGGGAGAGGGCGGCCCGGCGTTCGGCGCCGAGCTGCTCCTCGCTCCACTGCAGGGTCTGCAGCAGCAGCTCGTCCTTCGTACCGAAGTAGTAGAGGATGTGGCCGCTGCTCATGCCGACCTCGCGGCCCAGGCCGGCCATGGTCAGCCGGTCCAGGCCCTCCGCGGCGATGGTCGTCATCGCCGCGGCGAGGACCTGCTCGCGGGGCTGGCTGAGCCGGCGCCGGGGGCGGCGCACGGGACCGGGCACGGGGACCTCCGGGTCGGCCGGCCGGGGTCTGCGGGTCAGACCTCGGGCTGCTGCTGGGTGATGCAGTGGATACCGCCACCCGCTGCGAAGATCGTACGGGCGTCCACCAGGGTCACCGTCCGGTCGGGGAAGAGCCGGCCGAAGATCGCGGCCGCCTCCTCGTCGCGCGGGTCGTCGAAGCCGCAGAGCACCACACCATCGTTGCAGAGGTAGTGGTTGATGTAGGAGTAGTCGACCAGCTCACCGTCCTCCTCGATGACGGTCGGCGCCGGCACCTCGACGACCTCCAGCCGGCGGCCCCTGGCGTCGGTCGAGGAACGCAGCAGCTTGGCGATCTCGTGGCAGATCGCGTGGTCGGGGTGGTCGGGGTCGGGCTGGGTGTGCACGAGGACGACGCCGGGGCGGGCGAAGGCGGCGACGATGTCGACATGGCCCCGGGTGCCGAACTGCCCGTAGTCGGCGGCGAGACCGCGCGGCAGCCAGATCGCCTTGGTGGTGCCGAGGTGGGCGTGGATCTCGGCCTCGACCTCCTCCTGCGTACGGCCGGGGTTGCGGCCCGGGTCGAGCTGCACGGTCTCGGTGAGCAGGACGGTGCCCTCGCCGTCGACGTGGAGGCCGCCGCCCTCGTTGACCAGGGGCGTGGCGTAGCGGCGGGCGCCGGCCAGCGCCGAGACCTGCTCGGCGATCTTCCGGTCGAGGTCCCAGCGGGCCCATTCCTGGGCGCCCCAGCCGTTGAACACCCAGTCGGTGGCGGCGAGCCGGCCCCTGCCGTCGGTGAGGAAGGTGGGGCCGATGTCGCGCATCCAGGCGTCGTCGAGCGGGCGCTCGACGAGGTCGATGCCCTCGCCGAGGAGCGCACGGGCGCCCTCGGACTGCCCCGGTCCCGCGACGACGGTGACCGGCTCGAAGCGGCGGACCGCGCGGGCGACCGCGGCCCAGGCGCGGCGGGCGCCCTCCAGGGTCTCGCCGCGCTCCTCGCCGAAGGTGAAGTTGGGGCCGGGCCAGGCCATCCAGGTGCGCTCGTGACGGGCCCACTCCGGGGGCATGCGGAAGCCGTCGGCGACAGGGGTGTTCATGCGGGGGTCCTCACGGTTCGCGGTGACGGTCGGCGTCACGGGTGTCGGTGGCGGGGCGGCAGACGGCAGGCGCGGTGGGTGGCAGGCGCAGCAGGTGGCGGCCACGGCGGGTGCCGGCCACGGTGGCCCGCCGCGCCGGCCGCGGCGGCGTCACGGGCCGTGCCGTCACAGGAAGTACAGGCGCGAGAGCGAGACGGTATCGGCCGCCTCCGAGCGCATCGGGTCGCCGTCGAGGGTGACCAGGCCGCTGCGCCCGTCGACCTGTACCTGTCCGACCCGGGAGTTGTGGACGAGGTTGCCGGGGCCGATACCGCGGGTGCCGCGGACGGCGACCCGGCGGCGGCGGGTGGGCAGCTGGTCACCGCCCTGTTCGGCCGCGGCGCGCGCGACGAAGGCGACGGAGATCTCGGCGGGGGCCGCCCCGTACGCACCGAACTGCGGGCCGAGCACCAGGGGTTCGCAGGTGTCGGTGGCGGCGTTCGGGTCGCCGGTGACGCCGTAGGCGGGGAAGCCGGACTTCAGCACCAGTTGTGGCTTGGCGCCGAAGTACTGCGGCTTCCACAGCACGAGGTCGGCCATCTTCCCGACCTCGATCGACCCGATCTCGTGCGAAAGGCCGTGGGCGATGGCGGGGTTGATGGTGAGCTTGGCGACATAGCGCAGCACCCGCGCGTTGTCGTCATGCGGGCCGTCGCCCTGCAGGGGCCCGAGTTCGGCCTTCATCTTGCCCGCCATCGCGAAGGTACGGCGTACGGTCTCGCCCGCGCGGCCCATGCCCTGGGCGTCGGAGGAGGTGATGCCGATCGCCCCGAGGTCGTGCAGCACGTCCTCGGCGCCCATCGTGCCGGCCCGGATGCGGTCGCGGGCCATGGCGGCGTCGCCCGGCAGATCGGTCTTCAGATCGTGGACCGAGACGATCATGCCGTAGTGCTCGGCGACCGCGTCCCGCCCGAAGGGGAGGGTGGGGTTGGTGGAGGAGCCGATGACGTTCGGGACGCCGGCCATCTTGAGGACGTTGGGGACATGGCCGCCGCCGCAGCCCTCGATGTGGAAGGCGTGGATGGTCCGGCCGTCCAGGACGCGCAGGGTGTCCTCGACGCTGAGGCATTCGTTGAGGCCGTCGCTGTGCAGCGCGACCTGGACGTCGTGCTCCTCGGCGACGCGCAGCGCGGTGTCCAGGGCACGGGCGTGCGCGCCCATGTCCTCGTGCACCTTGAAGCCGCAGGCGCCGCCCTCGGCGAGCGCCTCGACCAGCGGGGCGTCGCCGGAGGAGGAACCACGGCCGAGGAAGCCGATGTTGACCGGCCAGGCGTCGAAGGCGCTGAAGGCATGGCCGAGCGCCCAGGGCGAGTTGACGCCGACGCCCCAGACCGGCCCGAATTCCTGGCCGATGATCGTGGTCACGCCGGAGGCCAGCGAGGCCTCCATGACGCGCGGCGAGAGCAGATGGACATGGGTGTCGACGGCGCCCGCGGTGGCGATCATGCCCTCGCCGGAGACGATCGAGGTGCCGGTGCCGACGACGACATCGACGCCGTCGAGGGTGTCGGGGTTGCCGGCCCGCCCTATGGCGTGGATCCGGCCCTCGCGGATGCCGATCGACACCTTGCGGATGCCCTGGACCGCGTCGATGACCAGCACATTGCTGATCACCACATCGCAGGTCTCGCGGACCGCGGCGGCCTTGAGGTGCAGCCCGTCCCGGGCGGTCTTGCCGAAGCCGGCCAGGAACTCGTCACCGGGCTTCTGGGCGTCCGACTCGACCCGGACGACCAGGCCCGAGTCGCCGAGGACGACCCGGTCGCCGGCCCGCGGGCCGTGTACCGACGCGTACTCGTGGGGGTCGATGGTGCCGGTCATGCCTGTTCCTCCGCTCCCAGGTAGCCGCAGGCGGCGGCCCGCCGCAGCGCTTCGGTCTTCGCGCCCGGTGCGTCCAGCGGGCCGTCCACCAGACCGGCGAAGCCGATCGCGATCCGGTCGCCGCCGATCGGGACCAGGCCGACCTCCTCGGCGCCGCCGGGATCGAACCGCACCGACGAACCGGCCGGGACGCACAGCCGCATGCCGTACGCGGCGCCACGGTCGAAGTCCAGCCGGGGGTTGGCCTCGAAGAAGTGAAAGTGCGAGGTGACGCTGACGGGCACGGTCGCGGTGTTGCGCACGGTCAGCACGACCGCAGGCGCGGGCTCCGGGGCGGCCGGACCGGGCAGCACCGCGCCGGGCGCGGGCGCCCGGCGGCGGTCCCCGTCCCGCGCACCGGCGCCGATCGGGTCGCTGACCACCGCGAGCCGGGAGCCGTCGTCGAAGACGGCCTCCACATGCACCTCGGTGACGACGTCGGCCACGCCCGGCAGCACATCGTCCGGTCCGAGCACGCCCCGGGCCGCCTCGATGGCCTGAGCGAGGCGGCGCCCGTCCCGCGCCGCCTCGCAGACTGTGTCCGCGATCAACGCGGTCGCCTCGGGCACATTCAGCCGCAGCCCGCGGGCCCGGCGCGTCCGCGCCAGCTCGGCCGCGCCGAACAGCAGCAGCCGGTCGCGTTCCGTCGGAGTCAACCGCATCCCGCCACTCCTCCCGATCGATTAGAGCAGCACTCTAACCATGAAAATGGCCGGGAGGAAAGCATTGACCGACGACATGGGGATGAGCGACATTGAGCGCTGTTCTCGATACGCGACGAATAGAGCGTCGCTCTAAAACGATCTCGACAGCGCGAGCGGCGCGCGGCGCACCCGGCCACAGCACGGAACACGGCGCCCGGAGCGCTGCTTTGCACACTGTTGTCCGGCCGCTCAGGGGAGCCCTCATGCCGATGGAACAACGCGGAGTCGACACCGTCCCGGAGGAGGAACGCACCAGCGGCCCTCGCGACCTGATCTCGATCCTGCTCGGGTCGAACCTCGCGCTCGGCGTGGTGATCTTCGGCTGGCTCCCGGTCTCCTTCGGGCTCGGCTTCTGGCCCTCGGTGACCTCCCTGGTGGCCGGCACCGCCGTCGGCACCCTGCTCACCGCCCCGCTCGCGCTGGTGTCGCTGCGCAGCGCGACCAACCTGTCCACCAGCAGCGGCGCCCACTTCGGCGTGCGCGGCCGGCTCATCGGCTCGGTCATCGGCCTGCTGCTGTCGCTGGGCTACACCGCGCTGACGCTGTGGGTCGGCGGCGACGCGGTCGTCGGCGCGCTGCACCGCCTGACCGGGCTGCCGTCGAGCGGTGCGACCTACGCACTGGTCTACGCCCTGCTGGCGGGCGCCACCGCGGTCGGCGCGGTCTACGGCTACCGGGTGCTGCTGCGGCTGAGCAAGGTGCTCGCCATCGGTCTGACCGTGCTGCTGGCCGTCGGCATCGTCGCCTACGCGGGCACCTTCACCCCCGCCGCGCCGCACGGCAGCAGCTATCTGCTCGGCGGCTTCTGGCCGACCTGGCTGCTGGCCGCCGTCTCCGCAGGTCTGAGCGGCCCGATCGCGTTCATCACCCTGCTCGGCGACTACAGCCGCTACATCTCCCCGCACCGGTACAGCGCCAAGAAGGTCTTCGGCGCCACCTGTCTGGGCCTGCTGGTCGGCCTCCTGGTGCCGCAGCTCTTCGGTACGTTCACCGCGCTCGCCGTCGGCGCGGGCGAGGACTATGCGGGCCCGCTGGTGGCCGGCGCACCGTTCTGGTACCTGGCGCTGCTGCTGCTCAACGCCTCGGCCGGCTCGGTCGGCAACGCCGGTCTGATGCTCTACAGCATGGGCCTCGACCTGGACGCGATCCTGCCGCGCGCCACCCGCACCCAGGCCACCTATGTCGTCGCGGGCCTCTCGACCGCACTGGTCTACGCCGGTCACTTCCTGTGGGCCGCACAGGACGCGATGACCTCCTTCGTCCTGCTGATGACCGCCGTCGGCACGCCCTGGGCGGTGATCACCGTGATCGGCTTCGTCCGCTGCCGCGGCGCGTACGACCCGGAGTCCCTGCAGGTCTACAACCGCGGTACCCGGGGCGGCGTGTACTGGTACCGGGCGGGCTGGCACGTCCGGGCCGCGGTTGCCTGGGCACTGGGCTCGGGGGTCGGCCTGATGGGCGTGGACACACCCTTGTTCCAGGGGCCGCTGCTCCCCCTGACCGGTGGCATCGACCTCAGCTTCCTGCTCGCGGCGGCCGTGGGCGGCCTCGCCTATCTGGCCCTCACCGCCCGGGACCCGCGCCCGGTCGCAGCACTGCGCGCCGCGCCGCCCGCTCCCCCGGCCCCCGCGGCGGCAAAGACCCCCGCGGAGGCCGGCTGAGCCGATCAGGAAACGGCCGAGGCCGCCCCCGGCGCGAGCTCGGGGGCGGCCTCAGTCGTGTGCGGCGGCGGCCTCAGTCGTGTGTGAGGCCGCCCTCGGCCGTGTGCGGGGAGGGCCCGTGTGCCGGGAGGCCGCCCCCGGCCGTGTGCCGGGAAGCCCGGATCAGCCCAGCGGGTGCATCCAGCCGTGCTTGTCCTCGGCGATACCGCGCTGGATGTCGAGGAGCGCGTCCCGCAGCTCCAGCGTGACCTTGCCGGGCTCACCGCCGGACTGGCTCCACTCGCCGCCCGCGCTCTTGACCGTGCCGACGGGGGTGATCACCGCGGCCGTGCCGCAGGCGAAGACCTCGGTGAGCGTGCCGTTCTCCGTGTCGGCCCGCCACTGGTCGATGGAGACCCGGGCCTCCTCCGATGCGTAGCCCAGGTCGCGGGCGACGGACAGCAGGGAGTCACGGGTGACACCGGCGAGGAGGGAGCCGGTCAGCGTGGGCGTGACGATCTTGTCGCCGTACACGAAGTACAGGTTCATGCCGCCCAGCTCCTCGACCCACTTGTGCTCCACGGCGTCGAGGTAGGCGACCTGGTCACAGCCGTGCGCCGCGGCCTCGGCCTGCGCGAGCAGCGACGCTGCGTAGTTGCCGCCGGTCTTGGCGTCGCCCATACCGCCGGGGACGGCGCGCACCCGGTCCTCGGACAGCCAGATGGAGACGGGCTTGACGCCCCCGGCGAAGTACGCCCCGGCGGGCGAGGCGATGACCACGAAGAGGTACTCGTTGGCGGGCTTCACCCCCAGGCCGACCTCGGTCGCGATCATGAAGGGACGCAGGTAGAGCGACTCCTCGCCGCCGTGCGCCGGCACCCAGTTCTTGTCCTGCTGGACGAGCAGGTCGCAGGCCTCGATGAAGGTCTCGACGGGCAGCTCCGGCATGGCCAGCCGGCGGGCGGAGGCCTGGAAGCGGCGGGCGTTGGCGTCGGGGCGGAACGTGGCGACGGAGCCGTCGGGCTGCCGGTAGGCCTTGAGGCCCTCGAAGATCTCCTGCGCGTAGTGCAGGACATTGGTCGCCGGGTCGAGGGAGAGCGGTCCGTACGGCACGAGCTGGCCGTCGTGCCAGCCGCGGCCCTCCGTCCACTTGATCGTCACCATGTGATCGGTGAAGTGGCGGCCGAAGCCGGGGGCGGCCAGGATCTGCGCCCGCTCCGCGTCGGAGAGCGGATGCGAGGAGGGCTTGAGCTCGATGGTGGGCGTCGTCATGAATGCATGTCCTTCACTGCGTGTTCCGAGACCTGGGGGTACCTCCCAGCGTTCACTGGGGGAGCGTCACCGGCCCGGCCTTCCGGCCGGGGGTCGGGGGATCGGCCCCACCATGCGGCACCGGTGCGGTGTGTGGCGACCACGCTCCGAAATCTTGAACGTACCGGTCGTTACTGGGACGTCCGAGTTTCCTCGTGGGCGGCGATGCCACGTCCGATTATCGCCCGTGGGTCGCCGCCGCCGGAACCGAGGGCGCGTTCCGGGTCCGATGGTCGCACCCCACCGGGCGGTAAGCCCAGAGCGGACCAACGCGGACAGCGCCGGGCCTGGTGTGGCCCGGCGCTGTCCGTGGTGCGTGTCTGCGCTGCGGGCCTCAGCCGGCTACGCGTACGGCGAGGGCGTCGCCGATCTCGTCCGTGCTGCGCGCCGAGCCGTCCCTGGCCTCCAGGTCGGCCGCCACGGCCTCCTCGATACGGGCGGCCTGCGGCGCGAAACCGAGGTGGCGCAGGAGCAGGGCCACGGAGAGGATCGTCGCCGTCGGGTCGGCCTTGCCGGTGCCCGCGATGTCCGGTGCGGAGCCGTGGACCGGCTCGAACATCGAGGGGAACTCGCCGGTCGGGTTGATGTTCCCGGAGGCGGCCAGGCCGATACCGCCGGTGACGGCCGCGGCGAGGTCGGTGAGGATGTCGCCGAAGAGGTTGTCGGTGACGATCACGTCGAACCGCTCGGGCTGGGTGACGAAGAAGATCGTCGCGGCGTCGACGTGCAGGTAGTCGGTGGTGACCTCGGGGTACTCCCGGCCGACCTTGTCGAAGATGTTCTTCCACAGGTGGCCCGCGTACACCAGGACGTTGTTCTTGTGCACCAGCGTCAGCTTCTTGCGCGGGCGGGCGTTGGCCCGCTCGTACGCGTCGCGGACCACGCGCTCGACACCGTAGGCGGTGTTGAGGCTGACCTCGGTGGCGACCTCGGCGGGGGTGCCGGTCCGCAGGGAGCCGCCGTTGCCGGTGTACGGACCCTCGGTGCCCTCGCGGACGACCACGAAGTCGATGTCGGGGCGGCCGGCGAGCGGCGTGGCGGTGTTCGGGAAGAGCTTCGACGGGCGCAGGTTGACGAAGTGGTCGAAGGCGAAGCGGAGCTTGAGCAGCAGCCCCCGCTCCAGCACACCGGAGGGTACGGACGGGTCGCCGATCGCGCCGAGCAGGATCGCGTCGTGCTGCTTGAGCGACTCCATCTCCTCGTCGGGGAGGGTCTCACCGGTCGCATGCCATCGCCGGGCACCGAGGTCGTACTCCTTGGTTTCCAGCTTGACGTCCTGCGGGAGGACCGCGGTCAGGACCTTCAGGCCCTGGGCCACGACTTCCTGGCCGATACCGTCACCGGGGATCACTGCGAGGCGAATGCTGCGAGACATGGGGGGACCCTACTCTCCGTCCCATTGATTGACACGTAACGTCCGCCATGCGGACAGTGGAGAGC
Source organism: Streptomyces sp. NPDC015125 (assembly GCF_043080045.1). Classification (NCBI taxonomy): domain Bacteria; kingdom Bacillati; phylum Actinomycetota; class Actinomycetes; order Kitasatosporales; family Streptomycetaceae; genus Streptomyces; species Streptomyces sp. NPDC015125. The sequence continues at coordinate 210,913 of NZ_JBIBVF010000001.1, forward strand.
CGGTCAGCTGCCGTTCACCCGCTGTCCCCGTCCTGGTCGGGTCGCGCTGCGACATTCGGCGGCATGACTGGAAACACCCGGGGGACCCACCCGCCCTCGCACACCCCGCGCGTCGGCATACCGGAGCAGCTCGCGGCCCGGATGAGCATGCCGGAGCAGCACGACTACCTCCGTACCAAGCTGAGCCGCCGCGGGCTGCTGCGCACCTCGGCCGCGACCGCGGGAGTGGTGGCCGGCTCCGGCCTGCTGGCCGGTTCGGCCCAGGCCTCCCCCACTCTGCGCTCCACGCCGTCCGCTGCCCGCGTCGACGGTGCGCTGGTCGCCCCGTTCGGCCGCCACCTGGCCTTCGGTGCGGACCCCAAGAGCCAGATGCGGGTGAGCTGGCAGGTGCCGTTCGCCGTGCGGCGGCCGTATCTGCGGGTGGGGCTCAAGCCCTGGGACCTGGGGCGCAAGATCGAGGCCGAGGTGCGCGATCTGCACACCCCGTCGCTGTCCGCCAAGCTGCCGGCCGTGCAGCAGTGCTACCTGCACGCCGCGCTGGACGGGCTGAGCCCGGGAACGACGTACTACTACGGCGTCGGCCACGACGGCTTCGACCCGGCCGACCCCCGCCACTTCTCCACCGTCGGCACCTTCCGCACCGCCCCGGCCCGGCCCGCCCCGTTCGTCTTCACCGCCTTCGGCGACCAGGGTGTGAGCTACCACGCCCTCGCCAACGACCAGTTGATCCTGGGTCAGAACCCGTCCTTCCACCTGCACGCCGGCGACATCTGCTACGCGGACACCGACGGCGACGGCTCCGAGCACGACGCCTACGACGCCCGGGTCTGGGACCAGTTCCTCGCGCAGACCGAGTCGGTGGCCAAGTCCGTACCGTGGATGGTGACCACCGGCAACCACGACATGGAGGCCTGGTACTCCCCCAACGGCTACGGCGGCCAGAACGCCCGCTGGACGCTGCCGGAGAACGGCCCGGACGCCAAGAACGCCCCCGGCGTCTACTCGTTCACCTACGGCAACACCGCGGTCGTCGCCCTGGACGCCAACGACGTCTCCTACGAGATCCCGGCGAACCAGGGCTACACCGGCGGCAGGCAGACCCGTTGGCTGGACCGCAGGCTGGCGGAACTGCGTGCGACCGACGGCATCGACTTCCTCGTGGTCTTCTTCCACCACTGCGCCTTCTCCACCACCAACTCGCACGCTTCCGACGGCGGGGTACGCGACGCCTGGCTGCCGCTGTTCGAAAAGCACCAGGTGGACCTGGTCGTCAACGGCCACAACCACGTCTACGAGCGGACCGACGCCCTCAAGGGCGGCCGGGTCAGCAAGAAGATGCCGATCGGTGAGAGCGTCGACACCACTCGCGAGGGCATCGTGTACGTGACCGCCGGCGGCGCGGGCCGGGCGCTGTACGACTTCCCCTCACCCGACAGCTACGAGGGCCATGTGAAGGACGTCGACCACATCGACACCTACCACTGGGCCAAGGGCCAGGAGAAGAACAAGGACACCGTGGAGTGGTCCCGGGTCCGCTACACCGGCTACTCCTTCATCGCCGTGGAGGTCTCGCCCGGCCACCGTCCGCGGATGAAGGTCACCGCCCTCGCCGAGTCCGGCGAGCGCATCGACCACTTCGAGGTGACCCGCTCGCCGGTGCAGTGAGCCAGGGAACGATCACCCGCAGGGGCGCCCGGGATCCGGGCGCCCCTGGTGCTCAGGAGAGAAAGAGCCACCGGGCCACGGACAGCCGGATCCGCCAGCAGCAGCGGCAGGGCACCGACGCCGGCCGAGACAGCACCGACCCGGGTCGCGCGCGCATCATCTCAGTGCCCGGTGGAGCCGCCGTTGTCACGGCGGTCGAGGGCGCGCTGGAGAGCGGCCGCGGCGTTCCTGCGGTCGGCGTCGCTGGTCGTACGGGCGGAGTGACGGGTCCTGCGGACGGCAGTCTCAGCCATGATTCACGTCTCCTATGCCAGAGCCCCGAGAACAAATGGGATGCGTAGATCCAGAAGCGGCCGGAAAAGGCGGGGGCCTCGGCACGGCAGGGGTCACCTGCGCTTGCGCACCGGGCCGCATCCGCATCCGCTCGATCGAGCGTTACGTTCGGCTTCCTACAACGCTAGGACAGCTCGGCCGTGATGTCTGCACAATTACTTGGGCTTCCTACTATCTGAGACGGCGACCGCGTACTCGAACGAGTGATCTACGGACATTCGCAGGTCGAGGGCGCGCACGGCTTCCTAGGTTAAGGGTGTCGCTTGTGCCGCCCGGCCAAGCCCGCCCGCACTTGAGGAGGAGGTGCTGCACCATGACCGCTCTCGCACCCGAGGCGCCCGGATCCACGCCCGGACTGGACCTGGACGAGCTCCTGTGGCAGGCATGGAAAGCCATGGAACTCCCCGAGGGCCTTCGCGCCGAGATCGTTGAGGGGTTCATCGAGGTGTCGCCCACCGGACGTTTTGCACACGGCCAGATTGCCAATCAGCTTCGCCGCGCCATCGACAAGCACCTGGACGAGGGTGAGTGGGCCGCGTATCAAGACATGAACATCGTCCACGATCGCAAGGTCTGGATCCCCGACTGCTTCATCGCACCGGAATGCCCCGAGGAACATGTCACCGACGACGGCATCGGCCTCAAGGCATCCGCCGTCCAGTTGGTCGTCGAGGTGGTCCCCCCGGAGCACGATGGCATCGAGCGTGATCGGGAGCGCAAGCGCCACGCCTACGCCGGCGCCGGCATCCCCGTCTATGTCCTCATCGATGATCACGACGGCCACGGCACGGTCACCGTACTCGCCGCGCCCCTCCCCGACGAGTCGGTCTACACGGACGTGCGCCGCGCGCGGTACGGCATCGACGTGATCATCCCCGACGGCCCCGCCAAGGGCTTCACCATCGGCGAGGCGATCACCGGACCGCCGCGCAACGCCTGAGAGCACGCCGACGGCCCGGCTCCCCTCCTGCTTCCAGGGGCCGGGCCGTCGGCGTGCGCGCGGGGCGTCAGCCCATGTGCGGGTAGCGGTAGTCCGTCGGCGGGACCAGCGTCTCCTTGATGGAGCGGGTGGAGGTCCAGCGCATCAGGTTCTGCTTGGCGCCGGCCTTGTCGTTGGTGCCGGACGCGCGGCCGCCGCCGAAGGGCTGCTGGCCGACGACGGCGCCGGTCGGCTTGTCGTTGATGTAGAAGTTGCCGGCCGCGAAGCGCAGCAGCTCGCAGGTGCGGGCGGCCTCGGCACGGTCCCGGGCGATGACGCAACCGGTCAGGCCGTACGCCGAGGCGGACTCCATCTGGGTGAGCATCGCGTCGTAGTCGGCATCGTCGTAGACGTAGACGCCGAGGATCGGGCCGAAGTACTCGTCCTTGAAGATCTCGTTCTCCGGGTCGGTGGAGACCAGGACCGTCGGGCGGACGAAGTAGCCCTCGCTGTCGTCGTACGTGCCGCCGGCCACGACCTCGACCGTCGGGTCGGCCTTGGCGCGGTCGATCGCCGCCTTGTTCTTGGCGAACGAGCGCTCGTCGATGACGGCGGACATGAAGTGCGACAGGTCCGAGACGTCGCCCATGGAGAGGGCGTCGACCTCGGCCGCGAACTCTTCCTTGAGGCCGCTGTTCCACAGCGACGCCGGGACGTACGCACGGGAGGCCGCGGAGCACTTCTGGCCCTGGAACTCGAAGGCGCCACGGGTCATGGCGGTCTTCAGCACGGCGCGGTCGGCCGAGGGGTGGGCGACGATGAAGTCCTTGCCGCCGGTCTCGCCGACGAGCCGCGGGTAGGTCTTGTAGTTCTCGATGTTGTTGCCGACCGTCTTCCACAGGTACTGGAAGGTCTTGGTCGAACCGGTGAAGTGGATGCCCGCCAGCTCGGGGTGGGTCAGCGCCACCTCGGAGACGTCCTTGCCGTCGCCGGTGACGAGGTTGATGACGCCCTTGGGCAGCCCCGCCTCCTCCAGCAGCTGCATCAGCAGCACGGCGGCGTAGGTCTGCGTCGGGGACGGCTTCCAGACCACGACGTTGCCCATGAGGGCGGGCGCGGTCGGGAGGTTGCCGGCGATCGCGGTGAAGTTGAAGGGCGTGATCGCGTAGACGAAGCCTTCGAGGGGGCGGTGGTCCGAACGGTTCCAGACGCCCGGGGAGTTCGCCGGGGGCTGCTCGGCGAGGATCTGGCGCGCGAAGTGCACATTGAAGCGCCAGAAGTCGATGAGCTCACAGGGGGTGTCGATCTCGGCCTGCTGGGCGGTCTTGGACTGGCCGAGCATGGTGGCGGCGGCCATCGTCTCGCGCCAGGGGCCGGAGAGCAGGTCGGCGGCCTTGAGGATGATCGCGGCGCGGTCGTCGAAGGACAGCGCGCGCCAGGCCGGGGCGGCGGCCAGCGCGGCGTCCACCGCGTCCTGGCCGTCCTTGACGGTGGCGTTGGCGTACGTGCCGAGGCGGGAGGCGTGGTGGTGCGGCTGGACGACGTCGAAGCGCTCGCCGCCGCCCATCCGGTGCTCGCCGCCGATGGTCATCGGCAGCTCGATCGGGTTGCCGGCCAGCTCCTTGAGCTTGGCCTCCAGACGGGAACGCTCCGGGCTGCCCGGGGCGTAGGTGTGGACCGGCTCGTTCACCGGCACGGGGACCTGGGTCACAGCGTCCATAGCGGCCGTGTCTCCTTCGATTTCGCTCGTCGGTTGTCGTACGTCGGTGGTGCGGCCGCGGCCGCGTCGGGTGGGCGGCTGCGGGCGGCGCCGTCCGGGAGGCACCCCGGGCTTCCAGCATCCACCCGCGCCCGCCCCCACGGGGCGATCAGCCGCGGGTCGCCGGCGACCTCGGGCTGCAGACTCCCGGGGGATGACCCCCGGCCCCCCAGCCGGGGACGCGCGGACCCTCGGTCGTCAGCCGCGGGTCGCCAGCGACCTCAGGAAGAACCCGAGGTTCGCGGGGCGCTCGGCGAGCCGGCGCATGAAGTATCCGTACCAGTCGGTGCCATAGGGGATGTACACCCGCATACGGTGCCCGTCGGCGACCAGTCGCTGCTGCTCGGCCTCGCGGATGCCGTACAGCATCTGGAATTCGTAGTCGGCCGGCTTGCGCCCGTTGCGGTGAGCCAGCTCCTGGCCGATGGCCACCATCCGCGGGTCGTGCGACCCGATCATGGGGTAGCCCTCCCCGGCCATCAGGATCTTCAGGCAGCGCACATACGCCTTGTCGACCTCCCGCTTGTCCTGGAAGGCGACGGTCGCGGGCTCTTTGTACGCGCCCTTGACCAGCCGCACCCGGGAGCCTTCCCCGGCGAGCGCACGGCAGTCGTCCTCGGTACGGAAGAGGTAGGACTGCAGCACCGCGCCCGTCTGGGGAAAGCGTTCCCGCAGGTCGGCGAGGATCGCGAGGGTGGAGTCGACGGTGGTGTGGTCCTCCATGTCGAGGGTCACGGTCGTCCCGGCCTCGGCGGCGGCCTCGACCACCGGAGTGACGTTCTTCAGCGCCAGCTCGTGGCCGCCGGCCAGCGCCTGCCCGAAAGCGGACAGCTTGACCGACATCTCGGCCTTGACGCCGAGTCCTTGCTCCTTGAGGGCCGCGGCCAGGTGCAGGTAGGCATCGCGGTTGCGCAGCGCCTCGGCCGGGTCGGTGATGTCCTCGCCCAGGTGGTCGAGGGTGACCTCCAGGCCGCGCGCGGCCAGCGACCGCACGGCCGCCATGGACTCGTCCAGGCGCTCGCCGGCAACGAACCGGTCCACCACGGGGCGGGTGACCGGGGCGGCCGCGACAATGCGGCGGATGCTGTTGCTGCGCGCTGCGGCGAGGAGCACGGGACCCAGCATGGGCACCTCCACGATTCAGGGGGACAAGTACCGGCGGACGCCGGACGGGACGAACGCGTCGGCAAGATTGAGCCACCTGAAACTTAAGGATCCCGCCACTTCCCGGCCATCGACAGCTGTCACGCCTTCGTGGTCGGGATCTCAGACAGATGTATGAGAATGAGGGAGTGACGACCGGGTCAGTGGTGCCGGAGACACGAGAGGTGTCCGAGGCACTGGTGATACCGGTGGTGTGGTGGCAGGAGACCGGTGGTGTGACGGCAAGTGGTCGGTAGCGACCGGTGGTGTGACGACAGGAGAGGAGCCGGGCGGCGGATGCGGGGCGATTACCAGCAGCTCGTGGACGAGATCTCGGCGGCGCTCGGCGCCCCGGCGACGCTGGAGGACCGGGATTTCGGACTGATTGCGTTCGGCGCGCACGAGGGCGACGACGACGAGGTCATGGACCCCGTGCGGACCCGCTCGATCCTGCAGCGCCGCTCGTCGGCGGCGGTACGGGCCTGGTTCGAGGCGTTCGGTATCGCCCGCGCCCGGACGGCGCTGCGCATCCCGCCGGACCCGGCGGCCGGGGTCTTCAAGGGCCGGATCTGTCTGCCCGTACGCCATCGGGGCATCGTGCACGGCTATGTCTGGCTGCTGGACGACGGACATCTGACCGATCTCGAACTGGGCAGCCGTGGCGCGCCGCCCGACCCGCGGATCGCCCAGGCGATGGAGACCGCCGCCCGGATCGGCGCACTGCTGGCCGACGAGGCCCGCGCCGGGTCGGAACTCGGCGATCTCCTGCGGGAGTTGCTGGCCGCACCACCCGCCGGACGACCGGCTGCGGCGGCCGCGCTGAGCGATGCGCTGCGGGACAGTCTGCGCTTCACCCCGGGCATCCCGCTCACCCTGGTCGCGGTGCTGCCCTGGGACACCTCGGACACCGACCTGGCGCCACTGCCCGGCCTGCCCGGCCTGCTGGCGGCGTGTGCGCTGCCCGCGGGCGGGCCGGCCCTCCCGGCCGAGCGGGCGGACGAGACGGACGCCACCACGCCACCCGCGGGCGGGCCCACCGGCCGCGCCGGGGCGGGCGCCCGCCCACGGCGCCCGGCCGCCGCGCCCGCCCTGGCCGCGCTGGTGCGTCTGCGCGCGGCCGGCGCGCTCGCCCCGGCCCATGCGGTGGCCGAGCAGCTGCTGCGCTCCCCGCGCGCGGGCGCCGTACCGGCCGAGGGCCGGGCGGCACACGGCGGCACGCGCAACGGCGGCCCCGCCGGACACCCCCCGCCCCGGCCGGGCGCCGCCGGAATCGGCGCCGGGACACCGGAGCTGACCGATCTCCCGGCCACCTGGCGAGAAGCGCTGGACGCGGCCCGCGCCGCCCGCGCCGAGCCCCGGCTGGGCCCGGTCACCCAGTGGGACGCCCTCGGCCCGTACCGCATGCTGACCGCACTGCCGGACACCGCACCCGACCCGGCCATCGGCCCGCTGCTGGCCCCCGCTCACACCGAACTCGCGCGCACCGCCGAGGTGTTCCTCGACTGCGCGGGCCAGGCGAGCCGCACCGCACAGGCGCTGGGCATCCACCGTCAGACGCTCTACTACCGCCTGGGCCGGGTGGAGAAGCTGACCGGCCTCGACCTGGACGACGGCGAGCACCGGCTGCTGCTGCACATGGCGCTGAAGGCGGCGCGGCTGTGAGGGAGTTGCGCGCCGCAGACTACTTCGGGCCCAGCACCTCGCCCGCGGTGACCCGGCGCAGTGCGGTCGCCAGGTCCTGACCGGAGGGCATGGCGTCCGGTGTGAGCAGCGACTGGACCATCAGGCCGGTGAGCAGGGCCCGGTAGAAGGAGCCGACGATGCGTGTCGCCTCCGGGTCGACCTCGGCGTCCGGCACCCCTTCGAAGGCCGCGACGAGCCCCTCGCCGCCCTCCGGGAGCACCTCGCCGATCGCCTCACGCAGCGCCGCGTCGCGCGGCAGCAGCCCCAGCACCTCGACCTGCGCGGCGATGAACTCCCGTTCCGTGGCGATCCGTTGCAGGACCGAGTCCCAGACCGCGGCAAACCGCTCCAGCGGATCCGCGTCCCCCTTCTCCGCCCCGCCGTCGGCGGCCGGCGCCTGGGTCACGCTCGCGCCCCACTCCTCGCTGGACGCGATGATCGCCTGGCGCATCAGGGCGTCCTTGGAACCGTAGTGGTAGCCGATGGAGGCGAGGTTGGCGCCGGATGCGGCCACGATGTCCCGGGCGGTGGTGCGCGCATACCCCTTCTCCAGGAGGCAGCGTTTGGCACCCTCCAGAAGGTCTTCACGGTGTCCCATGCGAGCAGCCTATCGCCGCACATACGCTCGTACCAGACGCCCGTATTAAACGGACGTATACCTTCCAGGAGTGGGGCGCCGCGGGCCGCGGTCTCACGTCCGCGGGTTCCGGACATCCTGCTCGCCGCCGGGTGTGTCGTCAGGGTGCGAGGTATCGCCGGAGCCCGGATTCGGCGTGCCACCGGAGCCGGGATCCGGCGTCCCCCCGGAACCGGAGATCCCACCGGGGCCCGCCATGTCGCCGGGGCCCGCCATACCCGGCCGGGCCATCCCGTAGTGGCGGTAGAGCTCGTCCTCTTCGGAGGGGTCGAGATGGCCGTCGGCGTCGATCCGCGGCGCCGCCTTGATGGTCTCCTTGGCGTGCGGAACATGCAGCTCATCGCCGGTCCGGCGGGCTCCGGCGAGCGGGATGAACGCCTCCTTCATCCCGAACAGCCCGGTGCGCACCGTGACCCACTCGGGGTCGTTGGTGGCGTCGTCCCGGTAGACCTGCTGCACCTTGCCCACCTTCGTGCCGTCCGCATCGACCACCTGCAGCCCGGTCAGACTCCGGGGGGCGTCCTCCAGGGGCGCATTCATGGCGTTCCCTCCTTCCGCACGCACCGGCGGGGGCACGCACACTTCCCATTGCGCGACGCCGCCCCCGCAGACGCAACCGGGCCCGGACTCCGCTGAAGCGGGGTCCGGGCCCGTTGGCCTGCGAAAACCTGCGGATCAGTCGCCGAGGTTCACCGCGCGCACCGAGGTCGCGCCGATCTCCTCGGCGATCTCGGTGAGCACATTCGGGGGGATCGTGTCGTCGACGGTCAGCGCGACCAGCGCCTCGCCACCGACGTCGGCCCGGGAGACCTGCATCCCGCCGATGTTGATGCCCGCCTCGCCCAGGATCCGGCCGACGGTGCCGACGACACCGGGGCGGTCGCTGTAGCGCATGAAGGCCATGTGGTCCGCGAGCGACAGGTCGATGGAGTGCTCGCCGACCGCGACGATCTTCTGGGTGTTCTTGTGACCCGACAGCGTGCCGGAGATCGACACCTCGTCGCCGCCCGCGAGGGTGCCGCGCACGGTCACCACGTTGCGGTGCTCGGGCGACTCGCTGCTGGTCGTCAGCCGCACCTCCACACCGCGCTCCTGCGCGAACAGCGGGGCGTTGACATAGGACACCGTCTCGTCCACGACATCCTCGAACACGCCCTTGAGCGCGGAGAGTTCGAGCACCTTGACGTCGTGCTGGGTGATCTCGCCGTACACCTCGACATCGAGGCGCATGGCGACCTCGCCGGCCAGCGCGGTGAAGATCCGGCCCAGGCGCTCGGCCAGCGGCAGGCCCGGCTTCACGTCCTCGGCGATCACACCGCCCTGGACGTTGACCGCGTCCGGCACCAGCTCGCCGGCCAGCGCGAGCCGCACCGACTTGGCGACCGAGATACCGGCCTTCTCCTGCGCCTCACCCGTCGACGCACCGAGGTGCGGCGTGGCGACGACCTGGTCGAACTCGAAGAGCGGCGAGTCGGTGCAGGGCTCGGTCGCGTAGACGTCGAGGCCCGCGCCGGCCACCCGGCCCTCCTTCAGCGCGGTGGCCAGCGCCGCCTCGTCGACGATCCCGCCACGGGCGGCGTTGACGATCCGGACGGACGGCTTGACCTTGTGCAGCGCCTCGTCGCCGATGAGACCGACGGTCTCGGGCGTCTTGGGGAGGTGGACGGTGATGAAGTCCGCGACCTCCAGCAGCTCGTCCAGGGTCAGCAGCTTGACGCCCATCTGCGCGGCACGGGCCGGCTGGACGTAGGGGTCGTAGGCGACGACCTTCATACCGAACGCCGACATCCGCTGGGCGACCAGGACGCCGATCCGGCCGAGGCCGACCACGCCGAGGGTCTTCTCGCTGAGCTCGACGCCGGTGTACTTGCTGCGCTTCCACTCGCCGTTCTTCAGGGCAGTGTTGGCCTGCGGGATGTTGCGGGCCGTGGCGACCAGCAGACCGCAGGCCAGCTCGGCGGCGGTGACGATGTTGGAGGTCGGGGCGTTGACGACCATCACGCCGGCCTTGGTGGCGGCGGAGACATCAACATTGTCCAGGCCCACGCCCGCGCGGGCGACGACCCTGAGCTTCCTGGCGGCGGCGACGGCCTCGGCGTCGATCTTCGTCGCGCTGCGCACGAGGACGGCGTCGACATCGGCGATCGCGGGCAGCAGCTCGGCGCGGTCCGCGCCGTTGCAGTGCCGGATCTCGAAGTCCGGACCGAGGGCGTCGACGGTGGCGGGCGACAGCTCTTCGGCGATCAGTACGACTGGTTTCGGGCTCACGTGGTCTTCAGTCCTCACTAGTCCTTCGCGGACGGCCGTCCCGACGGCCGAAGGCGGTGAAGGGGGAAAGCCGCGTGGAAGACGCACGACGCTGTGAGCCTGACGCGCTTGTGATTGGCAAGTGTAGTGGCGGTGGGGGGCGCGTCCTGTGCCGGTGCGTAAGGATCACCCGTGCGTGGTTCTACGCGGTGGACAAGGCGTCCCGGCGGTCGTGGCCGGGCGCATGGACGAGGGGGCCGCGAGCGTTTCGCGACCCCCTGTCCGTTCGGCTTACGCCTCGTCGTCCACCCAGCTCATCAGCTTGCGCAGCTGCTTGCCGGTGGTCTCCAGGAGGTGGTCCTCGTCGGCCTTCTTGTACTCGTTGTACTTCGGCAGACCGGCGTTGTACTCCGCCATCCAGTTGTTGGCGAAGGTGCCGTCCTGGATCTCGGCGAGCACCTTCTTCATCTCGGCCTTGGTGTTCTCGTTGATGATCCGCGGGCCGGTGATGTAGTCGCCCCACTCGGCGGTCTCGGAGACCGACCAGCGCATCTTCTCCAGGCCGCCCTCGTACATCAGGTCCACGATCAGCTTCAGCTCGTGGAGGCACTCGAAGTACGCGATCTCGGGCTGGTAGCCCGCCTCGACCAGGGTCTCGAAGCCGGCCTTGACCAGCGCCGAGGCGCCACCGCACAGGACGGCCTGCTCACCGAACAGGTCGGTCTCGGTCTCCTCGGTGAAGGTGGTCTTGATGACGCCGGCGCGGGTGCCGCCGATGCCCTTGGCGTAGGAGAGCGCGAGCGCGAAGGCGTTGCCGGTCGCGTCCTGCTCGACGCCCGCGATGCACGGGACGCCGCGGCCTTCCTCGTACTGGCGGCGGACCAGGTGGCCCGGGCCCTTGGGGGCGACGAGGGCGACGTCCACGCCGGCCGGGGGCTTGATGAAGCCGTAGCGGATGTTCAGGCCGTGGCCGAAGAACAGCGCGTCGCCGTCCTTCAGGTGGTCCTTGATGGACTCCTCGTAGACCTTGGCCTGGATCGGGTCCGGCACCAGGATCATGATGACGTCGGCCTCGGCCGCCGCCTCCGCGGGGGTCACCACGCGCAGGCCCTGCTCCTCGGCCTTGGCCTTGGACTTGGAACCCTCGTGCAGACCGACGCGCACATCGACACCCGAGTCGCGCAGGGACAGCGCGTGGGCGTGGCCCTGGCTCCCGTAGCCGATGACCGCGACCTTGCGGTTCTGGATGATGGACAGGTCGGCATCGTCGTCGTAGAACAGCTCGGCCACTTCGGGTATCTCCTTGGATCTAGCGGGGTGCCCACACAGTACGTCGGGCGGGGTGTGGAAAGTCGGTGGGTCTCGCCATACGGTCCGGTCGGGCCGCAGGTCAGGCCGAACGGTCCAGTGCGCGCAGCGAGCGGTCGGTGATGGACCGGGCGCCGCGGCCTATGGCGATGGTGCCGGACTGCACCAGTTCCTTGATGCCGAACGGCTCCAGCATCTTGAGCATCGCCTCCAGCTTTTCGCTGGATCCGGTGGCCTCGATCGTGACGGCCTCGGGCGAGACGTCCACGGTCTTGGCGCGGAAGAGCTGGACGATCTCGACGATCTGCGAGCGGGTCTCGTTGTCGGCGCGGACCTTCACCAGGACCAGCTCGCGCTGGATCGCGGCGCCCGGCTCCAGCTCGACGATCTTCAGGACGTTGACGAGCTTGTTGAGCTGCTTGGTGACCTGCTCCAGCGGCAGCGACTCGACGCTGACCACGATGGTGATGCGGGAGATGTCGGGGTGCTCGGTGACCCCGACCGCAAGCGAGTCGATGTTGAAGCCGCGGCGGGAGAACAGCGCGGCGATCCGGGCGAGGATGCCGGGGGTGTTCTCCACCAGGACGGAGAGCGTGTGCTTGGACATGGTCTTCTCTCTTCTTCCGTGCGTCCGTGACGTCCTGGGTTCAGTCGTCTTCGCTGTCGCCGAAGTCGGGACGCACGCCCCGGGCGGCCATGACCTCATCGTTGGAGGTGCCTGCGGCGACCATCGGCCACACCTGGGCGTCCTCGTGGACGATGAAGTCGATCACGACCGGGCGGTCGTTGATGGCGTTGGCCTTGGCGATGACCGCGTCCAGCTCGGCCGGGTCCTCGCAGCGCATCGCCACGCACCCCATCGCCTCGGACAGCTTCACGAAGTCCGGGATACGGGTGCCCGCGCTCGGCTGCTTGCCGTCGGCCTCGGGGCCGGAGTGGAGCACGGTGTTGGAGTAGCGCTGGTTGTAGAACAGGGTCTGCCACTGGCGGACCATGCCCAGCGCGCCGTTGTTGATGATCGCGACCTTGATCGGGATGTTGTTCAGCGCGCAGGTGACCAGCTCCTGGTTGGTCATCTGGAAGCAGCCGTCGCCGTCGATCGCCCAGACCGTACGGTCCGGCTGACCGGCCTTGGCGCCCATCGCCGCGGGGACGGCATAGCCCATCGTCCCGGCGCCGCCGGAGTTCAGCCACGTCGAGGGCTGTTCGTAGCCGATGAAGTGGGCGGCCCACATCTGGTGCTGGCCGACGCCCGCGGCGTAGATGGTGTCGGCGGGGGCGAGCTGCCCGATCCGCTCGATGACCTGCTGCGGGGAGAGGCTGCCGTCCTCGGGCAGGTCGTAGCCGAGCGGGTAGGTGTCACGCCAGCGGTTGAGGTCCTTCCACCAGGCGGTGTAGTCGCCCTTGTGGCCGGCGTCGTGCTCGGCCTGGACGGCGACGATCAGGTCGGCGATGACCTCGCGGGCGTCACCGACGATCGGCACGTCCGCGGCACGGTTCTTGCCGATCTCCGCCGGGTCGATGTCCGCGTGCACGACCTTGGCGTACGGCGCGAAGGAGTCCAGCTTGCCGGTGACGCGGTCGTCGAAGCGGGCGCCGAGGGTGATCAGCAGGTCCGACTTCTGCAGCGCGGTGACGGCGGTGACCGCGCCGTGCATACCGGGCATGCCGACGTGCTGCGGGTGGCTGTCGGGGAAGGCACCCAGCGCCATCAGGGTGGTGGTGACGGGGGCGCCGGTCAGCTCGGCGAGCACCTTCAGCTCGGCGGTGGCGCCGGCCTTCATCACCCCGCCGCCGACGTAGAGCACCGGGCGCTTGGACTCGGCGATCAGCCGGGCGGCCTCGCGGATCTGCTTGGCGTGCGGCTTGGTCACCGGGCGGTAGCCGGGGAGCTCGGTGTGCGGCGGCCAGACGAAGGTGGTCTGTGCCTGGAGAGCGTCCTTGGCGATGTCGACCAGGACCGGGCCCGGGCGGCCGGTGGCCGCGATGTGGAACGCCTCGGCGATCGTCCGCGGGATCTCGGCGGGGTCGGTGACCAGGAAGTTGTGCTTGGTGATCGGCATCGTGATGCCGCAGATGTCCGCCTCCTGGAAGGCGTCCGTGCCGATCGCCTTGGACGCGACCTGACCGGTGATCGCCACCATCGGGACGGAGTCCATATGGGCGTCGGCGATCGGGGTGACGAGGTTGGTGGCACCCGGGCCCGAGGTCGCCATGCACACCCCGACCCTGCCGGTGGCCTGGGCGTAGCCGGTGGCTGCGTGGCCGGCGCCCTGCTCGTGGCGCACCAGGACGTGCCGGACCTTCGAGGAGTCCATCATCGGGTCGTACGCAGGGAGGATCGCACCGCCGGGGATGCCGAACACGGTGTCGGCCCCGACCTCCTCGAGCGAACGGATCAGCGACTGCGCACCCGTGACGTGCTCGACGGCGGCGGGCTGCTGCGGTCCGCCGGAGTGACGGGCCCGCGGCTGCGGATGGTGGGCCCCGGAGGCCTGCTCGGTCATCTGCGTCTCTTCTCGAAGCTGAGGGTTTTGACGGATATGTGAGGTTGCTATGCAACAAAAAACCCCCCGTGCCAGGTGGCAAGCGAGGGGAGCGCGTCGGTGTGCGAGCCGGGTTTCGTCAGTGACCCGGCTTCAGCCGACGCGCTTTCCAAGTACGAGAATTCGGGTGCGCATGGCACAGACCCTCCCCCCGCCGTGCACCGAGTGTCAAGTGGGTGGGACGGAGGTCTCACTATTTGAGCGCAATGGCGGATGCATGAGCGAATCCGGACCCGCCAGTCCGCCGTGCCGGACGGGCAGCCCGCTGCCGCTGAGCACCACCGCCCGGCTCTGGCCCGGCAGGTCCGGCACCGGGTAGTGAGCGTGTGTCAGCGACCGCCGCAGCCGGTGTTCGTCGAGCGGCCCCGAGAAGGCCGTGCCCATGCCGTGCGTGCAGCCCATGGAGCGCAGCGCGAGGACCTGCTCGGGCAGGTCGACGCCGTCGGCGACGGACTGCATGCCCAGGTCTCCGGCGATCCGCAGCAGCCCTGCGGTGATCTTGTGCAGCCGGGCGGACTCCACCACTCCGTCGACCAGCCCGCGGTCCAGCCGCAGGACATCGACCGGAAGCCGGCGCAGCGCGCTGATCGCGGCATGTCCGCTGCCGAAGCCGTCGAGGGCGATCCGTACGCCGAGGCGGCGCAGCGCGACCAGCCGGCGCTCCAGGTCGTCGAGCGGGATGCGGGAATCACTCTCGGACAGTTCCAGGACCAGCGCACGCGGGGGCAGGGCGTGCCGGGTGAGCAGCGACTCGACGCCCTTCGGGGACAGCGCATGGTCCAGCAGCCGGCGGGCGGAGAGCCGGACCGCGACCGGGACCGGGTAGCCGGCGCGGTGGCGTGCCGCGGCCTGCTCCACGGCTGCCTCCAGCTGCCACCGGTCCAGCTCCGCGGTGCGCTCACCGTCGTCGGTGAACCGGCCGCGGTCGCCGACCCGCAGGAATTCGGCGGGGGTGAAGAGGATGCCCTGGGCGGAGCGCCAGCGGGCGTGGGCCGCGACCGCCGTGACCCGGCCGCCGGCCAGCTCCACCACCGGCTGGTGCAGCAGCGTGAACGCCCCGTCGTGCAGGGCCGTACGCAGCTTGGTGGCGAGCTCGGCACGGTGTGCCACCTCGCTCTGCATCTGGGGTGCGTACAGCTCCACCCGGCCCTTCCCTGCCTGCTTGGCGCGGTACATCGCCAGGTCGGCGTTGCGCAGCAGGCCCGCGGGGCTCACCCCGGGGTCGGCGAAGGCGACGCCGATGCTGGCCGCCACCCGGACATCCCGGCCGTCGATGCGGTAGGGCTCGGAGAGCTTGATGCGCAGCCGGTCGGCGATCTCGTGGATACGGAATTCGCGGGCGGCGCGGTCGCGGGTGCCGTCGCCGGTGATCAGCGCGGCGAACTCGTCGCCGCCCAGGCGCGCCGCTATGTCCCCGGAGCGCACCGAGTCACCGAGCCGACGGGCGGCCTGCACCAGCAGTTCGTCGCCGGCCTGATGGCCGATGGTGTCATTGACCTGCTTGAAGCCGTCGAGGTCGATGTAGAGCACGGCGGTGTCGTGGTCGCTGGCCCGGCGGCCGGTGACGGCCTGGGTGACGCGTTCGGTGAACAGTGCGCGGTTGGGCAGGTCGGTGAGCGCGTCGTGGGAGGCGTTGTGCTGGAGCTGGGCCTGCAACCGGACGCGTTCGGTGACATCGCGGGAGTTGAAGATCAGGCCGCCGTGATGGCGGTTGACCGTGGATTCGACGTTCAGCCAGCCGTCGCCGCCGGAGCGCTGTTCGCCGGCGCGGAAGCGGCATTCGATACGGGTGGTCGGTTCGTCCTCGGGGGCGGCGGCGAGGAATCTGCGGACCTCGTGCACCACCCGGCCCAGGTCTTCGGGGTGGATCAGCGAGGCCAGCTCGGAGCCGACCAGCTCCTCGGCGTCGCGGCCGTAGACCCCGGCGGCGGCCGGGCTCACATAGCGCAGCACACCGGTCGGCGCGGCGATCATGATGACGTCGCTGGAGCCCTGCACCAGGGAGCGGAAGTGGTTCTCCTTCTGCGCCAGCTCCTGGGTGAGGGTGATGTTGTCGAGCAGCATGATGCCCTGGCGGACGACCAGCGCCAGCACGACCGTGCAGCCGGTGAAGAGCACCACGCGGTCGATGCGGCGCCCGTCGAGGACGTTGGTGAGGATGCCGAGCGTGCAGACGGCGGCGGCGAGATACGGGGTCAGCGCGGCGAGCGAGCTCGCGATGGGGCGGCTGCCATGCGGCTGGACCCGGCGGGCGGCGGGCTTGACGTCCTCCTCGGGGCACTCCTCGCCCGCGCGGCGGGCGACCCAGGGTGCGTACGCGAGCAGCATCGAGCCGGCGAACCATCCGGCGTCCAGGATCTGGCCGGAGCGGTAGTGCTCGCGCAGCAGCGGCGAGCTGAACAGGGCGTCGCACAGCACCGTCAGCGCCAGCGCCGCGACGGCGGTGTTGATGGCCGAGCGGTGCACCGAGGAACGCCGGAAGTGCAGCGCGAGCACCATGCTCACCAGCACGATGTCCAGCAGCGGGTAGGCCAGCGACAGCGCGCTCTGCGCCACGCTGCGGCCCTGGAAGTGGGCGGTGTGGGCGAGCGCGAGGCTCCATGAGAGAGTGACCAGCGATCCTGCGATCAGCCAGGAGTCGAGGCCCAGGCAGACCCAGCCGGCCCTGGTCACCGGCCTCTTGGCGAGCACCAGCAGGCCGACGATGGCCGGTGGCGCGAACAGCAGGAAGCAGAAGTCGGCCAGGCAGGGGCTGGGGACCGTGGTGCCCTGGACGACCTCGTACCAGCCCCATACGCCGTTGCCGAGTCCGGCCATCCCGGACGAGGCGGCGAACAGCATCCATGCCGGGCGGAACCGGCTGCGGCGCTTGCGGGCGTACAGACCGCAGGAGACGGCCGCCAGGAACGCCGCGAAGCTGAGGCCGAAGTCCCCCATGAACGCGGCGACTTCGGGCGACCCCCAGCCGAAGGCGGCACCGACGGCATAGCCGCCGCAGAGCACGGCGAGGACGATCTGCGGCACCACGCCCGGCGGGTTGCCGGCCGGTGCCGGTGGCCGCGAGAGCATCGCCCCGGGGGCGCTCACCGGACTCTCCCCCTCGTCCGTACCGGGCGTCGCGAGCGGTGCGCCTGCGGACCTCGCAGTATTCCCGTGGGCGCTCGTGGATCGCGCTTTTCGCGAATCATCCATCGGCTGTACATCGCCCGTCGCCCCCCTCGAGTTCCGGATCTTTCGCATCGCGCCGCGTCCTTCCCGGCGTCGTCCCCGCTCGGACGATACACCAGTTCCGTCACTCAGGGACATAGCGTCTCTACGGAGCGTGACTGTCAGCGAATGACGAACACGCTGTGCATTCGCGCGGCCTCGTACTGCTACGCGCAAGCGTTCAGTCGGCGGTGGCGACCACGTTCCGCAGCGGCTCGCCGGCCGCGAAAAGCGTCAACTGGTCGCGCAGCAGCCGCTTCGCACGGGGCAGGAAGGCAGAGCTGGGGCCACCGACGTGCGGAGTGATGAGTACGCCCGGAGCGTGCCACAGCGGATGCCCGGGGGGCAGGGGTTCCGGATCGGTGACATCGAGTGCAGCGCGCAGCCGTCCGGATTCCAGTTCGGCAAGCAGCGCCTTGGTGTCGACGACCCCGCCGCGCGCGATGTTCACGAGCAGTGCGCCGTCCTTCATCCGCGCCAGGAAATCGGGTCCGACCAGGCCACGCGTCGCATCGGTGAGCGGAGTTGCCAGCACGACCACGTCCGCATCCGGCAGGAGGGCGGACAGATCGGAGAGTGGATGCACAGGACCGCGCACAGTGTCACGCGCGGTGCGCGCGACGCGCGTCACCCGCGCACATTCAAAGGGTGTGAGCCGGTCTTCGATGGCACTGCCGATCGAACCATAGCCCACAATGAGGACCGACTTGTCGGCGAGCGCCGGCCGGAAGCCGTGCCGCCACTCCCCCGCGTCCTGGCCCCGTACGAAGCCCGGGACATCGCGCAGTGCGGCCAGGATCAGGGTGAGTGCCAGCTCGGCGGTGCTGGCGTCGTGCAGCCCCTGCGCATTGCACAGTTGGGCTCCGGACGGCATCCACTCCAGCCCCGGGAGCATGTTCTCGACACCGGCGGTGAGGGTCTGCACCACCCTCACCCGGCTCATCCGGGACAGCGGGCGCAGGCTGATCTCCGTGTCCTTCATGTAGGGGACGGCGTAGAAGGCACACCGGGCCGGGTCGGCCGGGTAGTCGGGGCCGGCGTCCCAGTGGACGTAGCGGAGACCGCCGGGGAGGCCGTCGATCTCGTCGGGCGGGATCGGGAGCCATACGTCATGCGCTTCGGTGCGCTGGTCTGCGGTTGCCATGGCCGCAGGCTATGCGAAGAGACGTTCTGTTCAGACGTTAGTTTGGTCTGGCCCTTGATCGGGGGCGAGGGGACGGAGGCACAGCCAGGTGGAGCGCAGGACAATCGGTGCGGCGGCTCTCGACGTGGGCGCCATCGGGCTCGGCTGTATGCCGATGAGCTGGGGGTACACCGAGTCGCAACGCAGCTTGGACAGCTCGCTGCGGGCCGTGCACACCGCGCTGGACCGGGGGTGCAGCCTGCTGGACACCGCCGATATGTACGGCCCGTTCACCAACGAGCTGCTGGTGGGGCGGGTGCTCAAGGAGCGGCGGGCGGAGGCGTTCGTCTCGACGAAGTGCGGGCTGCTGGTGGGCGAGCAGCACATCGTCGCCAACGGGCGGCCCGGCTACGTCAAGCGCGCCTGCGATGCCTCGCTGCGGCGGCTGCAGACCGACCGTATCGATCTCTACCAGCTGCACCGCGCCGATCCCGAGGTGCCGGTCGAGGAGACCTGGGGGGCGATGGCGGAGTTGGTGGCGGCGGGAAAGGTGCGGTCGCTGGGGCTGTGCGCGGTGGGCGCGCGGGCGGTACGGCCGGCCCGCGCGGCCCGTGCGGAGCGGCGCCCGGTGGGCGGCAGGGCGCGCCCCCGCTCCCGGATGCACGACGGCACCCTGGCCCAACTGGAACGTATCCAGCAGGTGTTCCCCGTCAGCAGCGTGCAGGCCGAGCTGTCGGTGTGGTCGCCGGAGGCGCTGGAGGCGCTGCTGCCGTGGTGTGAGTCGCGGGGGGTCGGTTTCCTCGCGGCGATGCCGCTGGGGAACGGCTATCTGACCGGCACCCTCACCCCGGGGCAGGGCTTCGAAAGGGAGGACATACGGGCCCGCCACCCACGCTTCACCGCGGAGATGATGGCCGCGAACCAGCCGGTGGTGGCGGGGCTGCGGCGGGTGGGCGCCCGGTACGGCGCCACACCGGGGCAGGTGGCGCTGGCGTGGGTGCTGGCGCAGGGCCGGCATGTCGTGCCGGTGCCGGGCACGAAGAAGGAACGCTGGGCCGCACAGAACGCCAAGGCCGCACAGCTGACGCTGACCCGCGAGGACCTGGCGGAGATCGCCGCACTGCCGCCGGCGCGCGGGTCCTGGTACTGACGGGTCCTGGTACTGACGGGTCCTGGTACCGAGCGGGACGTCCCTGAGGCCGGGAGAGCGGCGCAGCGCCGGGGCCCCGCGTGTCCCGCTCGCGGCACGGCCGCCCCGGCCGGATCATGGCAGGTGGGAGTGGTGTGGGAACGGACAAGGCGCGGCGCGGCGAGGCCGCGATGTGGTGTTCTGGTCCCCTCCACGTCCTGCCGACGAGAGGAACCCTGCCGTGCAACGCCGTTTCCGGACCACCGTGTTGGCCGCCGCTTCGCTTCTCCTGGCAGCGGGCTGTTCGTCCGGCGGCGCGCAGCCCTGGGGCGGGGGAAACGCCACTCCGGCGGAGAACCGTGGCGGAGCCGCCTCGCCGAGCGCTTCGTCGACCGCAGCGCCCGCCAAGGGCTCGGTGCAGGTGACCGGCACCCTGGCCACCGGGCTGAAGTCACCGTGGGGCGTGGCGGTGCTGCCGGGCGGGGATCTGCTGGTCTCCTCACGTGACACCGGGAAGATCTTCCGGGTCGCGGCGCACGGCGGGAAGATCACCGAGCTGGGATCGGTGCCGGGGGTGGAGCCCGGGGGTGAGGGCGGGCTGCTGGGGATCGCGGTGTCGTCGACGTTCGGTGCGGACCACCAGGTGTACGCGTACTTCACCACCGCGTCCGACAACCGCATCGCCCGCATGATCTACGACGAGAAGCGCCCCCGGGGCAATCAGCTGGGCGCGCCCGACACGATCTTCAAGGGCATCCCCAAGGGCCAGATCCACAACGGCGGCCGGATCGCGTTCGGCCCGGACAAGATGCTCTACGCCGGCACCGGTGAGACCGGCGACACCGGGCTGGCGCAGGACAAGAAGTCCCTGGGCGGCAAGATCCTCCGGATGACGCCGGACGGCCGGCCGGCGCACGGCAACCCCGAAGCGGATTCGGTGGTGTACGACTACGGCCACCGCAATGTGCAGGGCCTGGCCTGGGACGACGACAAGCGCCTGTGGGCCTCGGAGTTCGGGCAGAACACCTGGGACGAGCTCAATCTGATCGAGCCGGGCAAGAACTACGGCTGGCCCGAGGTCGAGGGCAAGGCCAAGGGCAGGAACGCGGGCTCCGGATTCACGGACCCCGTCGAGGTGTGGAAGACCGCGGACGCCTCGCCCAGCGGTATCGCCTACGCCAAGGGCTCGATCTGGATGGCCTCCCTGCGCGGCGAACGGCTGTGGCGGATCCCGCTGAACGGGACGAAGCCGGTGGCGGCTCCGCAGGCCTTTTTGCAGGGCACCTACGGGCGCCTGCGGACCGTCGTGGCGGCCGACGACGGGGCGTTGTGGCTGGTCACCAGCAACACGGACGGGCGGGGCACACCGCACAAGGGCGATGACCGGATTCTCCGCCTCAAGGTGAGCTGATCCAGCTGATCCCTTTTTCGGTTGACCTGCCTACACTCGGGGCCAGGGGGACGGGTGCATGTCGACCGATGAGGGGGCAGGGCACCATGTTCAACATCGCGGAAGAACTGTTCGCACCGGGGCGCAAGCACACCGACGAAGAGCGGCAGAAGATGTCGCTCGTCGTCGATGACGTGGGTGACGGCGACCCCGGCAAGGGCCCGATCGATCTCTGCTCGGGGACCGTCGTCGTCAGGACACCCCGGCAGGGGCAGGGGCAGGGGCAGGGCGAAGGCTGCGGCCGGGAACGGCCCCAGGCGTAGTGCCCGTGCGGTCCCGGCCCGGGTGGTGACGGTGACCCGCCCCGGGCCGGCCGGACCGGTCAGGGGGCCAGGACGGTTCCCTGACCGGGTGTCGGCTCCCCGAACAGGCGCAGCCGATGCGCCATCGCGCCCGCCTCGCCGCGGCCGGAGACGCCCAGCTTGGCGAGGATGTTGGAGACATGGACGCTGGCGGTCTTCGGGGAGATGAACAGGGTGTCGGCTATCTGGCGGTTGCTGCGCCCGTCGGCGACCAGGCGCAGCACATCGCGTTCGCGCGGGGTCAGGCCGAGGGATTCGGCGGGGACGGCGCCGGCGGGGGCAGGGTCCGCGGCCACTGCGGGGCCGGCACCGGACGCCGGCTCCGTCGCGGCCGCCGGCTGCAGACCGGGCAGCGGGACGCGGGCCCGCTGGGCGAGGAGTTCGAGTTCCCCGGCGAGCGGGCGGGCGCCCATCGCCGCGGCGGCGGTGTGTGCCTGGGTGAGCAGGAGTACGGCGGCCTCGCGCGGGGTACGGCCGTGCAGTCCGAGGGTGGCCCGTTCGCTGCCGTGGAGGAGGGATTCCGCCCAGCGGTAGCAGGCCCGGGCGAGCTCGTACGGGCGCTCCAGGGGATCGAAGGCGGCGACCACCTCGGCCCAGGAGTCGGGGGTTTCGCGGCCTTCGGCGCGGCGGAGTTCGGCGTCGAGCGCGAGGCCGTGGGCCGCCCAGACCGGGCAGAGCCGGGGCAGCTTCTTCGCGGCCTCCCGGATGCGGGCGAGGACCGCGGCCCGGCCCGGCCCGGCGGCGGGAAGTCCGCGGGCGTCCGCTTCGGCGGTGGTGGCCGACCAGAGCAACGGCCAGGCGTAGCGCTGGGTGCCGGGCGGGAAGCCGGCGTCCAGGGCCTGCTGGAGAATGCTGCGGGCATCGAGGATGCGGCCCTGGTGGGCGGCGATCCGCAGGGCGTGCCGCGCCATGACGAGGACATTCTGCGGCTGCGGGTCGTGGGTGCCGTAGTGCTCCTGGGCGACGGCCAGTTCGCGTGCGGCGCCGGCGAAGTCTCCCTCGTTCAGCGCGAGGTCGATATGGCGGCTGGCGGCCAGCGCAATGGTCCGGGGGTTCTGGGCGAGGCGGCGGGCGTCGGCGGCGGCCCGGCCCGCTTCCTCCCAGCGGCCCAGCGACTGCAGGGATTCGGCGCGGTTGCCCAGTACCCAGCTGGTGCTGTCCTTGAGGCCGTAGCGGGTGGTGAGTTCGATGCCCTGCTCGGTGACCTCGACGGCTTCGCCAGAGCGGCCGACGCCTTCCAGGGCGGACGGGAAGTTGATATGGCCGCGGGCGATGACGGCGAAGTAGCCGCGGTCGACGGCCAGGCCGAGGCTGGTACGGAAGTCGTCGAGGCCCGCGTCGACGTCCCCGGAGTCGACCCGCAGCCCCGCCAGGGTCAGCCGGGAATTGAGTTCTGCCTCTTCGTCGCCCACCAACTGGGCCAGTTCCACGGCGCGTTCGGCCGTCGCGAAGGTGCCGGGACCCGGGTCGTGCAGGATCGCCCAGCTGGCGACGGCGGCGAGCACCTCGGCGTGCACGGAGGACGGCGGCAGGCCGCGCATCAGCTCCTGTGCGGCGCCCAGGTCCTCCCAGCCGTTGCCGCGGCCGGTGCCCTGGCAGAGCCGGGAGCGCTGCACCAGGAACCAGGCCGTACGGAGGGGGTCCCCCCGGCTCGAACCGTGTGGAGAGCTTGGGGGAGGGTCGCCCTCGCTGCGCAGTTGCCGCAGGGCGCGCTTGACGATCGTGAAGGCGCGTTCGTTGTCGCCGGAGAGCCGGGCGGCCACCGCGATCTCGGCGAGCAGGTCGAGGAAGCTCAGCGCATCGCCGTCATGGCAGCCGCAGGCCGGATACGCCTCGGCGTAGTCGACCGGTCGCACCCCTTGGCGGACCTCGGTCGGCGCGTCGTCCCACAGTTCCAGGGCGCGCTCCAGCAGCCGTAGTTGTTCGGCGTAGGCATGGCGGCGGCGGGCCTGGACGGAGGCGGCGAGGACGGCGGGCAGCGCCTTGGCGGCGTCGTGGGACTTGTACCAGTAGCTGGCCAGCCGGGCGGCGCAGACGTCGGCGCGGACCAGCGAGGGGGTGGCTTCCAGGGCCTCGGCGTAACGGCGGTTGAGGCGGGTGCGCTCGCCGGGTAGCAGATCGTCCACGACGGCCTCGCGGACGAGGGCGTGCCGGAAGCGGTAGCCCGTGCCGTCCCGGGTGGGCACCAGGGTGTTGCTGCCGACGGCGGACCGCAGCGCCTCGATGAGGTCGTCCTCGGGCATCCGGCAGACAGCGGAGAGGAGTTCGTGTTCGACCGTGGAGCCGCCCTCGGCGGCCGTGCGCACCACCCGCTGGGCGTCCTCGGGGAGCGCCTCGACGCGCACCAGCAGCAGATCGCGCAGGGGGTCGCTGAGGCCGTGCAGGGCGCCGTCGGCGAGGCTGCGGGCCAGTTCCTCGACGAAGAAGGCGTTGCCCTCGGAGCGCTTGAAGACCCGGTCGACGGTGTCCTCTTCGGGGTCGCTGCCGTGGATCCCGGCGATCTGGGAGCGGACCTCCTCGCGGTTGAAGCGGGCCAGTTCGACGCGGCGGACCGTGCGCATCCGGTCGATCTCGGCGAGGAAGGGGCGCAGGGGGTGGCGGCGGTGGATGTCGTCCGAGCGGTACGTCGCCACCAGGAGGACGCCTGCGTCGTGCAGGGAGCGCAGGAGGTAGGCGAGCAGCTCGCGGGTGGAGCGGTCGGCCCAGTGGAGGTCCTCGACGACGATGACGAGGGTGCGGTGGGCGGCGAGCCGCTCCAGGAGGCGGGCGGTCAGCTCGAAGAGGCGGGCGCGGCCGATCTCCTCGTCGTGCGCCTCGCCGGGTGTCTCCCCCAATTCGGGCAGGATGCGGGAGAGTTCGCCCTCCTGGCCGGCGACGGCGGCGGCCAGCTCGTCGCGCAGATGCCAGTTGAGGGTGTGCAGGATCGAGGAGAACGGCGCGAAGGGCAGGCCTTCGGAGCCGATCTCGATGCAGCCGCCGAGCGCGACGAGCGCACCGGCGGCGCGGGCCGACTCGCAGAACTCCTCGATGAGACGGGTCTTGCCGACCCCGGCCTCACCGCCGATCAGCAGGGCCTGGGGATCGCCGGACGCCGTGATGCGGGCGAGCGCGTCCCCCAACGCGGCGAGTTCGGCCGCACGGCCGACGAACACGGGACTGACGGACCTGGTCTCCACGCCGGTGAGCATCGCACAGCCGTCTGACATTCCGGCAGGGGGCTTCGGTACGCGAAACGCCCGGCCCGGTGCGGAAGGCACCTGGGGCCGGGCGGACGGCTGCGGGCCGGGCGGCAGGGCCGGCACCGGGGGCGTCATGTGAGCGTCGCGGTCAGGCGGCGGCGCGGCGGATCCGCAGCCACCTGCCCCGGGTCCTCACCCGCCCTCCGGGTTCGTCCGTCCCGGAACGGGCGGCGCCACGGCGCCCGTTCCGCGGGGCCTCGGTCGCCTCGCGCACCAGGCGCTGCCGGTCGGCCTCGCGGCGCAGCTCTTCGTGACGGATCCGGATCTCCAGCTCGGAGCGGTACATGGTGGGTCTCCCTGACGGCGGTGAGGTGGTCACTCGACGGCTTGTCGATGTGCTCAAGCCTCGTCGCCAAGGGGGGTCCGCCACATCGGGAGAGTTCCCGATCTTCGGCCCCGGGCGGTGCTCAGAAACCCACGATGCCGCCCGGGGGTTCCTTAGGCACCGCCCGCGGCACCCGTACGGTGCTTAGAAAGCGGCCCGGACGTGCTTACGGAGCCGGGGGTCCGGCGCCGCCCGCGGGGGCCTTGGGAACGGTCGGCATGTTCCCGAACAGGTCGAGGTACATGCCCGCGGAGATCAGGATCCCCAGCACGCCGAGCGCCAGCCCGCCCCAGGCGACGGCCCGCACCCAGGTGGGGCGCTGCCTGGTGGTCACCACCACCACGCCGGCAATCACGGCAAGCAGCGCGAAGAAGCCGTTGACCAGGGCGTTGGTGTGCCAGGAGGCGCCGTAGACGGCGGAGATCTGGTCGGCGGCCTGGGCCTTGCCCGACTGGACCTTGATCTGGCCCATCAGGTTCGCGCGCTCGGCCAGCGTGGTGCCGAGCCAGGTGCCGGTGACGGACGCGAGGCCCAGCCCCGCGGCGACGACGGCACCGGCGCCGGCGGCGATCCCGGTGGTGGACCCGGCGGTGTGCGGGACGCGGTCGGGGTCCTCGACGCCGTCGTCCGCTTCGAGGTCACCGGCCTCGTCCTGCGCGGCGAGGGCGGCGTTGTCGTCGGCCTGCTCATCGGCCTTGGCGGCGGCCTTCCCGGCCGCCTCCGCCTCGGTGGTCTCCGGGATCGCAGCAGTCTCCTTGGCCCCCTGCGCCGGCACGGTCTTCTCGTCGTCGGTTCGGTTCTCGGTCGTCCTGGTCGTTCCCATGGGCGCGACCGTAGGTGCCGCATCTGAGAGTGAGATGAGAACGGCGGCGGCCGGCGGGCGGCAGACGGCGACACGCCGTCCGCGGGGCCCCGCGAGTGCCCGTCCGGCGCCGGTCCTACACCCCCACCAGCGGTTTCTCCCCGCCCTGTGGCCCGGGCAGCCCCGCCGCCGCGCCCGGTTCCGGCGGCGGCTCGATGCTGATCCGGGGCAGCCACCGGTCGAGCCAGGACGGCAGCCACCAGTTGGCGCCGCCCAGCAGGTGCATCAGGGCGGGCACCAGCAGCGTACGGAGCACAAAGGCGTCCAGGGCGACGGCGCAGGCCAGGCCGATGCCGAACATCGCGATGGTCCGGTCCCCGCTGAGGATGAAGGCCGCGAACACCGCGATCATGATGACCGCCGCCGAGTTGATCACCCGGCTGGTCTCGGCGAGGCCGACCCGTACCGCCCGGCAGTTGTTCCCTGTCAGCTGCCACTCCTCGTACATCCGGGAGACCAGGAACACCTGGTAGTCCATGGACAGGCCGAAGAGCACGGAGACCATGATGACCGGCAGGAACGGCTCGATCGGGCCGGCGCTGCCCAGCCCCAGCAGCTCGCTGCCCCAGCCCCATTGGAAGACCGCGACGACGATCCCGAAGGACGAGGCGACGGCCGCGAGATTCATCAGCGCGGCCTTGAGCGGGATGCCGATGCTGCGGAAGGCGAGCAGCAGCAGGGCCGAGCCGAGCGCGATGACCACGCCGATGAAGAGCGGCAGCTTGCCGACGATGACGGAGGCGAAGTCGTCGTAGCTCGCGGTGATGCCGCCGACCTGCACCCGCAGCGTGCCGGCGCCCCCGGCCGCGGGCAGTACCTCGGTACGCAGGTGTTCCACCAGGTCGGAGGTCTGCCGGGACTGCGGTGAGGTGGTGGGGACGACGGTGATCACGCCGGTGCTGTGGCTGCCGTCGAACTCGGGAGCACTGACCCGGTCGATACCGGGCGTGTCCCGCAGCCGCTGCGGCAGCTTGTCGAAGGCGACCCGGTCCTTGGCGCCGTCCAGGGTGCCGACGAGGGTCAGCGGCCCGTTGAATCCGGGCCCGAAGCCGCTCCCGCGGGCGTCGCCGGGCCCGCCGCCCGCCAGCAGGTCGTAGGCCTTGCGGGTGGTCGAGGTGGCCGGGTTGTTGCCCTGGTCGGAGGTGCCCAGATGCAGTCCGAGCGTCGGCAGGGCGAGGACGGTCATGACGGCCGCCGCGGCCATCCCCAGCAGCTTGGGGTGCCGCTCGACGAACCCGGACCAGCGGGCCGCGATACCGGCGGGCCGCTCGGGCCGGGGCCCCTGCTCGGCCAGCCGCCGTCGCTCGCGGCGGCCGAGCGCCCGCATCCCGATCAGTCCGAGCAGCGCGGGCAGCAGGGTGACGGACGCGGCCACCGTCAGGACGACGGTGAGCGAGGCGGCCAGGGCGACCCCGTTGAGGAAGCTCAGCCGCAGGATCAGCATGCCCAGCAGCGCGATACAGACGGTGGCCCCGGCGAAGACGACCGCGCGCCCGGACACCGAGACGGCGCGGACGGCGGCCTCGCCGACCGGCAGGCCCGCGCGCAGGCCCTTGCGGTGCCGGGTGACGATGAACAGCGCGTAGTCGATCCCGACGCCGAGGCCGATCAGCATGCCGAGCATCGGGGCGAAGTCGGCGACGGTCATCGCATGGCTGAGCAGGGTGATGGCGGCCGAGGCGGTGCCGACGGCGGCCAGCGCGGTGACGATCGGCAGGAAGGTCGCGGCGAGCGACCCGAAGGCGAGGAAGAGCACCACGGCCGCGGCGCCGAGCCCGATGATTTCCGCGAGCTGGGCGCGCGGCGCCTCGGTCAGTGCGATCCCCCCGCCGCCCAGCTCGACCTGGAGGCCGTTGCCGGACGCGGTCTGCGCGGTGTCGACGACCTTGCGGACCTGGGCGGGGTCCAGGTCGTCGGTGGCGCGGTCGAAGAGCACGGAGGCGTAGGCGGTGTGCCCGTCCTTGCTGATCTGCTGCGCGTCCTGGCCACCGGCCGGGCGCGCGCCCGGCCCGCCGTAGGGGCCGTGCACCTCGGCGACGCCGGGCAGGTCGGCGATCTTCTCCAGGGTGTGCGTCATCGTCGTGCGGACCGCGGTGGACCGCACCGTGGTGGACTCCGTGTGCCACACGAGGGTGTCGCTGTCCCCGGACTGCCCGGGGAAGGTCCGGTCGAGCAGGGCCGAGGCCCGTCCGGATTCGGTGCCGGGCACCTCGTAGTTGTTCGAGTACGCGGACCCCGTCACCGCCGCGGCGGCCGCGACCCCCGCGAAGACGGCCAGCCAGAGCACGATCACCACGATGCGGCGCCTGAGACACCACCGAGCCAGAGCGGTCACGGACCTCGTCTGCTTCCCGGGGTTGTGCGTCGATATCTCCCGGGAGCGGGTGGTGCCGAGCGCGGATGTACGGGGGCGGGCGAGCCCGCCGCGAGCCCGTGAGGGAGCCCGTGAGGGAGCGGCGGACCCCCTTCTTCCGTGCAGGGTGTCAGCCCGGGGAGATCCTTTGAGGTGTTTGTGGACTTCCCCACAAAGAGCCGGAAATGGGGAACTCGCATCGGGGAGAGAGAACTCGTGCCGTGGGCGCGGGAGCGCCTGCCGGAGCAGCGGTGGCGCAACCCGGGATCTTCGGCGGACGCACGGTGCCCGGCCCGGGGACGTACCACCGCGCTGACCGGAAGCGGACGTGGCCGGTTCCGGCGCGCGACTGCTGTTCCCAGCGGGCACACCGCCCTGGGAAGATCATGTCGACCTCCCCCGCCGGACGGCCGCACTCGCCGGACGGCCGCACTGGCCGAACGGCCGCACTCACCGAACGGCCGCATTGGCCGAACGGCCGCACTCGTCGCACAAGGACCCCCACCACCATGACCGCCCTGACTTCCGGCACCACCCGCCCCGGCAACCGACCCCTCTGGCTCATCGATGTGCCGGTCGTCCTGGTGGCCGTCGTCTGGGGTTCCAGCTACCTGGCCGCCAAGGAGCTGGCCACCACGACCACCGTCATCGCCCTGCTCCTGCTGCGGTTCGTGGTGGCCGCGCCGGTGATGGCAGTGGTCG
The DNA here is from genome assembly GCF_043080045.1 of Streptomyces sp. NPDC015125. Classification (NCBI taxonomy): domain Bacteria; kingdom Bacillati; phylum Actinomycetota; class Actinomycetes; order Kitasatosporales; family Streptomycetaceae; genus Streptomyces; species Streptomyces sp. NPDC015125. The sequence goes on from NZ_JBIBVF010000001.1 coordinate 239,845, forward strand.
CGGGCCGCGGGATCACCCGGCTGAGCGCCCGGGAGATCGGCGCGGGCGCGGTCCTCGGCATGCTCCTGTCCGGCGTCCTGGTGCTGGAGACGTTCGGGGTGGTGCACACCTCGGCGACCAACGCGGGCCTCATCATCAGCCTGACCATGGTCTTCACCCCGCTCGCGGAGGCCGTGGCGACCCGCACCCGCCCCACCGGGGCGTTCATCGGCGCAGCGGCACTGTCCGTGACCGGTGTGGCCCTGCTGACCCAGGGGTCGGGGTTCACCACCCCGTCGTCCGGCGATCTCCTGATGCTGCTCGCGGCCGTCGCCCGCACCGTGCACGTGATGGCCATGAGCCGTATGAAGTCGGTCCGTTCGACCGACTCGGCGGCGCTGACGGTGGTTCAGTTCAGCGGCGCCATCGCGGTCTTCGCGCTCGCCTCGCCCTTCGCCCCCGTCTCACCGGTGGCTGTCGCGGCCGCCTACTCCCCCCAGCAGTGGGCCGCACTCCTCTACCTGGCGCTGATGTGCACGCTCTTCGCCTTCTTCGTCCAGATGTGGGCGGTACGCCGCACCTCGCCGTCCCGCGTGAGCCTGCTGCTGGGCACCGAGCCGCTCTGGGCGGCCGTGATCGGCGTCGCCGCCGGCGGGGACCGGCCCGGCCTGCTCGGCGCGGCCGGGGCGGTCCTCGTCCTCGTCGGTACGACCTGGGGCCGGCAGGCCGCAGTGGCGGAGGTCGCCACGGAGGATCGGCCCACGACGCCACAGCCGGCGGGGGTGGCCTAGGCGTGCGGGAGAAGCCCTGGTCCAGCCTGACTGACCGCCCCGGGGGCGGGTGGCGGGTGACGGGTGGCGGGTGGCGGGTGGCGGGTGGCGGGTGGCGAACCAGAGGATGAGGTCGTGCACGGTCCGGTTGATGCTGGTCTCGGTGGTGACCTCGCGTTCGGGGCGTGAGGTGTCGCGTCGGACGATCTCCGTGCCCGGCACGCGCAAGTCCCCGTTGCGCCGGACCCCTTGACCGCCCTATTGGTCTGAACCATTCTGTGCCCAGTAGCGGTAGCCACCGTCTTGCTGCAGTTCTCCCCGTGTTCCCCCCTCGGCACTGGAGACAGCCATGCCTCGCACCGCACGCACCCGCCCCACCCGCCACAGACGCCTCCTCGCCGCGGCACTGACGGCCCTCGCCGCCACAGCGGCCACCCTCTCCGGCCCCACCCCTGCCGCGTCGGCCGCGTCGGCAACCGCGGCCACTGCGGCCACTGCGGCCACTGCGGCCGATGTCAACGCCGCCAGGAACGCCGGCTACGAGTCCGGCCTGAGCAACTGGACCTGTTCGGCAGGCAGCGGCAGCACCGTCGACTCCCCCGTCCACGGCGGCACCGGCGCCCTCAAGGCCACCCCCACCGCCTCCGACAACGCCACCTGCGCCCAGACCGTCGCCGTCCGGCCCGGCTCGACCTACCGGCTCGGCGCATACGTCCAGGGCTCCTACGTCTACCTGGGCGCCTCCGGCACCGGCACCACGGACGTCTCCACCTGGACCCCGTCCGCCACCGGCTGGCAGCAGCTCAGCACCTCCTTCACCACGGGCCCCACCACGACATCCGTCACGGTCTACACCCATGGCTGGTACGGCCAACCCGCCTACGTCGCCGACGACTTCAGTGTGCTCGGACCCGACGGTGGGGGCGGCGCCGACCCCGGACCGGAGGCCCCGGCCACCCCCGGCGGCCTCACGGCCAACGCGGTGACCCCGTCCTCCGTGACCCTGGCCTGGAACCAGGCCTCCGGCGCCACCGGCTACACCGTCTACCGCGACGGCACCAAGTACCGGACGGTGAGCGGCACTTCGGCAACGGTCTCGGGCCTGACACCCGCCACCGCCTACCGCTTCCAGGTCACGGCCACCAACGCGGCCGGCGAATCGGCCCGTTCGGCGGAGATCACGGCCACCACCGCCCCCTCCGGAAGCGGCGGCACCCCCACGGTCCGCAAGCACGCGGTCACCGGCTACTGGCAGAACTTCAACAACGGCGCCACCGTCCAGAAGCTCGGTGATGTGCCCGGCCAGTACGACATCATCGCCGTCGCCTTCGCCGACGCCACCACCACGCCCGGCGCCGTCACCTTCAGCCTCGACTCGGCCGGCCTGGGCGGCTACACCGTCGACCAGTTCAAGGCCGACATCAAGGCCAAGCAGGCGGCCGGCACCTCGGTGATCCTCTCCGTCGGCGGCGAGAAGGGCACCGTCTCCGTCAACGACACCGCCTCGGCGGCCAACTTCGCCGCCAGCCTCTACGCCCTCATGCAGCAGTACGGCTTCGACGGCGTCGACATCGACCTCGAAAACGGCCTCGACCCGACCTATATGAGCCAGGCGCTGCGCTCGCTGTCCCAGAAGGCGGGCGGCAAGCTCGTCCTCACCATGGCTCCCCAGACCCTCGACATGCAGTCCACCTCGGGTGGCTACTTCCGGACCGCACTGAACGTCAAGGACATCCTCACCGTCGTCAACACGCAGTACTACAACAGCGGTTCCATGCTCGGCTGCGACGGCAAGGTCTACTCCCAGGGCACCGTCGACTTCCTCACCGCACTGGCCTGCATCCAGCTCGAAGGCGGCCTCGACCCCTCCCAGGTGGGCCTGGGCCTGCCCGCCTCCACCCGTGCCGCGGGCGGCGGCCATGTCGCCCCGTCCGTCATCAACGCCGCCCTGGACTGCCTCGCCCAGGGCACCGCCTGCGGCTCCTTCAAACCGCCCAGGACCTACCCCGGCATCCGGGGCGCCATGACCTGGTCGACCAACTGGGACGCGGCGAGCGGCAACGCCTGGTCGAACGCGGTGGGCCCGCACGTTCACGGCTTGCCATAGCCCGTTCCACAGTTCCGACCGCTGTTCCGACCGCAGTTCGGACCGCACTTCCGACCGCACTTCTCGCCGTAGTTCTCGCCGTAGTTCTCGCCGTAGTTCTTGCCGTAGCAGCGGAACTCGCACCACACGATCTTCCCCGGCACGCGCTCGTCGACGCCCCACCCGTCGGCGAGCGCGGACACCAGCAGCAACCCCCGCCCGGACTCGCCCTCGTCACCGTCGTACGGCAGCGGCACGGGCAGCCGCGGCTCCCCGGCGCCGCTGTCGTGCACCTCAACGCGCAGTAGCCCGCCCTCGTCCAGCGACAGGCACAACCGGTACCCACGGCCGGGCGGAACGCCGTGCAGCACGGCATTGGTGGCCAGTTCGCTCACACACAGCAGGACGTCGTCCGCGAGGTGGTCCAGGTCCCAGTCGGCGAGGGCGGTACGGGCGAACCGCCGTGCCCGCGGGACCGATCGGCGCTCACGCCGGTAAAACGCGGTGCGGGCGCAGAGTTGTTCCTGCATCTCCTTTTGCATGGCGCCACTGTCACACTGCGTGACTATGCTGGACCACAGCGTCAGGTCGTACGGATTCGTTGTACGACATCCGGCGGTGTCACGCCGTCGCGGGGAGGGGAAGGCAGAGCGCATGCACCCGGCGAACAAACCGAAGAGGATCACTTCCTGGCATGTGATCGGCGCCCAGCTGAGTCACTTCCGGAAGGCCGCCCGCATCACCCAGCCCGAGCTGGCCGAGCAGGTGGGACTGCACGAGGACACGATCGGCTCGATCGAGCAGGGCCGCAGACCGCTGAAGATCGACCTGGCCGAGACGCTGGACGAAATCCTCGGCACCAAGGGGGCGTTAGCGGTCGCGGTGGCAAAGGTGCCGGAGCGGGAGAAGCTGCCCGCGTTCGTCCAGGACCTGGTGGAACACGAGGAGGAGGCACTGACCCTGCTCTCCTACCAGAACCAGGTGGTGCCCGGCCTGTTGCAGACCAAGGCGTATGCGACCGAGGTGTTCTCGTGTCTGTACCCACCGGTTCATGAGGAGACAGCTGATGAATGGGTCTCGGCACGGCTCGACCGGCAACAGGTACTCCAGCGGACTCCGCCACCGATGATGAACTTCATCCTGGAGGAAGTGATCCTGCATCGTCCTCTAGGGGGCCCGGACGTCTTACGCCAGCAGATCCAACACCTGCGAAGGTGCGCCGAACTACCCTTCCTCGGGCTGCAAATCATGCCGACCCGGCGCGCCCATGCTGGACTTGCCGGGCCGATGATTCTGCTGGAAACGCCGGAACATGAGCACCTCACCTACATCGAAGCGCAGAGGGTGAGCTTCCTTGTCGACGACGCCGACGAAGTCAGTGTGTATCAACAGAAATATGGGATGCTGCGTTCACAGGCCCTCACCCCCGAGGAGAGCATGGGTCTGCTGGATGAACTGCTAGGAGAGTCATGACCAGCGCAGCAGCTCCGCACACCGCCGACGACGATCTCACCTGGTTCAAGTCCAGCTACAGCGGTAGCGCGGGCGGCGACTGCATCGAAGTCGCCTACGCCTGGCACAAGTCCAGCTACAGCAGCGACGAGGGCGGCGACTGCGTAGAGGTCGCCTCCTGCCCCCACGCCATCCACGTCCGCGACTCCAAGAACCCGGGCGGCCCGGTCCTCACCCTGGGCGCCACCGCCTGGGCCGCGTTCCTCGCCGACGTCACCGACTGAGCCGGAAAGCGGCCGGGGGTGGCCCGGCGCCTGGGGCGCGGGGCCGTGCAGCGGAACGTCCGCTACCCCCGGTGCGGCACACCGGGGGCAGCGGACCTTCTCGGCTCAACGTCAGCGGGACGAGTCCCCGCCGAGCGGAGACCGGTCAGCGGTAGAAGATAGGCATGATGGCCTTGCTGTCGTCGCACCACACCTCGTGGTACCCGTTCGCCTGGGCATTCGGGAGTTCCGACGCCTCGCACTCCCCCTTCGAGGGGTACCGCTCGGCACCGGCCTCGGTCCAGCCACTGCCGGGGGGCGGGGCGGCGGAGGCGGCAGTGGCGGTCAGTGGAATGGCGACCACTGCGGCACCGACCGCGAGACCGGCACCGATTCGAGTACGCCACGACTTCATAGTGATCTCCTTGTTCGTCCTTGACGCTCTGAGCTGGTCGGGCTCAGAACAGTTGTGGGCTCAAGTCCAGGGCAGCACCGAGGTGATCAGCCGATGGGGTTGACGAAGGTGGCCGGGTGGGTGGCGCCCCGCTGGTCGACGAGCGTGCCCCAGGGCCATTCCACGGTCAGCGAGGTCGTCTCGTTGGGCGGGGTGACGTCCGCATAGGCGGGCTGGTAGAAGCCCTTGTCTTCCTTGGTCATGGCGAGGTTGATCGTGAAGTCGGTGCTGTCCCCGGGCTGCAGGGTGATCGAGCTGAACTTCTTCGACGAGCGGGCCAGCGACCAGCGCTCGCCGCCGTTCTCGGACTTGAGGTCCACGCCCGGGAAGCCGCCGATCTTGCAGGTGCTGCTGCCCTTGTTGGTCAGCACGATGCTGGTGGTCGTCGAGCCGCCCGCGTTCGGGTCCGGGGTCGCATCGCCGCCCGTGGCGAATGACGCCTTGAGGCCGGAGGTGTGGCAGCGCTGGACGCCGCCCGCGCCCGCCCCGCCACCGCCCGTGGAGTGCGCGCCGCCCGACTGCTTGCCCTCAGCACCCGCCTTGGCGCCCGCCTTGGCATCGACCTTGGCATCGGGGGCCGCCTGGGCATCGGAACCCTGCGCTCCGGCGGAGGAGTCCGCGCCACTGGGGTCGGCGGCGGCCGCTCCCCCGTCCGTGCGGCCCGCGGGCTTCGCCCCGTTGACGTCCGAGCCGGAGCAGGCGGTCAGCGTGAGGCCGGCGGCTGCGGTCAGGGCCGCGACGGCAATGCGCAGGCTGCGGCGACGAACGGTGCGGGCAGTGGTGCTGGAGCTCATCTCGGGTCCCCCGGGGCAGTCGGTGTCGTTGTTTCCTCGGTACGTCACCCACTCTGGTCTGGGCCACTACCGTGAAGCTGCCACTTCGCTAACGTCCGGCTAACACGGGCGCGAGGAGGGGAAGGACGCCGAGGAGAGCCCGAAGAGCCGTGCCGCAGCCGCTGGTTGGGAGCCCTGCAGCCGCTTGCCGGAACCAGAGGGCATCCGGCAGGTCAAGGTCAAGGTGAACGTCATGGCCACAGGCGTCCCGCCCCCCCCCCCCCGCGACCGGAACGGTCAGGACGCTCAGAAGTCACGCGACCCGTCGGACACGTCCTGGTCGGCCCGCTTGACGCAGGTCTGGTCGCTCTTCGGCAGCTTGCCGGTGGCCAGGTACTGGTTGACCTTGCCGTCCACGCAGGCGTTGCCGTATTCGCCGTAGAGCGCGTGCCGGTTGGCGCCCTTGAGGGTGATCAGCTGGGAGCTCGGCAGCAGGCCGTGCAGAGCGAGACTGCTCTTGTACGTGACGCGCGGGTCGCCGGTGGCGGCCACGATCAGCGCCGGGGCGTCGTGGCGCACCTGGGTGGGCTTCTCGCGCGGCCGGTCCCAGAAGGCGCACGGTCCGATGTTGTTGGTCAGCGGGCCGAACAGCGCATGCGCGGTGCGGCTGCGCTCGATGTCCCGCCAGTAGCGCTCGGGGTCTCGCGGGGCCGGCTTGTCCCCGCAGATGATCGCGGACTGCGCCCCGGCGGACTTCGCATCCTCGCCGTTCAGCATGCTCCGCAGCGCTGCGGCGAACTGCGGAGACAGCCGGGTCGACCGCCCGCCCGCGGCCTTGGCCAGTACGGACAGCTGCTCGGCGAGGGCGGCCCGCTGCGGGTCGGTGTCGTCCGCGATCGCGCCGGTGATCAGGGACGGCACCTGGGTGTCGTCGAGGCGGAAGACCTCGGGTGCGGTGCCGACCGTCAGGCCGCGCGCGGACGCCGCGACAACGCTGTGGACCGTGGCGAGCACTTCGGCACGGGTGCGGCCGAGGCCGTAGGTGGCGTTGCGGCGCGCCGACCAGGCGGCCCAGTCGGAGAGCGCCCGCTCGTTCTCGGGCTCGGCGCCCTGCAACAGCCGGGGGCCGTAGTCGTCCGGGGCGAGTGCCCCGTCGAGCACCGTCCGGTCGAAGCGGCCGGGGAACAACTGGGTGTACACCGTGCCCAAGTAGGTTCCGTAGGAGTAGCCCAGGTAGGAGATTTTCCGCTCGCCGAGCGCACCGCGGATGACGTCCATGTCGCGAGCCGTATTGCGGGTGGTGATGTGCGGCAGCACCGACGCGTTGGCGGCCCGGCACGTGTCGGCCAGGTCCTTCTGGAAGGTGACCTGCCGCTCGAAGCTCGCGCGGCTGAGACCGGCCGAGAGGATGCTGGTGCCGACGGACCAGCCGCAGTCCAGCGGAGAGCTGCGTCCGACGAAGCGCGGGTCGAAGCCGATGATGTCGTAGCGCGGGCCGACCGCTTTCATCGCCTTGCGGACGTCCGGCGGGGACTCAAGGGCGGTGCCGCCCGGGCCGCCGCTGTTGAGGAGCATCGAGCCGATGCGGTGGCGGGTGTCGGTGGCCTTGAGCCGGGATATCGCGACGGTGATCGTTCGGCCCCGGGGGTCGGCGTAGTCCAGCGGCACGGTCACGTCCGCGCACTGCACGCCGGCCTTCTCCAGGTCATGACCCATCGTGTCGTCGGGGCCCTTGATGCAGCTGCCCCAGGTGAGGCGCTGCCGGTAGTAGCGGTCGAGCCCGGCCCGGGTGCCGGGCTCGGTGCCGGATCCGGCGGTTGTCGCGGCCCGGTCGCGGTCCCGGTCCGCGGCGGGGGGCGCGGTGGCCGCGGACACGGCGGGGGAAGCGGTGAGGCAGGCGGCGAGGGCGAGGCCCGCTGCCGAGGCGCGGCGCAGGGCGTGGTGCCGCTTCTTGTCCGGGTGCGGCATCTCCAGCGCGGCCGCGATCGGTTCGCGGGGCTCGACGTGGCGGAACCGCCACTCGCCCGAGGGCCTCTTGCCGGAGGCGGCAGCCGACGCGGTCGCACGTCGCTCCGGCCGGCGCACACCAAAGGGAGGTTTCTTCGCTTTGTTCGGTACATATCTCACACCGTCAGACGCTAGAAGCGCGGCCGCCGGTACTCACTGCGACTGTCCCCCCAATCTCGGTGGGGGCAACTCCAGCGACGCACCCGGAGGCGGGGAACACCCAGAGGCGGGGGACACCCCTCCAGCAGAGCGGGGAACACCCTCCAGCAGATCGGCCCACGCCCGAGCCCGGCCGTCGGACGGACGGGGGGGGACGGCCCTGAGTCCCGTCCCAAGTCCCGTCCCAAGTCCCGTCCTAGGTCCCGCCCTAAGTCCCGTACACAGCAGGGACGTTGTTCCGAGGGGCCGGCCGGGTCTTCGCCGCGGGTGCCACGGCAAAGGCGCGGAGCAGATTCTCGGTGGTGCGGGTGACGAAGGCCCGCGTCCGGTCGTCCATGCCGTGGTCGCGGCCGCCGTCGCGCGTGGCGGCCATCAGGGCCTCGACCCACCGCATCGTTCCGGAGGAGAAGACTCCGGCGCCGCTCGGCACGGTGTAGTAGGCGGAGTCCGCGTGGCTGCGCCGGCCGTTGCAGACCAGCGGCGAGTGGGCGAGGATCTCCAGCCGCTCCGGTGTGGGCGCCTGTGGGGTCACCCGGTCGTACTCCACCCCGACCAGGTGGTCGAAGGCCTCGCCCCGCTTCGCGCCCGTCCCCGCGAAGAGCCAGTGGTCCGCACTGTGCACGACATAGGGCGCATCCGTCGGGTAGCCCTCGTAGAAGACGCCGGTCAGGGCGGACTCCGGGTCGGCGGCGGGCGGTTGGCGGAAGTCGTGGGTCGGCAGGGCCCGGTGCGGACCGGCGAAGTGCGGATCGTCCCGGTAGGAGGTCTTGTAGCAGACCACGGTGCGCAGGGCACCGGACGGTCCCGGTTCCAGCCTGACCCGGCGGAAACAGGCATTGGCCCCGAGGAATGCCAGGTTGGTGCCGGCGTCTCGGGCCCGGGTGACGTGCTCCCGCTGCTGCGGGGTCCAGTACTCGTCGTGGCCGGGCGAGAGCGCCGCCGTGGCGCCCCGCAGCACCGAGGGGTCGCGGTGGACGTCCACCCCGGTGGTGTAGGCCAGCGGAAGGCCGAGCCGTTCCGCGAGGACCACCAGTGCCCGCTCGTAGACCAGGAACTTCCCGGCGCCGTTGGTGTCGTAGGGCCGGTCGAAGCTGACGGCCAGCGAGCGCGTGCCGTACGCACCGTCCGCGCCCCGGTAGAGGCTGTAGCCACCCCACGCGTTGTACGCCTGCCAGGTCGCCACCGCGTGCATCAGCACCGTCCGTCCGGCGGTGCGGGCCGAGCGGACGACCATCGGGACGTATCGCTGGTGCCCGTGCTCCGCGTCCAGCCGGAGCAGATAGGCGCCCGGCGGCCAACCGCCGGTGCGCACACGGAGGGTGGGCTCCCAGTCCGCCCGTACGCTGCGGGTCCCGGGCAGCAGCCCCGGGTGGCGCTGGCGCCGTCCGGGGACCCGCTCCGAATGCCAGACCAGCCGGGCCTGGGCCCCGCGGTACCAGCCCACCCGGTAGGCCGCGACACGGAAGCCGGGTGCGGTGGTCGAGACGTACAGCCCGAACTCCTCGCCGGGCAGGACGCTCACCTTGTCGGTGTAACCCTGGACCGCGTCGGGCGGACCGGTCGAGCGGATCCGCCAGTCGGGGCTTCCCGTCCGGTCCCGCTCCGCGGCGAGGTCCGGCTGGTCGCCGGCGCCTGGGCTTGTGCCGGACGTGGAGTCACAGCCGGCGGTCGCCCCCACGGCGAGACCGGCGACCCCCACGGCGGCGGCCCCGAGGAACCGCCTGCGGTCCAGGCCGCCGGGGCCACCCGGGCCACCTGGCCTCCCCGGTCCAGGAGGGCCGCCCGAGCCGACCGAGCCGCCCGCACCACCGCGTCCCTCGCTGCGGCCCCCGGCCCCTCCCTCAGGCCGATCGCCTCCTTCGGGCCGATCGCCGTGCTCTGGGTCCTCGCCCATCCCGCCGCTCCCGTACGCACCCTTCCGCCGAGCTGTCAGGACGATCATCCGCCGCTCCGCGCCACCGGACGACCCCAGCGGGCCCGAAAGCGGGTACGGCGGCCCCGGCACCACGGACCCGAGGGCGGTCGCGGCGCACCCCACCCGATCGTCTACAGTCATGTAGACGAAAGCTGGGCGCCGCTCACCGGGCACGCGTGGGCGGCTGAACGATGCCCGGGAGCGAGCAGGTGGGGACACGGCGCACCGCGCCGGGAGGGCGGACATGACGATGGCACAGTCGAGCGGCGAGGCGCCGGCACGACCGGTGGACGAATGGCGGTCCCCCGCCCCCGTGCCCGACGCCGGACACGGGCCGGGCTGGAGCAAGGTGCCGCAGGTCACGGCCCTGTTCTGGGGGGTGAAGGTGCTCACCACCGGCATGGGAGAGACGGCCTCGGACTACCTCGGCCGGACGCTCGGGCCGATACCGGCCGGCAGCCTGGGGCTCGTCGGGCTGGCGGCCCTGCTCGTCCTCCAGTTCCGGACCACCCGCTACCGGCCCTGGGTCTACTGGTCCGCCATCGTCATGGTCAGCGTCTTCGGCACCATGGCCGCCGATGTCGTGCACGTCGTGGCCGGCATCCCCTACACGGTCTCGGTCCTCGCCTTCTCGGCCGGCCTGGCCGCACTCCTGACGGCCTGGTACGTATCCGAGGGAACGCTGTCCATCCACAGCATCCGCACCCGCCGCCGCGAGACGTTCTACTGGGCGACCGTGCTCGCCACCTTCGCCCTCGGCACCGCGGTCGGCGACCTCACCGCAGGCACCCTGCACTGGGGCTATCTGCCCTCGGGCATCCTGTTCACCGTCCTCATCGCGGTGCCGGCACTGTCCGGACGCTTCCTCGGACTCAACGCCGTCGCCGCCTTCTGGTGGGCGTACGTACTGACCCGCCCGCTCGGGGCCTCCTTCGCCGACTGGATGGGCGTCACCAGCGCTCGCGGCGGCCTCGGCTGGGGGACGGGACCGGTCACGCTGACACTCATCGTGCCGATCGTGCTGCTCGTGGCCTACCTGGCGATCAGCCACAAGGACACCCCGAGCACGCAGCCGACCACGGGTGCCGCCGCCTGAGGGGGAGACAGCCCCCACTCACCGCGCGCCACCGCGGCCTCAGGATTCGATCAACACCGGCGCCAGTTCCCGCAGTTGCTCGATTCCCAGGCCGCGGTCCGCCGCCAGGGGCTGCAGGGAAACATGGTCCGCTCCGGCCTCGTGATGCTCGGCGACCCGCCGTCGGACGGCGTCCACGTTCCCCCACGCCACGATCGCGTCCACCAGCCGGTCGCTGCCGCCGCCGGCGAAGTCCTCGTCCCCGAAGCCGAGGCGGCGCAGATTGCCGGTGTAGTTCGGCAGTTGCAGATAGAAACGCGTGTGGTGCTCACGGGCCAGCGAGCGGGCCGTCGCGGGGTCGGTCTCCAGCAGCACGGCCTGTTCCGGCGCGAGCAGCGGACCGGCGCCGAGGATCTCGCGGGCGCGGGCGGTGTGTTCGGGGGTGACGAAGTACGGGTGGGCGCCGGCCGTCCGGTCCCGCGCCAGCTCCAGCATCTTCGGGCCGAGCGCCGCCAGCACCCGGGCCGGCGCCGGATCGGCCGTCGGGCCCTCGTACGGGGCCTCGTCCATCGCGTCGAGATAGGCCCGCATCGCCGCGAGCGGCTTGGCGTAGCTGTGGCCGCGCGCATCCACCAGCGGGGCGTGGCTCGCCCCCAGGCCCAGCACGAAGCGTCCGTCGTACGCTTCGGCCAGGGTCTGGGCGGCGGCGTGCGCGGCGGACGCATCCCTGACCCAGATGTTGGCGATACCGGTGGCGACCGTGATCCGCTCGGTGGCGGCCAGCAGCAGACCGGCCAGGCTCACCGACTCGGTGGCCGGCGTCTCGCCGAACCACAGGGCGCCGTACCCCAGTTGCTCGATCTCGGCCGCCGCCCGGCGCGCGACGGCGGCCGGCACCCCGCCGAGCCCGCCGTGCCAGACGCCGACCCGGCCGATCCTCGCGGCGAGAGATTCTTGCTGCACGGTTCCTCCACCTGACCGAAGGGTGATGCCCCGTCCTCGCCCTCGTCCTCGCCCTCGTCCTCGGACGCCGGAGGGGCCTCTCCTCGATCACAGCATGGCGGCAGTCTCCGGCATTCCCCGGCCGGGCGGGCCAATCGGGTGGGCCGTACGACGAAGCGGCCGCCCTCCCGAGAAGTCGCTCTCGGAAGGACGGCCGCTCCGCGCCATCGGACGGGTGGGTACGTCAGCCCTCGACGCCCAGCTTCTCCAGGATCAGCTCACGGACGCGGGCCGCGTCCGCCTGGCCCCGGGTGGCCTTCATGACCGCACCGACCAGGGCACCGGCCGCGGCCACCTTGCCGCCGCGGATCTTGTCGGCGATGGCGGCGTTGGCGGCGATGGCCTCGTCGACGGCGGTACCGAGGGCGCCCTCGTCGGAGACGACCTTCAGTCCGCGCTTCTCGACGACGGTGTCCGGGTCGCCCTCGCCGGCCAGCACGCCCTCGATGGTCTGGCGGGCCAGCTTGTCGTTGAGCGAGCCGTCGGCCACCAGCGCGGTGACCCGGGCGACCTGCTCCGGGGCGATCGGCAGGGCAGCCAGGTCCACGCCGTCCTCGTTGGCGCGGCGGGCCAGCTCGCCCATCCACCACTTACGGGCCGAGGCGGAGTCCGCCCCGGCGTCGACGGTGGCGGTGATCAGGTCAACCGCGCCCGCGTTGAGGATCGACTGCATGTCGTGCTCGGAGATGCCCCACTCCTCGCGCAGCCGGTTGCGGCGCACCCGCGGCAGCTCGGGGAGCGTGGCCCGCAGTTCCTCGACCCACTCGCGCGAGGGGGCCACCGGCACCAGGTCCGGTTCGGGGAAGTAGCGGTAGTCCTCGGCGTTGTCCTTGATGCGGCCGGCCGTCGTGGAGCCGTCCTCCTCGTGGAAGTGCCGGGTCTCCTGGACGATCGTGCCGCCGGAGGAGAGCACCGCGGCGTGCCGCTGGATCTCGAACCGGGCCGCGCGCTCCACGGAGCGCAGGGAGTTGACGTTCTTGGTCTCCGAACGCGTACCGAACGTCTCGGTGCCCTGGGGACGCAGCGACAGGTTCACGTCGCAGCGCAGCTGGCCCTGCTCCATCCGGGCCTCGGAGACGCCGAGCGCCTTGATGAGCTCGCGCAGCTCGGCGACGTACGCCTTGGCGACCTCGGGGGCCCGCTCGCCCGCGCCCTCGATGGGCTTGGTGACGATCTCGATGAGCGGGATGCCGGCGCGGTTGTAGTCCAGGAGGGAGTGCCGGGCGCCGTGGATACGGCCGGTGGCACCGCCGATGTGGGTGGACTTGCCGGTGTCCTCCTCCATGTGGGCGCGCTCGATGTGCACCCGGAAGATCTCCCCGTCCTCCAGCTGTACGTCGAGGTAGCCGTCGAAGGCGATGGGCTCGTCGTACTGGGAGGTCTGGAAGTTCTTCGGCATGTCCGGATAGAAGTAGTTCTTCCGGGCGAAGCGGCACCATTCGGCGATGGAGCAGTTCAGCGCCAGGCCGATCTTGATCGCGGACTCGACGCCGATCGCGTTGACGACCGGCAGCGAGCCGGGCAGGCCCAGGCAGGTGGGGCAGGTCTGCGCATTGGCGTCCGCGCCCAGGGTGGTGGAACACCCGCAGAACATCTTGGTCTTGGTGCCGAGCTCGACATGGACCTCCAGGCCCATGACGGGGTCGTACGTCGCGAGGGCGTCCTCGTACGACACCAGGTCAGTGACAGTCACGGTGAAACTTTCCCTCTCAGCCCAGCAGGACGTCGTCGTCGCCCAGGCGCTTCAGTTCGCGGTAGAGGATCGCCAGGCCGGTGACGATCGCCGCGGCCGAGACGGCGGCGTCGATCAGGCGGAGCGTGTCGTTCTCCTGACGGGCCAGCTTGGCCTGCTTGGCGACGCTGAGGGCGCCGAACGCGGTGCTGCCGATGGACAGGTACAGCCCGCCCTTGGACTTCTTGAAGTTCTTGGCCTTCTTGGTCATGGCGCTCACAGTGCAGGTGCCTCCTCAAGCAGCGGGTGACCCCACTTGGCGGTGAACGCGGTCTCGACCGCGGCACCGACCTTGTAGAGCCGGTCGTCGGCCATGGCAGGAGCGATGATCTGCAGGCCCACCGGCATCCCGTCCTCGGGGGCCAGGCCGCAGGGCAGCGACATCGCCGCGTTGCCTGCCAGGTTGGTGGGGATCGTGCACAGGTCGGCGAGGTACATCGCCATCGGGTCGTCGGCGCGCTCGCCGATCGGGAAGGCGGTGGTCGGTGTGGTCGGCGAAACGATCACGTCGACCTGTTCGAAGGCCTTCTCGAAGTCGCGGGTGATCAGCGTCCGCACCTTCTGGGCGGAGCCGTAGTACGCGTCGTAGTAGCCGGAGCTGAGCGCGTAGGTGCCGAGGATGATGCGGCGCTTGACCTCGTCGCCGAAGCCGGCCTCACGGGTCAGCGCGGTGACGTCCTCGGCGGACTTCGTGCCGTCGTCGCCGACCCGCAGGCCGTAGCGCATGGCGTCGAAGCGGGCCAGGTTGGAGGAGCACTCCGAGGGCGCGATCAGGTAGTACGCGGACAGCGCCAGGTCGAAGGACGGGCAGTCCAGCTCGACGATCTCGGCGCCCAGCTCCTTCAGCAGCTCGACGGACTCGTCGAAACGCTGGATGACACCGGCCTGGTAGCCCTCACCGCGGAACTGCTTGACGACGCCGACGCGCATGCCCTCGACGCTGCCGTTGCGGGCCGCCTCGACCACCGGCGGGACCGGCGCGTCGATGGAGGTGGAGTCCAGCGGGTCGTGGCCGGCGATGACCTCGTGGAGCAGCGCCGCGTCCAGGACCGTACGGGCGCAGGGGCCGCCCTGGTCCAGGGAGCTGGAGAACGCCACCATGCCGTAGCGGGAGACGCCGCCGTAGGTGGGCTTGACGCCGACCGTGCCGGTGACGGACGCGGGCTGGCGGATGGAACCGCCGGTGTCCGTGCCGATGGCGAGCGGGGCCTCGTAGGAGGCGAGGGCGGCGCTGGAGCCGCCGCCGGAGCCACCGGGGATCTTGGTGAGGTCCCAGGGGTTGCCGGTCGGCCCGTAGGCGCTGTTCTCCGTCGACGACCCCATGGCGAACTCGTCCATGTTGGTCTTGCCGAGGATGACGACGTCGGCGGCCTTGAGCTTCTTGGTCAGCGTCGCGTCGTACGGCGGGAGCCAGCCTTCGAGGATCTTCGAGCCGACGGTGGTGGGAATGCCCTCCGTCGTGAAGATGTCCTTGAGCGCGAGCGGGACGCCGGCCAGCGGGCCGAGCTGCTCGCCGCGGGCGCGCTTCTCGTCCACGGCGCGGGCCTGGGCGAGCGCACCCTCACGGTCGACGTGCAGGAAGGCGTGCACCTTCTCGTCGACGGCCTCGATGCGGGCCAGGTGGGCCTCGGTCACCTCGACGGCGGTGACCTCGCCGGCGGCGATCTTCGCCGCGATCCCGGCGGCGGTGAGCTTGATCAGGTCTGCCATGTCGGTCACTCCTCCCCCAGGATCTGCGGCACCTTGAAACGCTGCTGCTCCTGGGCCGGGGCGCCGGAGAGCGCCTGCTCGGGGGTCAGCGACGGACGGACCTCGTCCGGCCGCATCACGTTGGTCAGGGGCAGCGGGTGGGAGGTCGGCGGTACGTCTTGGTCGGCGACCTCGGAGACGCGGGCGACCGCGCCGATGATGTCGTCGAGCTGTCCGGCGAAGTGGTCGAGCTCTTCTGCCTTCAGCTCCAGACGTGCCAGCCGGGCGAGGTGGGCGACCTCCTCGCGCGTGATGCCAGGCATGCAGCGATCCTCTGGTGTTCTGGGCGGAGTGTTCCGGGCGGAGAGTCCAGGCGGAGTCTTCTCGTCGAATGCTCCTGTGAACTTTTCCGGCCCAATCCTATGGCGTACGGAAGAGCTGCCGCGAAACCGTTTCGCCGGGGGCGGCCGTGAGCGCCGGGCGCGGGGCGATTTCACGGTTCTCCGGAGGGCGTCGCGGCCCTCGGTGCGCCGGCCGGGACGCGACACCCCGGCCAGGGATGGCTAGGGGGTGGCTAGCGGCCGTCTTCCACGGGCCGGCGGCCCCAGGCCGAGATCATCGGTGAGGTGGCGAGGTCGAGGCGCCCTGCCGCGATGTTGGCGAGGTGCTGCTCGATCTCCTCGTCGGTGGCGAGGCCCGCAGCGGTGAGCTTGTCGCGCACCTGGTGGACCGTGGCCGCTTCGAGGGTGTCGCACGCGGGCGAGGAGATCGGGAAGTAGGCGTCGGCCTCCACATCGGCGAGACCGGCCTCGCGCAGCAGCCGCGGCAGTTTGCGTCCGTAGGCGAGATCCGCACCGCGCTGCTGCAGCAGCTGACGGAAGCCGCTGCGCAGCCGGTTGGCGAGCTCCTGCTCGGGGCCGTACGCATCGGGGCAGATCAGCGGCTGCAGCGCGGGGTCGGCGTCCTCGATCAGCAGCCAGCCGCCGGGGCGCAGCGCCCGGACCAGGGTGCGCAGCGCAGCATCGCGGTCGGTGACGTGGACGAGGACGAGGCGGGCGTGGATCAGGTCGAAGGGACCGGCCGGGGGTTCGTCGAGGGCGACGTCGTGGCGGAGCACTTCGACTCCCCCGGCGGCGGCCGTGCCGGCCCAGGACACGTCGATGTCGGTGGCGAGCACGCGCCCGCGAGGTCCGGTGCGTTCGGCGAGCCACGCGGCGACGGTCGGTCCTCCGGCACCGACTTCCCAGCACCGCCACCCCTCGTCGATCCCTACCGCCTCGAAGTGCCGGAACGTCGAGGCGTCGAAGAGGGCGGACAGCGCGTCGAAGCGGGTACCCGCCTCGGCCTGGCGGTTGTCCAGAAGGTACCCGTTGCCCTGAACCATGCGCCGATCATGCCATGACCGAACCGCCGTGCGGTGGTGTCGGGCGGGCCCCAGGACCGACCAGGAGTGGTCACCGACGTGCCGGGACAACACGCCCGGAGACACCCGTAGGACACCCGTAGGACACAGGAACGTCCAGGGCCGTCCAGGGACGTCCAGGGCCGTCCAGGGACGTCCAGGAACGTCCAGGGACGTCTAGGGAGCCTCCCGCCCGGACGGTTCCTCTGCCTCCTCCGTCGCCTCGGCCCCATGGGAGGGGACATGTGCATCGGACGCGTCGGACGCGTCGGACGCGTCTTTCGTGCCGGACGCGTCGTTCGTGCCGGACGCGTCGTTCGTGCCGGACGCGACAAGGGCGCCGGACGCGTCACTCTTGCCGGACGCCATGCTCGCGCCGTACGCATCGCGGGCGCCGGACACCTCACCGTCGACCGGCGCATCACTGCCGGCGGACACCTCGCCGTCGCCGGGCACGTCGCTCTCGCCGCCGTCCGGCAGCCCGTGTTCATCGGGCCGGACCTCTGCTGAGGGCGTCTGTGCGGGTTCATCGGAGCGGGGACACGGGACGGCCGGTGGCCGGGTCAGTTCAAGACCTGTCCCGAAGGGCGCTCGGCGGCCTTCTCCGCCGCCAGGGCGGCCGTCTCCGATTCGCGCTGCCAGCCGCGCTCGCCGCGGGCTCTCAGCCATGCCGTGGTCTCGTCCGGTGGCATCGCGGCGGCCACCAGCCAGCCCTGTACGGCATCACAGCCCAGGTCGCGCAGCCGCTCCCAGGTCTCGTCGTCCTCGACGCCCTCGGCGACGACCAGGAGGCCGAGGGAGTGGGCGAGGTCGAGGGTGCAGCGGACGATCTCGGCGTCCTCGTTGTCGACGGCCAGCCGGGCCACGAAGGAGCGGTCGATCTTCAGCTCGCTCACCGGGAGCCGCCGCAGATGGACGAGGGAGGAGTAGCCGGTGCCGAAGTCGTCGAGCGACATCTTCACGCCGTGCGCGGTGAGCCCGGCGAGGGTGTCGGCGGCCCGCTGCGGATCCTCCAGCAGGACATGCTCGGTGATCTCCAGCTGGAGGGCGCCCGGTGGGACGCGATGCCGGGCGAGCCGGGCGGCGACCGCTCCGGCGAAGCCCGGGGAGTGCACATCGCGCGGGGAGACGTTGACGGCGACCGGCACCTCCAGGCCCATTGCGCGCCAGCGCGCCACCTGGGCGAGCGCCGTTTCGAGGACGTACTCCGTCAGCCGCGGCATCAGCCCGGAGGACTCGGCGATGGCGATGAATTCGTCCGGTGGCACCCGGCCGCGGTCCGGATGCACCCAGCGGACCAGCGCCTCCAGTCCGGCGACATGTCCGTCGAAGCCGACCTTGGGCTGGTAGTGCAGCTCGACGTCGCCGGCGTCCAGGGCGCGGCGCAGATCGCCCAACAGGCCCAGGCGGTCGGGGGTGTTGCCGTCCCGCTTGGCCTCGTAGAGCTCGACCCCGCTGCGGTCGCGCTTGGCCTGGTACATGGCCACGTCGGCGCGGCGCAGCAGCCCTTCGGCATCGAGGGCGTGGTCGGGGAAGACGGCGACCCCCGCGCTGGCTTCGAGCACGAGGGTCAGTCCGTCGAGGTCCAGCGGGGAGCCGAGGGCGGCGACGAGCGAGCGGGCCACCCGCTGGGAGCTGGTGAGGGAGTCGGTGGTGGGGAGCAGGACGGCGAACTCGTCGCCGCCGAGCCGGGCCGCCTCGGCGCCGCGCGGGAGGGCGTGCCGCAGGCGGTCGGCGATCTGCAGCAACAGGCGGTCGCCGGCCAGGTGGCCGAGGGTGTCGTTGACGGAGCGGAAGCGGTCCAGGTCGATGAGGACCAGCGCCGAGCGGGAGCCGACGCGCTCGGCGTCGTCCAGCGCGGTCCAGGTGCGCTCCAGCAGCCACTGGCGGTTGGGCAGGCCGGTGAGCGGGTCGCGCAGCTGCTCCTCGGCGCGGGCGCGGGCTATCCAGAGGGTGGAGTCCAGCGCGATGAGCGGAACCGCGAACAGCGGCAGCAGCAGCGGGGCGTGGAGGGCGCAGACGGCGATCAGCGGGGAGATGCCGAGCAGGGCGATGCCGACGAGTGCCTGGCGCAGTACGGCCGTTCGGGGGATGGCGGGCAGCTGGCCGGTGCGCGGGGCGAGGCTGACCCACAGGAGGCCGCGGCTGACGAAGAGGTAGCCGGCGGCGGTGACGACGACTTCGGGGAGGACGGAGAGGTTCCAGGCCGGCGGGGCCCAGGGGTGGCGGACGCTGGAGACCACGCCGAACGCGGCGAGGCCGAGCGCCGCGGCGCCGATGCCGAGGATGTCCACGGCACCGTGCACCATGGCCTGTCGCCAGCGGTGCCGCCGGGCGGCGCCGACCAGGACGACGACGGAGAGGCTGACGAGGGTGGCGGGCACCCAGCCGTAGAGCAGCAGGACGGCCAGGGACAGGGCGGCGCCGGAGCCCGTGCCGCCCCACCAGCGGTCCCGGCCGAGGGCGACCAGATGGCCGACGATGATGCCGGTGAGGATCGCCAGCGACCAGCCTATGGAGGCGCCGGGGAACAGCGCGTCACCTTCGCCGAGGGTCACGATGACGCCCGCGGCGAGCGCGAGGCCCGCCACGAGGACGATGGTCGCGGGCAGCGCGGGCACGACGAGCCGCCGGAGCCGCGACGCCGGAGCGGCGCTGTCGGTCGGTTTCATTCCGATCCCTCTCACAGCCGGCTGTGCCCGCGCCACGGCAGGCGCACTCCTCAACAGTAGGCCGCGGAAGGCCGCTACGGGCAGCGATCGACGACGGTTGCCCGAATGCGACCCGACGTCGCGGATCAATCTGGTATGCGCCGATGGGGTGACACCTCACTCCTCCTCAGGCGGAGTGACAGCTACCGCTCGCGCTGCGTCAGGACCCTGCTCCAGCAGCACCGCGAAGCCATCATCGTCCAGCACGGGGACCTTCAACTGCATGGCCTTGTCGTACTTCGAACCGGGGTTGTCGCCCACCACTACGAATCCGGTCTTCTTCGAAACGGAACCGGTCACCTTCGCTCCGAGGTTCTGGAGGGCCTCTTTCGCGCCATCTCTGGTGTGTGACTGAAGTGTGCCCGTTACGACGACGGTGACGCCTTCGAGGGGACGCGGGCCCTCCTCACCCGTTTGCTCCTCCTCCATTCGGACGCCGGCGGCCCGCCAGCTCTCGATGATCTGCTGGTGCCAGTCCACGGCGAACCACTGCTTCAACGAGGCGGCGATGGTGGCGCCGACGCCGTCGACGGCGGCCAGCTCCGTCTCGTCCGCGTCCCGGATGCGGTCGATCGAACGGAACTCCCGCGCCAGCGCCTCGGCCGCCACCGGGCCCACATGCCGGATCGACAGGCCCGTGATGATCCGGGCCAGCGGGCGCTCCTTGGCCGCCTGGATGTTCTCCAGCATGGCCAGGGCGTTCTTCTTGGGCTCGCCCTTCTGGTTGGCGAAGAAGGTGACGACCTTCTCCTCGCCGGTCTTCGGATCGCGCTTGGGCAGGCCGGAGTCGGGGTCGAGGACGTACGACTTGATGGGCAGCAGCTGCTCGATGGAGAGGCCGAAAAGATCGCCCTCGTCCTTCAGCGGCGGCTCCGCGGGCTCCAGCGGCTGGCTGAGCGCCGTCGCCGCGACATAGCCGAAGTTCTCGATGTCCAGGCATTTGCGGCCGGCGAGGTAGAACAGCCGCTCACGGATCTGGGCGGGGCAGGCACGGGCGTTGGGGCACCGCAGGTCGATATCGCCTTCCTTGGCGGGCTGCAGTGCCGTTCCGCACTCGGGGCACTCGGCCGGCATCACGAACTCCCGCTCGCTGCCGTCCCGCAGGTCGACGACCGGGCCCAGGATCTCCGGAATGACATCGCCGGCCTTGCGGATCACGACGGTGTCGCCGATGAACACGCCCTTGGCCTTGACCACGTCCTGGTTGTGCAGGGTGGCGAACTCCACCTCCGAGCCGGCCACCGTCACCGGCTCGACCACGGCATACGGCGTGACCCGCCCCGTACGGCCGACGCCGACGCGGATGTCGACGAGCTTGGTGTTGACCTCCTCCGGCGGGTACTTCCAGGCGATCGCCCAGCGCGGTGCCCGCGAGGTCGACCCCAGCCGCCCCTGCAGCCGGATCTCGTCCAGCTTGACCACCACGCCGTCGATCTCGTGCTCGACGGCCTCACGGCGGGTGTCGGCGTCGCCGTAGTGGGCGATGAACGCGCGCACCGCCGCCAGGGAGTCGACGACCTCGTTGTGTGTGGCCGTCGGCAGGCCCCACCCCTTGAGCAGGTCGTAGGCCTCCGACTGGCGGTCGATGTCCAGGCCTTCGCGGGCGCCGATGCCATGGACGACCATGTGCAGCGGGCGGCCGGCCGTGACCTTGGGGTCCTTCTGGCGCAGCGAACCGGCCGCGGCGTTACGGGGGTTGGCGAACGGCGGCTTGCCCTCGGCCACCAGCCGTTCGTTGAGCTCCAGGAACTTCTCCATCGGGAAGTAGACCTCCCCGCGCACCTCGACCAGATCCGGGATCCGCTCGCCCTGGAGGCGGTGCGGGATCTCGGCGATCGTCCGGACGTTGGGCGTGATGTCCTCGCCCGTACGGCCGTCGCCGCGGGTGGCGGCGCGGGTCAGCCGGCCGTGTTCGTAGGTGAGGTTGACCGCGAGGCCGTCGACCTTCAGCTCGCACAGGAAGTGGTAGCCGGCGCTCTTGGGATCACCGCCCAGCTCACCGGCGATCCGCTCGGCCCAGGCCGCCAACTCCTCGCTGTCGAAGGCGTTGTCGAGCGAGAGCATCCGTTCGCGGTGTTCGACCTCGGTGAACTCCGTGGCATAGGCCCCGGCGACCTTCTGGGTCGGCGAATCGGGGGTGCGCAGCTCGGAGTGCTCGTCCTCCAGTGCCTCCAGGGAGCGCAGCAGCCTGTCGAACTCCGCGTCGCTGACGACCGGGGCGTCCTTCACGTAATACCGGAAGCGGTGCTCCTCGATCTGCTCAGCGAGCTGCGCGTGCTTCTCCCGCGCCGCCGCAGGCACGTCGGATTGAGCTGCGTGCTGTTCGCCAGCCACCGTCTTGTCCTCCCGTGGTCCTTGAGTGCGGTCACTCAGGGTTGTCTGCGAGTGATCTCGCCGCCCGGACGCAGTGGGCGAGGGCCGAGCGGGCATAAGCGGGCGAAGCGCCCGCGAGCCCGCATGCGGGGGTGATCACCACGGACTCGCTCAGAGTCCCCGGCGTCAGCCCCAGCCTGCGCCACAGCGTCCTGACACCCATGACGCTACCGGCAGGGTCTGACAATCGGCTGTCCACGCCCGGCACCACGCCCGCGAACAGCGCCGTACCGCCCTCGACGGCCTCTCCGATCGTTTCTTCCTCACGCTCGGTGAGCAGGGAGAAATCGAACGAGATGCCCGTGACGCCCGCCCGCCGCAGCAGCCCGAACGGCACCTCGGGCGCGCACGAGTGGACGACCACCGGGCCGCCCTCCGCCACCGCGACAAGATCACGCAGCGCGCCCTCGACCACCGACCGGTCCACGGCGCGGTGGGTGCGGTAGCCGCTCGCGGTCTTCACCCGCCCCTGGAGCACGGCCGTCAGCGAGGGCTCGTCGAGCTGGAGCACGACCCGGGCGCCCGGCACCCGCCGCCGTACGTCCGCGAGGTGGTCGCGCAGCCCCTCCGCCAGGGAGGCCGCAAGGTCCCGGCAGGCCCCGGGATCGCCGACCGCGGCCTCGCCGTTGCGCATTTCCAGGGCGGTGGCCAGGGTCCACGGGCCGACCGCGGAGACCTTCAGCGGCCCCTCGTAGCCCCGGGTGAACTCCTCCAGGGCGTCGAGATCTTCGCCGAGCCAGGAGTGGGCGCGCCGGGTGTCGCGGCCCGGCCGGTCGCTGATCCGCCAGCCGCTGGGCTCCACATGGCCGTAGACCTCGACGAGCATCCCGAGGGTTCGCCCGATCATGTCGGCGCCGGGCCCCCGGGCCGGGAGCTCCGGCAGGTACGGGAAGGCCTCCAGCGATCCCGTGACGGTCTTCGCCGCTTCCCGCGCGTCACCGCCCGGCATCGACCCGATCCCGGTCGCCGCGCCCGCGGCCCACTTCTGCGTGCTGTTCTCGCTCACCCAGGCAGGGTATGCGGCGGGGCGGCGGGCGGGGTGGGCCAGGTGTGCGTACCGGACGCCCGCACCGGTGCGGGCGGCGGGGCACGCCCGGCATCGGGGCGCATCCGGCATTCGCACCACGTCGGGTATCGGGACACGTTGGGTATCGGGACTCGTCGGGTATCGGGACACGTTGGGTGTCCGGCCGGGGCGGCCCGCGGCGCTGTGCCCCGCCCCGCCCGGATGCGTACGGCGGACACGCTCCGGTACGTACCCACGGCACACAAGGCGGCGCAGATCCCTCAGGCCGGGCCGCGTACATCCTCACACCCGGGTGCGTATACCCAGCCGGGCGGCCACCGCCGCGACGGCCAGCGCACCCGCGGCCAGCACGAAAGCGTAGGTGGCACCCCGGTAGCCGCCGCCCGCGACCGCCAGCACCGCGCCCATGCCCGCGATGCCGACCAGGGAGCCGATCTGCCGGTTGGCGTTGAGGGTCGCACTGCCGATATCGGCGTGCTCGCGGCCCGCTGCCGCCATCAGCACACCGGTCATCGCCGGGGAGCTGACCCCGCCGCCGATATGAGTGAGGGCGAGCACCACCGCGAGCACCCCGTACGGCAGATGGGGCGAGAGGATCAGGGACAGCAGGACATAGCCCGCGGCGGAGAGCGCCAGCGAGGCGGTGAGCGCGGTCCGGTTGCCGATCCGCGGCCCGATCCGGGCGTAGAGGAGGTTGCCGAACGGGAGGACCAGGACGGCCGGCAGCATCTGCAGCCCGGCCGCCACCGGGCTCGCACCGCGCGCGGTCTGCAGGAAGAGCCCGAGGACGAACAGCACCCCGTAGAAGGCGAAGTTGAAGAGGAAGCCGACCACGTTGGCCGCGGAGAAACTGCTGTCGGCGAAGAGCGCGACCGGCAGGACCGGGGTACGGGCGGCCCGCTCCCGGAGGAGGAATCCGGCCGCCGAGAGCACGGCGACGGCACCCGCCCCCAGGACCAGGGGTGCGGACCAGCCCTTGCCGGGCCCCTCGATGAGCGCGTAGCTCAGCGACCCCAGGGCGAGCAGGCCCAGGGCATGGCCGCTGCCGCCGAGCGCCGTGCCGCGGGGCGGGACGGCGGCGATGACCCGCCGGGTGAGCAGCAACCCCGCCACGCCGATGGGGAGGTTGACGAGGAAGATGCTGCGCCAGCCGAGGGTGCCGACCAGGAGGCCGCCGAGGGTCGGCGCCAGTCCGACGGAGGTGGAGACGATCGCGGACCAGATACCGAGGATCTTCGCCCGGCGGGCCGGCTCCGGGAAGGCGTGCATCAGCAGCGACAGCGAGCTGGGCATGAAGAGCGCCGCACCCACGCCCTGGGTGAAGCGCGCCGCCACCAGGACGGCGCCGTTCGGGGCGACGGCGCCCAGCAGGGACGCGCCGGTGAACACGGCAAGACCGATGAGGTAGATCCGGCGGGCGCCGAACCGCTTGGCCAGCGAGCCGGCGAGCAGCAGCAGCGCGGCGAAGGCGAGGACATAGCCGTCGACGACCCAGGTGAGGCCGGACATGGTCAGCCCGAGCCGGGCCCGCAGCTCGCCCGCGGCGACGTTCATGATGCCGGTGTCGAGGCTCGCCATCACGAACCCGAGTGCCAGGACGAGGAGTTGAGGGCCGCTGCGGGAGGGCGTCCGGGGTGCCGGGAGGCCGTCGTCCGCCACCGCCGGGCGCGCGGTCCCGTCCGGTGCCGTGTTCTCAGTGATCATGAATTTAGTTAAAGCTGTATCCATCGCGCGGGGCAATGATTACAGCTATAACTTTACTGAACGCATACGAAGGAGGCCCCGGGAGATCCCGGGGCCTCGGTACAGCAGTACGGCGACGGAGTCAGTCGCCGCGTCCCAGCGCCTTCAGCAGGTCATCGCGCAGCGCGGCCCGCTCCTCGTGCGACAGATGGTCGAGCGGGGAGGCAGTTCCCATCCGCCGCAGCAAATCCTGTCGCAACTCCCGCCCCGCATCGGTGAGTACGAGCTGCTTGGCCCGCCCGTCCAGGGGGTGCGGCCGGCGCACGACCATGCCCTGTTTCTCCAGCTTGGAGATGACATAGGTGACATTCGGCGGCTCGCAGCACAGCACTCCGGCCAGCTCCCGCGCGGTCTTCGGCTCGCCGAGCTCCTCCAGCGCTTTGGCCTGCGTCGGCGTCAGATCGAGCTCGGCGATCCGGCTGCGCTGATGGGCGTCGAGCCGGCGGCTCAGTTCCGTGACGAGCCCCCGGATCTCCCGGAACCCGCACCCCGCCGCCGCGGTCGACTTCGCTTCAGTGGTCACTCCTGCAGCGTACGTCGCCGCGGCACAAAGCCTCAGCCGCCCATGCGTGAGGCCGTGCCGCTCGCCCGGTGCTCCGGGCGCACCAGCACGCTCCTACCGGCCGGGCCGCACCGACACGTCATTGATCTCCGCGTCCCGCGGCAGATCGATGGCCGTGAGGATGGCCGTGGCGACCGACTCCGGGTCGATCCAGCGGGACGGGTCGTACTCCTTGCCCTCCTGCTGGTGGGTGCTCTCCTGCATCGGCGTGGCCGTCCGCCCCGGGTAGACCGAGGTCACCCGGACGCCGTTGCCGTGCTCCTCCGCCCGCAGCGAGTCCGCCAGCGCCTTCAGGCCGTGCTTGCTCGCCGCATACGCGCCCCACTGGGGGTTCGCATGGAGCCCGGCGCCGGAGTTGACGAAGACGACATGCCCCTGGGTGACCCGTACCAGCGGCAGCAGCAGCCGGGTGAGCTCTGCGGGCGCGACCAGGTTGGCGGCGAGCTGCCGCTGCCAGGCCTTGGCCGGCAGATCGCCGACCGCGCCCAGCTCGATGACGCCCGCGCTGTGCACCAGGGAGTCGATGCGGTCCGGCAGCGGCTGCTGTCCGAAGGCCCAGGACAGCTTCTCGGGCAGGGCGAGGTCACCGACGAGCGTGCGGGCGCCGGGGAACTGCGCGGCCAGTTCCTTGGCCCGGACCGCGTTGCGCGCCAGCAGCCACAGGTCCTCCCCGCGCCGGGCGAGCCGCCGTGCGACCGCCGCTCCGATGCCCGACCCTGCGCCCGTGATCAAGTGCGTACCCATGGGGCCGATCCTAACGAGCGGGCGGCGGGGACGCGGAGCACGGCGGCTCAGGCCTCCATGCCCGCCTTCTCCTCCAGGTAGGCCAGCGCACCGACGCCGTCCGCCGCGAAGAAGACCAGGTCGGTGAGCGGAATCGGCAGGAACCCCTCCGCCTCCATCCGCTGGAACTGTTCCTTCAACCCGTCGTAGAAACCAGCGGTGTTCAGCAGCACCACGGGCTTGGTGTGCATCCCGTGCTTGCGCAGTTCCAGGATCTCGGTGGCCTCGTCCAGCGTGCCCGTGCCACCGACCATCACGACGACGGCGTCGGCGCGCGCCAGCAGCTGCGCCTTGCGCTCGGCGAGGTCCTTGGTGACGACCATCTCATCGGCGCCCTCGCGCGCCTTGTGCGCCAGGAACTCCACGGAGACCCCGATCAGCTTGCCCCCGGCGTCCTGCACCCCGTCGGCCATGACCTTCATCAGGCCGGTGTCCGAGCCGCCCCAGACCAGCGCATGCCCGCCCTTGCCGATCAGCTGGGCGAACTGGCGGGCGGGGGTGACATAACGGTCGTCGAGTTCGGCGGCGGAGCAGAACACGCAGATATTCATGCGGTCACCCTACGAGCCGGACGGCGGGACGGCGCCGGGCCGGGCGGCAGGCGGCCCGCAGGGGGACGCGCCGGGCGGCGGGCGGCCCGTAGGGGGACGCGCCGGGCGGCAGGCGGCCCGTAGGGGGACGGGCCGGGCGGCAGGCGGCCCATAGGGGACGGGCCGGGCGGCAGGCGGCCCATAGGGGACGTGCCGGGCGGCAGGCGGTGGCCCGTAGGGGGACGCGCCGGGCGGCAGGCGGCCCGTAGGGGGACGGGCCGGGCGGCAGGCGGCCCATAGGGGACGGGCCGGGCGGCAGGCGGCCCATAGGGGACGTGCCGGGCGGCGGGCGGTGGCCCGTACCGGGCGGCCGGCCACACGGTCGCTTCCCGGGGCCGAGCCGGGCCGGGCCGAGCCGCGGGGCGGTGCCTGCCCGTACCGCCCCGCCGCCCCTGCCCTCCCGTCTGGATCGGCCCCCGGCTGGATCAGCCCCTGTCTAGATCAGCCCCTGATCCAGCATCGCGTCGGCGACCCGCTCGAAGCCGGCGATATTGGCGCCGGCGACATAGTCACCGGGCAGTCCGAACCGTTCCGCGGTCTCGTAGCAGCGGTGGTGGATCGAGCGCATGATCGTCGCGAGCTCGCCCTCCGTCCGCTCGAAGGACCATGCCTCGCGCGAGGAGTTCTGCCGCATCTCCAGCGCGCTGGTCGCCACACCGCCCGCGTTGGCGGCCTTTCCGGGGCCGAAGGCCACCCCGGCCTCCTTGAGCAGCGTCACCGCCGCCGGGGTGGTCGGCATGTTGGCGCCCTCGGAGACCGCCTTGACGCCGTTACGGACCAGGATCCGGGCGGCGTCCTCGTCCAGCTCGTTCTGGGTCGCCGACGGCAGCGCCACATCGCACGCGACGTCCCACACCCGCCCACCGGGCACATACTTCGCGGAGACCCCGCGCCGCTCGGCGTACTCGCTGATCCGGCCGCGCTCGACCTCCTTGATCTGCCGCAGCAGCGCCAGGTCGATGCCCTTCTCGTCGACGACATAGCCGCCGGAGTCCGAGCAGGTCAGCACGTTGGCGCCGAGCGCCTGCGCCTTCTCGATGGTGTAGATCGCGACATTGCCGGACCCGGAGACCACCACCTGCTGCCCGTCCAGCTCCTCGCCACGCTGCTTGAGCATCTGCTCGGTGAACAGCACATTGCCGTACCCGGTGGCCTCCGTACGGGCCTTGGAGCCGCCCCAGGCCAGGCCCTTGCCGGTCAGTACGCCGGGCTCCCAGCGGTTGGTGATCCGCCGGTACTGGCCGAAGAGGTAGCCGATCTCCCGGCCGCCGACGCCGATGTCGCCCGCCGGTACGTCCGTGTGCTCGCCGAGATGACGGTGCAGCTCCGTCATGAACGACTGGCAGAAGCGCATGACTTCGGCGTCCGACTTGCCGTGCGGATCGAAGTCGCTGCCGCCCTTGCCGCCGCCGATGTTCAGCCCGGTCAGGGAATTCTTGAAGATCTGCTCGAAACCGAGGAACTTCACGATTCCCAGATTTACGGACGAATGAAAGCGCAGACCGCCCTTGTACGGGCCGAGCGCGCTGTTGAATTCCACCCGGAATCCCCGGTTGACGTGAATCGCTCCGGAATCGTCCTGCCAGGGGACCCGGAACATGATCTGCCGCTCGGGCTCGCAGATCCGCTCCAGGATCTTCGCCTCGGCGAACTCCGGGCGGGCCGTCAGCACGGGGGCCAGCGTCTCCAGCACCTCAAGAGCCGCCTGGTGGAACTCGGGCTCCCCGGGATTTCGCCGGACCAGCTCGGCGTACAGGGATGCCGGCCCGGTCCGGTGAATGCCGGGATTGACCTCAGATTGCACAGTCGACATGACTTCCGTTCCCTTCGTGGCCGCGGAGAGGCCGTCTGCGGTCCGGACCTGACGAGCCCTCACAAGTGCAACAACTCCCTGTGAGCCTTTATCGTCACCACTCCTCGACCCGGCAACCTTTGACGTCCCGTCGCGTTGCCGACTTTATGGGCGGCATCCCGCCGATCGACTGTGGGATGCGCGACACGCCGTTCCCTTACGCAATCCCGCCAACCCGCTGACGCCCCCAGCCCACCTCTCCCCCGTCCCATATCCGCAGGTCAGAGCACCAGCATCAGCCCAGCTGGCGACGCTCCCCGCGCCGCATGCCCCCGCTGCGGCATGCGCTGTGCAACACCTCACAGTTGACCGGCGAACCGTCTCCCCGCGCCTCACCGGCACCGAGGACCCCACCCACCCCTACACGGACACCGACGGACCCTATGATGCCCGGCATGTCCGTCATGCTCCCCACCACCCCCGCAAGCACCCACCGGCCCCACCGACCCCGCCTGACCGGCCGGGACCAGCCCACCCCCGTGATGCGGCTGGTCCCGGCCGGCCCGTCCCCCAGGACGTCCCGGCCCGGCCGGAAGATTCGGTGGCCCGCCTCATGACGGCCCCTTCCTCCCGCCGCCTCCGGAACATCCGGTCCTACGGCCTTTGCCCTGTGGCTCCGTCGCTCCTCGGACGGAGCACCTGGGGGGTTTTCGAGAAATGATCGCGTGGCGGGTCGGGGTGAGCTGACGGACGGGGCGTGGCGAGGAGCTGAACGGCTCCGGGATCGTGGGCGAGCACCGGCTCGTCGGCAAGGTAGGGCGGGGCGGGCTCGTACTGGATGTACCTGCGGACCGCGCGGGCGTGCGCACGGCCGTGGAGACGCCCGATGAGCCACAGGGCCATGTCGATTCCAGCCGAGACGCCCTGGCTGGTGACCAGGTTCCCGTCGACGACGAAACGGGCGTCGTCGACCACGGTGACCTCGCCCCTGGCCCGCAGGGCGTCCTCGAACTGGTAATGCGTGGCGACCCGACGGCCGCGCGCCGGGCCCGCCTCGTGCAGGAGCAGGGCTCCGGTACACACACTGGTCGTCCGGGCGACGTCGGCCGCGGTCTTGCGGATCCATGGGGACCGGGGCGGCGCAGAAACAGCACCATCTCCTGCGCGGTGGCGTGGGCGACCTCGCGGCCCAAGTCGTCCTCCTCGGCAATGGCCCACGCACGCCGCCCGCCCGTGGGTCGGGACCCTGCCCCGGGCCCCTGGGCGCTTCAGCTTCCGCTCACGGCCGGCACGGCGGCGGTCGTGCCCGCCATCGCTCCACCGTCCTGGTGGTCGCCGACGCGCTCCGCCTCGGCCCGGACCATCCGCTCCATCGGCTCGGCGCAGCTGCCCCCCGCAACGACCATCGCCAGCAGGATGGCGACCACCGTCAGCACGGTCCCCAGCCAGACCATCGTGTGGACCGGGACGGTGTAGGCGCCGATCACCCGCGCCACACACTCGACCAGCAGCACGGTCCCCCATATCAACGAGAACCTCCGCTCGGCCCGGCGGAACGGTGCGGACCCGGCCATCAGCCGGTCCCAGGCGACGTTCCGTGCCGCGTGCCCCTTCGTCACGAACGGCTTGAGGCCTGCGGTCATCAGGGGCTTCCCCAGGAACACGGAGACGATCATCGCTATGCCGACGACGCTGCTCACCCCGCTGTCCTTGGCGAGCATCAGCCGCGGATCGCCGGTCATCGTGCTCAGGGCCAGGCCCACGACGTTGACGACGAGGATCACCAGGGCAAGGCCGTTGACCCCGGCGCCCCGCGCCAGGCCCCAGACCGTACGCAGCGCCGGCACCACGCTGCTCCAGCCCAGCGCCGCGACCTCGCTCAGCCCGAACCCGTTGCGCAGGACGTAGTACGACGCCAGCGGAATCCCCACGTCCAGGACCAGCGGCAGCAGGCTCTGCGCCAGCGGATTCGGCGTCACGCCGTCCGCGGTCTGCCCCTGCTTGCCGCTCTGCTGCCGGCTCTGCTTCCGGCTCGGGCGTTGACTCTCGCTCTCGCTCTCGCTCTGGCTGCGGTTCACGGCGGGCTCCCCCAAGTGGTTCTCTGCACGGCGTCTTCCTCGACACCTTCAGCTTCGGGCACGGCCGGGCACCGCAACAGTCTCGACCGTCCTCGCTTCTCCATGACATTTGTCAGTTGTGAGCGGCGCGCAGCGCATCACCCGGCGCCTCGGCCGGCCCCCGGCGGGACGGCAATCCCGGTCCGAGGGCATGAGGGTGCGGAGGGAGCGCCCCGGTGCAGACCGAGGAGAGGCACGGCAAAATGCTCCTCCGGCCTGTTTTCTCCGGAGCCGAGCCTTCCTACCGCGAAACGTCGCTCAAGCAGTTCCCCGCCGACGAAGTCATCCTCGTCGGCGAGGTCGTCTCGGAATCCCACCCCGAGAACGACACCGACAAGAAGTCAAGCACCGACAAGAAGTCAAGAAGTACGCCCAGGCGGGAAATCCGTACTGCCTCATCATCAACCCATAGAGGGCACATGCCTGCTCTACTCGGTGAGCCGGACACGGCAGCGCTCTCCACCTGCTGAGCGGCCTGCTACGCCCCCGCTCCCACCCGCCGTTCCGTGGTGGCGATCGTCGCCGAGCCGACCACTCGCGTGCCGTCGTACAGCACGATCGCCTGGCCGGGGGCCACGCCCCGGACCGGATCCGTGAAGGTCACCCGGAGCTCGGTGCCGTCCACCACCTCCGCCGTGACCTCGGTCTCGCTGCCGTGGGCACGGAGCTGGGCGGTGTACGGGGCGGGGCCTGCCGTCGGGGGGCGGCCGCACCAGCGGGGGCGGATCGCGGTCAGGGCCGTGACGTCGAGGGAGTCGGCGGGACCGACCGTGACGGTGTTGTCGACCGGGGAGATGTCGAGAACGTAGCGCGGCTTGCCGTCGGGGGCCGGGTGGCCGATGCGCAGGCCCTTGCGCTGGCCGATCGTGAAGCCGTACGCGCCCTCATGGGTGCCCAGGACCGCACCGGCCTCGTCGACGATGTCGCCGGGAGCCGTGCCGAGCCGCTGGGCGAGGAAGCCCTGGGTGTCGCCGTCGGCGATGAAGCAGATGTCGTGGCTGTCCGGCTTCTTGGCGACGAACAGGCCGCGGCGGGCGGCCTCTTCGCGGATCTCGGCCTTGGTGGTGAGGGTGTCGCCGAGCGGGAACATGGCGTGCGCCAGCTGGCGGTCGTCGAGGACGCCGAGGACGTACGACTGGTCCTTGGCCATGTCGGAGGCGCGGTGCAGCTCGCGGGTGCCGTCCTCGCGCAGGACGACCGTGGCGTAGTGGCCGGTGCAGACGGCGTCGAAGCCCAGTGCCAGCGCCTTGTCCAGGAGCGCGGCGAACTTGATCTTCTCGTTGCAGCGCAGGCAGGGGTTGGGGGTACGCCCGGCCTCGTACTCGGCGATGAAGTCGTCGACGACGTCCTCGCGGAAGCGTTCGGCGAGGTCCCAGACGTAGAAGGGGATGCCGATGACGTCGGCGGCGCGGCGGGCATCGTGCGAATCCTCGATCGTGCAACAGCCGCGGGCGCCGGTGCGGAACGACTTCGGATTCTCGGAGAGCGCGAGATGCACGCCCGTCACGTCATGGCCGGCCTCGGCGGCGCGGGCCGCGGCAACGGCGGAGTCGACACCGCCGGACATGGCGGCGAGTACGCGGAGGCGGCGGGGTGCGTCATCAGTCATAGCGAGTCCAGGGTAGACGGAACCGGCGACCGGGCCGAAAGCGTTATGCAGCGCATGGGGAAAAGTGACGGGGACAGCGGTGGGGACAGCAGCGGGGAGAGTGCCGGCAAGAGCGTCGGGGAGCTGCGGGGAGGCCGGGAGGCCGCGCCCGGCCTCACCCGGCGGCGGGCCTTGTGGATCGGGGGCGGCGGGGCGGTGGTCGCCGGGGTCGCGGCGCTCGTGGCGGGGGGCGAGGCGGCGCGCTGGTGGTGGCGGCTGCCGGGGAACGAGAAGCCGCGCACGGCGGGCGCGGTGGACTTCCGGGGCGCGCAGTGGGTCGCGGCGTCCCCGGAGAACTACCGGCGGGCGGACCGGCCGGCGGATTACGGGATCGACCGGGTGGTCGTCCACGTCGTCCAGGGCAGCTACGCGACCGCGCTGGATGTCTTCCAGGACCCGGATCACGAGGCCGCCGCCCATTACGTGATCCGGAAGGACGGGCATATCGCGCAGATGATCCGCGAGCTGGATGTGGCGTTCCACGCGGGGAACCGCGGCTACAACGAGCGGAGCGTCGGGATCGAGCACGAGGGGTACGTGGACCGGCCGGAGTCGTTCACGGATGCCATGTACGCGTCGTCGGCGCGGCTGACGGCCGGGATATGCCGGCGCTACGGCTTCCCGGCCGACCGGGAGCACATCGTGGGGCACGTGGAGGTGCCGGGGACGGATCACACCGATCCGGGCAAGCACTGGGACTGGGACCGGTATCTGGGACTCGTACGGGCCGAGCTGCGCCGCTCCGTACGGAAGCCACCGCGGGCCGCCGGCCAGGGAAGCAGTGGTGCGCATGCCCCCACGGGGGCACCGGTGCCAACGCCCGCACCGGAGCGCCGAGGGGCCACCCGCTAGTCGAGGCCCGAGCCGGGGCACCGTGGGGCCACCCGCTAGTCGAGGCCCGAGCCGGGGCACCGTGGGGCCACCCGCCGGCGAGGCCCCGTCGCGCAGGCCCGCCGGCTCAAGCCCGCCGGCCCGCTAGCCCAGCCCCGCGCTCCGCGCCCGTTCCACGACCGGGCCGATGGCCTGCGCCAGCGCCGCCACGTCCTGTGCGGTGGAGGTGTGGCCCAGGGAGAACCGCAGGGTGCCGCGGGCGAGCTCCGGGGACATGCCGGTGGCCAGCAGGACGTGACTGGGCTGGGCGACACCGGCGGTGCAGGCGGAACCCGTGGAGCAGGCGATGCCCTGGGCGTCCAGGAGGAGCAGCAGGGAGTCGCCCTCGCAGCCGGGGAAGGAGAAGTGGGCATTGGCCGGGAGGCGGCCCGCGGGGTCCGGGTCGCCGCCGAGGACGGCGTCGGGGGCGGCGGCGCGTACGGCCTTGACCAGGTCGTCGCGCAGCGCGCCGATGTCGCGGGCGAAGTCCTCGCGGTGGGCGACGGCGTGCCGGCCGGCGGCGGCGAAGGCGGCGATGGCGGGGGTGTCGAGGGTGCCGGAGCGTACGTGCCGCTCCTGGCCGCCGCCGTGCAGCACCGGCACCGGGGCGTACTCACGGCCGAGCAGCAGCGCACCGATGCCGTACGGGCCGCCGATCTTGTGGCCGGAGACCGTCATCGCGGCGAGCCCGGAGGCGGCGAAGTCGACCTCCAGCTGGCCGAATGCCTGCACCGCGTCCGCATGCAGCGGGACCTCGAACTCCGCGGCGGCCTCGGCCAGTTCGCGGACCGGCTGGATGGTGCCGATCTCGTTGTTGGCCCACATGACCGTGGCGAGCGCGACATCGGCGGGGTTGCGGGCGATGGCCTCGCGCAGCGCCTCGGCGCGCACCCGCCCGTAGGTGTCGACCGGCAGCCACTCGACGCGGGCGCCTTCGTGCTCGGCGAGCCACTCCACGGCGTCGAGGACCGCGTGGTGCTCGACGGGGCTGGCGAGGACGCGGGTACGGGCCGGATCGGCGGCCCGGCGCGCCCAGTACAGGCCCTTGACCGCGAGGTTGTCGGCCTCGGTGCCGCCCGCGGTGAAGACGATCTCGCTGGGGCGGGCGCCGAGCGAGACGGCGAGGGACTCGCGCGCCTCCTCGACGGTACGCCGGGCCCGCCGGCCGTCGGCGTGCAGCGAGGACGCATTGCCGGTGACGGTCAGCTGGGCGGTCATCGCCTGCACCGCCTCGGGAAGCATCGGGGTGGTGGCGGCGTGGTCGAGGTAAACCATGGTGCGCACGATTCTACGAGTCGGCGCGGCGGGCTCCGGGGGCGCATGCCCAGCGCGCGGGAGCGGCGGGGTGCCGGGGCGGCGCCGGACGCCCGGTACCGGGCCGGCGCGGGTGGTCGCGGGGCCGGCCGCTCCCGTTTCCCGCGGCCCCGTTTCCCGACGTGCGGCAGGCCCGCCCGCCCTGCTACTCCTGCAGCACCGCACGCGCCAACTGCCGTGACTGGGCGACCAGTCGGTCCTCGAAGTCCCAGACCTCCGCGTCCTCCTCCAGGAAACCGCCCGCCAGGTTGCGGGTGGTGATGGCGACCCGCAGCGGGCCCGGCGCCGGGCGCCGGCGGACATGGGCGGTCAGCTCGACGGTGGGCACCCAGCCGGACAGTCCCATCTCGAAGGCGGTGGGCGGCAGGGCGTCGACGGTCAGCAGGAGGGAGAGCGGGTCGGGTTCGCGGCCGTCGGCGAGGCCGAACCAGGCGCGCATCTCGCCCTTGCCGGACGGGGCACCGACGGCCCAGCCCGCCGTCGCCGGGTCCAGGCGGAGGGCGAGCCGCTCGGCGATGGCGGTGCTGCCGGGGATCGCGGGGCGGCCGTCGGGGGCGCTGTCCGTGCCCAGGCAGTGTTCGTACGGCGGGATGGCCGGTGGCTTGGCGGTGGTGCGGACGTCGTCGGGCAGCGCATCGAGGTCGCCGTACGCGGCGAGCACCCGCAGCCGCTCGACCTCGCTGCCGTCCTCCGCGAACTGGACGAGGCTGGCGGTGCCGGTGGACATCGTGCGGCCGGTGCGGACCACGTCGGTACGGATCACGGCGGGGCCGGGGACCGAGGCCGTCAGATAGTGCGCGGTGACGGAGAGCGGGTCCGGGTGCGGGAGGGCATCGCTCAGGGCGCGGCCCATGAGCGCGAGGAGGTAGCCGCCGTTGACCGCCTTGATGATCGTCCAGCCTGCGGAGAGGTGGGCGTCATAGACGCCGGGGGCGCGGCGGGTGACCGCCGTATCGCGGTCGAACTCGCTGTTGCCTTGGGTCACCTGAGCCATGGGTTGCACGCTACACCGGATGGTTACCGACCGGTAGTGTCAGTTTTAGCGGCCTCGCGCGGAAGCATTCCTTCCGGGCCTGCGATGATGAGCGCCATGCTTCACGTCCTCTACCTGGTCGGTGTGGCCGCCTTCGCCGCGAGCGGGGTGCTGGCCGCCTATCGCGCCAATATGGACCCCTTCGGCGGCCTGGTGCTCGCCTTCGCCGCGTCGATCTCCGGCGGCACGCTGCGCGATGTCATCCTCGACCGGCGGCCGCTGTACTGGACGCACGACTGGGTGCTGCTGACCGTGATCATCTGTGTCGGCGTCGGCACCATGATCTATCTGCGGTTCTGGCAGCTACCGCACAAATCACTGCTGGTGGTCGACGCGATCGGACTGTCCGTGGTCACGGTGATCGGGGCCCGCGCCGCGATCGAGGCGGGCGCCACGCCGGTCGCCGTGATCATCCTGGCGGTCCTGACCGGGGTCGCCGGCGAGGTCATCCGCGATGTGCTGTGCGGGGAGTTCCCGCCACTGCTGCTGCGCGAGGACGTCTATGCGATCGCCGCGCTGGCCGGCGGCTGCTGCTATCTCCTGCTGGACCACCTCGGCACCGGGGCCACCCCCGCCGCGGCGATCTCGGCGGGGGTGGTGTTCGCGCTGCGGATGGGGGCGGTCTACCTCGGACTGCACCTGCCGCGCTCACAGCAGCTCCGCGAGCGGCGCGGGCAGCAGAACTCCGGCTGACCGGGGCGGGTGCTCAGTTCGCCGGCAGCGCCGGCTTGCTGTCCGTGTTCAGCCAGGTGGCGAAGAGGTCGTCCAGCTGCTGCCCGGAGACCTTCTCGGCGAGCGCGATGAACTGGGCGGTGTCGGCGTTGCCGTAGCGGTGCGCGGAGGTCCAGGCCGGCAGCAGCGTGAAGAACGCGGTGTCCCCGATCCGCTCGCGCAGCGCCTGCAGCGTCATCGCCCCCCGGGAGTAGACCGCCTGGGCGAACATGGTGTCCCGCTGCGGATCGGCGACCTTCACCTTCCAGAAGGCATCACCCGCCGGCCGGGCGTCGTACGCCTTGCGGAAGGCGTCATGGGCGCTCAGGGTGCCGCGGTGCTCGGTCCACAGCCACTGCGCATAGCTGGCGAAGCCCTCGTTGAGCCAGATGTCCTTCCACTGCTTGACGGAGACCGAGTCACCGAACCACTGGTGCGCCAGCTCGTGGACGATGGTCGCCTCGCTGCGCACGGCCGAGTAGGCGGGCTTGGACTGCACTTCCAGCGAGAAGCCGGCCTGCGGCATGTCGTCGACGATCGCCCCGGTCTCCTCGAAGGGGTACGGGCCGAAGACCTTCGACCAGTAGTCGGTGGCCTCGGAGGTGACGCCGTAGACATCGACGGTGCCCGTGGGCAGGGTCGGGTCGGTGGCGACGTAGAGGGGCGTGCCGCCGGGGGTGGTGCCGGTACGGACGTCGAACCTACCGATGGTGGCGGTGGCCAGGTACGTCGCCATCGGGCGGCTCTCGCGCCAGTGGGCGTACGAGCGGCCGTGCGCCTCCCCGGAGTTGACCAGGCGCCCGTTGGAGACACCGGTCAGGCCCTTGGGGGCGTCGATGCGGATGTCGTAGGTCGCCTTGTCGTCGGGGTGGTCGCTGGAGGGGAACCACGTCGAGGCGGCGTTCGGCTCACAGGCGACGAAGACGCCGTCCTTGGTCTTCATCCAGCCGTAGTCGGAGCCGAAGACGATCGGACCGCTCAGCGGCTCGGGGACACCGTGGTAGGCGAGGGTGACGGTGAACTTCTTGCCGCGGCGCAGCGGGAAGTCGGGGCGCAGGGTTATCTCGTCGCCGGATCTGGTGAAGTGCGCCCGCCGGCCGTTCACCCGGACCGAGTCGACCGTCAGCTTCTGCAGGTCGAGGTCGAAGGCGGAGAGGTTCTGGGTGGCCCTGGCGGTGAGCGTGGTGCGGCCGTCGAGGCGGCCGCTGCCGGGGTGGTAGCTGACGCCGAGGTCGTAGTGCAGGGCGTCGAAGCCGCCGTTGCCCAGCTTGGGGAAGTACGGGTCGCCGATGCCCGGGGCGCCGGGGGACGCGCCGGGTGCGGCGGCGATGGTGGCGGCCGAGGCCACCGCGGTGGCCAGTGCGAGCCAGCGGGAGGTGCGACGTGCGGAACGGGAGAGTGCCATGAGCCATCCCTTCGGACACACGGATGAAGTTCGCCTCAAGATCGAACAACCGTGCTGACTCTGCACTCTCCCGCCGCGTTCCACCCAGGACTTTGCCAAGTCCCAAGTGTTACTTGTCGGTTGCGGCCTGACCGCCCGCCGGAGCGGCGCCTTCCGGGCCCGCCGCGTCCGCTGCGTCCGGCGTGTCCGCTGTGTTCTCCGGGTGGTGGCAGGCCACCTGGTGCCCCGTCCGCAGCGCGACCAGCGGCGGCTCGGCGGTGGCACACACCTCGGTCGCCTTCCAGCAGCGGGTACGGAACCGGCAGCCGGAGGGCGGGTTGATCGGCGAGGGCACATCGCCCTTGAGCAGGATCCGGTCGCGCTGGGTGCGCCGCTTGGGGTCGGGCACCGGCACCGCGGACAGCAGCGCCTTGGTGTACGGGTGCATCGGCGACTCGTAGAGCCCCTTGCGGTCGCTCAACTCCACGATCTTGCCGAGGTACATCACCGCGATCCGGTCCGACACATGCCGGATGACCGAGAGGTCATGGGCGATGATGACGTACGTCAGGCCCAGCTCGTCCTGCAGGTCGTCCATGAGGTTGACGACCTGCGCCTGGATCGACACATCGAGCGCGGAGACCGGCTCGTCGGCGACCACCAGCTTGGGCTTGAGCGCCAGCGCACGGGCGATGCCGATGCGCTGCCGCTGGCCGCCGGAGAATTCGTGCGGATAGCGGTTGTAGTGCTCCGGGCTCAGGCCCACCAGCTCCAGCAGCCGCTGCACCTCCTTCTTCACCCCGCCCTCGGGCTCGACGCCCTGGAGGCGGAAGGGGGTGGAGACGATCCCGCCGATGGTGTGCCGCGGGTTCAGCGAGCCGTACGGGTCCTGGAAGATCATCTGGACGTCCCGGCGCATCGGCCGCAGCCTGCCCGGGGACAGATGGGTGATGTCCTTGCCCTGGAACTCGATGGAGCCGGCGGTCGGCTCGTCGAGCCGGGTGATCAGCCGGCCCATCGTCGACTTGCCGCAGCCGGATTCGCCGACGATGCCGAGGGTTTCCCCCGGCCGTACGTCGAAGTCGATGCCGTCGACCGCCTGCACCGCCCCGACCTGCCGCTTGAGCAGGCCCTTGGTGATCGGGAAGTGCCGGACCAGACCGCGGACCCTGAGCAGCGGCTCGACGTCGGAGGAGGTCTCCGCGGCAGGTTCCGCGGGAGTCTCCGCCGTCTTCTGGAGCGGAATCTTCTTGTTCTGGTCGTCAGTCGTCTCGGTCACAGCTTCGGCGCAATCTCTTCGGTCCAGATACGCTCCCGCTCCTCCTGCGACATATGGCAGGCGGAGAAGTGCCCGCCGCCGGCCTCGCGCAGTTCGGGGCGGACCGTACGGGTGAGGTTGTCCTTGGGGACATCCGCGTACGGGCAACGGGGGTTGAAGGCGCAGCCGGACGGGACGTTGATCAGGCTGGGCGGGGAACCCTTCACCGGGATCAGCCGGTCCGTCTGGTCACGGTCGATGCGCGGCATGGAGCCGAGCAGCCCCCAGGTGTAGGGGTGCCGGGGCTCGTAGAAGACCTTCTCGGCCGGGCCGCGCTCGATGCACCGTCCGCCGTACATCACCAGCAGGTCGTCGGCGAGCTCGGCGACCACACCGAGGTCGTGGGTGATGATGATGACCGCCGAGCCGAACTCCTTCTGCAGATCGCGGATCAGGTCCAGGATCTGCGCCTGGACGGTGACGTCCAGGGCGGTGGTCGGCTCGTCCGCGATCAGCAGCTCCGGGTTGTTCACCAGCGCCATCGCGATCATGGCGCGCTGGCGCATACCGCCGGAGAACTGGTGCGGATGGTCGTCCACCCGCTTGTCGGGCTGCGGGATGCCGACCCGGTCGAGCATCTCGATCGCCCGCTTGCGCGCGGTCTTCTTGTCCACGTCGTTGTGGACGCGGTAGGCCTCCACGATCTGGGCGCCGACCGAGTAGAAGGGATGCAGCGCGGACAGCGGGTCCTGGAAGATCATCGCCATCTCGCGGCCGCGCAGCCGGCGCACCTCGTCCGGATCGGCGGAGACCAGTTCCTTGCCGTCCAGCCAGATCTCGCCGGACATGTTCAGCTTGCTGCGCTGCTGGCGCGAGGCGCGGTGCAGGCCCATCACGGCGAGGGAGGTGACGGACTTGCCGGAGCCGGACTCGCCGACGATGCCGAGCGTCTTGCCCTTCTCCAGGGTGAAGTTCAGGCCGTCGACCGACTTCACGATCCCGTCGTCGGTATTGAAGTGGACCTTCAGGTCCCGCACTTCGAGGAAGGCGGAGGGGGGCCGGGAGCCGGCCGCGGTGGGTTCGCCCACGGCGGCCTCGGTCTTGTCCTCGGAGGAGTCGGTCACGAGAGCCTCACCCGCGGGTCGACGGCGGCGTACAGAACGTCCACCACCAGGTTGCATATGACGATGAAGAACGCGGCGAGCAGGGTGACGCCGAGGATGTTCGGGAGGTCGTTGGCGTTGATCGCCTCGACGGCGAAGGCACCGACTCCCTTGAGCGAGAAGACCTGTTCGGTGATCAGCGCACCGCCGAGCAGCAGGCCCAGGTCCATGCCGAAGACCGTGATGATCGGGGTGAGCGCGGCCCGCAGGCCGTGCCGGACGACCACCTTGCGCTCGCGCAGACCCTTGGCGCGGGCCGTACGGATGTAGTCCTCGCTCAGCGTCTCCAGCATGCCCGCCCGGGTGAGCCGGGCGTAGAGCGCGGAGTAGAGGAAGGCCAGGGTGACCCAGGGCAGGACCAGGGTCCGGGCCCATCCGAAGGGATCGTCCGTCAGATAGATGTAGTCGCTGCGCTCGAAGATCGGCCACTGGTAGGTGAACAGCGCCAGTGCCAGGGCTCCCGTGAAGAACATCGGGAGGGAGACGCCGGCCAGCGCGACGCCCATGGCCATCCGGTCGAAGAGCGAGCCGGGACGCAGCGCGGAGAGCACGCCGGTGGCGACACCGGAGACGACCCACAGCACGGCCGCACCGGCGGCCAGCGAGAGCGTCACCGGAAGCCGGTTCTGGATCTCCGGCCAGACCTCGATATGGGTTTTGAAGGAGTAACCGAAGCACGGCACATGGCACTTGGCCGCTTCCGGACCGAATTTGTAGTCGACGCCGACGAAAATGCCCTTGAGGAAGTCCCAGTACTGCTCGTACACGGGCTTGTCCAGGCCGAGATTCTTCTTGACCGCGGCGATGTCCGCGGGCGTGGGGGCCTTTCCGATGTACTGCTGGGCAAGCTGGTCGGTGCTCTGCCCGGCCAGCTTCGGCAGCAGGAAGAAGATGCCGAAAGTGACCGCGCTGACGATCAGCAGCAGAACCACTGCGCTGATCAACCTGCGGATGATGTACGAGAACACGGGGATGCGGCGTCGGCGCCGCGAGCCGGTTTTACCGCCGGCCCGCGGACACCAATGCCTTCACCTGCCTTCCAGGGCTGCTACTTCTTGACGCCGATGTTGAGGTAGTCGTACTGACCGCTGAAGGCCGAGGTGGACACCAGGTTGGTGGCCTTGGGCGAGCGGTACATCAGAACCTTGAAGTAGGTGAGCGGGACCAGCGCCGCCTGCTCCATCGTCTTCTTGTCGATCTCGGCGTACGCCTTCTCGCGGGCCGCCTTGTCGGTGTTGGCGATGGCGGTGTCGAGCAGCTTGTTGATCTCCGGGTCGTCCAGCTCCGAAAGGTTGGCGTTACCGGACTGGCTGATCGCCTTGCCGTTCAGGATCTGCTGGAGGTAGCCGTAGCCGGTCGGGAAGTCCGAGCCCCACTGCATCATGATCATGCCGACGTTGTTCTTCTTGTTGAACTTCGGCACACCGGCGTAGTCCGAGAAGTACTTGCTGGTCGGGTACGACTGGATCTTGGCGGTGACGCCGATCTTCTTCAGCGAGTCGATCACCGAGGTGGCCGCGTCGACCTCGTCCTGGCGGTCGTTGCGGGCCAGGATCGTGGTCGTGGTCTTGCCGGCGCCGCACTTCGCCCAGTGCTTCTTGGCCTCGGTCAGGTCCAGCTTGTCGCCGTCGTACTTCTGCGGGTACAGGTCGTACTTCTGGTAGCCGTCGATGTCGGTCGGCAGGACCGTGGAGGCCAGGTCACCGCGGATCGGGCCGCCGAGCGAGGTCTGTACGGCCTTCTTGTCGATGGCGTACTCGACGGCCTTGCGGCACTCGATGTTGTCGAACGGCTTCACCTTGGTGTTCAGCGCCGTGTAGACCAGGCGCTGGCCGAGGGTGTTGTCGGTGTTGCCCTTCTCCTTGGAGTCCGTCAGGAGCTGGGCCTGGGTCTGCCCGTCGACACCACGGCCGGCCAGGTCCACCAGGGTGTTACCGGACTGGAGGTCCTTGTCGATGGTCGACTGGGCGACCTTCAGGTTCAGGACGATCTTCTCCGGCAGCTGCTTGCGCAGCGGGTCCGTCTTCGCGGACCACTGCGGGTTGCGGACCAGGGTGAGCTTCTTGCCCTCCTGGTAGCTCTCGAACTTGTACGAGCCGGTGGACAGCACGGACTTGGTGTAGTCCGCGCCCTTGTCCTTGGCCTGCGGGACCGGGGCGGTCTGCGGGGCGCTCACCAGGTAGTCGAACTCGGCGAACGGCTTCTTGAGGTGGAAGACGACGGTCTGGTCGTCCGGGGTCTCGATGGACTTCAGACCGGCCTTGCTCTTGTCCTTGTAGGGACCCTTGTAGCCGCCGTCGTTGTCCTTGAGGAACTGCTGGAAGTAGTTCGGGCCCAGCGAGAGGGTGTCGCGCGCGAAGTTGCTGCGCTCGACGGCGTACTTGACGTCCTGCGAGGTGACCGTGGAGCCGTCGTCGTACTTGACGCCCTTGCGGATCTTGTACGTCCAGGTCTTGCCGCCGTCACTGGGCTTGCCCATCGACTCGGCGAGGTCCGGGGTCAGCTCGTTGCCCTTGGCGCCGGGGCCCGGCTTGAAGGTGGTGAGCGGGCGCGCGTAGAGCCGGCTGAAGTTGTAGATGAAGGCGTAGTACGTGTTGCCCGGGTCGAACGACTCGGGGGCGTCGCTCATCGCGTAGGTGACCGTGCCGCCCTTCGCATCCGAGGCGTTGACGACGCCCTTGGTGGCGGCGTTCGCCTCGCCCGAGCCCTCCGAGGAGCCCTTGCCCCCGCTGCAGCCGGCCAGCAAAAGGCCCGCACTGGTGATGGCCGCGACAGCCGCGACCGGAACTGACCTTCGCATGATGGTCGGTGTCCCCTTCGTTCGTCGAGAAAGGTCAAACCTCAAAACGCAGTAACGCAGTAACGCGGAAACTCGGTAATGCAGTTGGGGGGTCGGAGCGGGTGCCCGATGCAGCCGTCAGCGGCTGCGCGGGTCCAGCGCGTCCCTCAGCCCGTCACCGAGCAGGTTGAACGCGAGCACGGTGACGAAGATCGCGAGGCCGGGGACGATCATGTACTGGGGATCGACCTCGTAGTACTTGACCGCCTGGTTGAGCATGCCGCCCCAGGACGCCTGGGGCGGCTGGATGCCGACGCCCAGGAAGCTCAGGGCCGCTTCGAAGAGGATGTTGGAGGGGATCAGCAGCGTCGAGTAGACGATGATCGGCCCCACCAGGTTGGGCAGCAGCTCCCGGAAGAGGATGAACGGCCCGCGTGCACCCATGCCGCGGGCGGCGTCCACGAATTCCCGCTCGCGCAGCGACAGCGTCTGCGCACGCACGATCCGCCCCATGTACGGCCAGTT
Organism: Streptomyces sp. NPDC015125; assembly: GCF_043080045.1. Classification (NCBI taxonomy): domain Bacteria; kingdom Bacillati; phylum Actinomycetota; class Actinomycetes; order Kitasatosporales; family Streptomycetaceae; genus Streptomyces; species Streptomyces sp. NPDC015125. The sequence goes on from NZ_JBIBVF010000001.1 coordinate 282,986, forward strand.
GAAGAAGCCGATCACGAAGATCAGCACCGAGATGTGCAGCGGCAGGCCGTCCAGACCGAAGGCGCCGCCCTGCAGCGAGGCGGAGATCGCGATGGCGAACAGCAGCAGCGGGAAGGCCAGGAAGACATCCATCATCCGGCTGATGAAGGCGTCCACCCGCCCGCGGTAGAAGCCGGCGACCACACCGAGCACCGTGCCGATGGCGACCGACAGCAGCGTCGCGCCGAACGCCACGATCAGCGAAACCCAGGATCCCTCCAGGATCCGGGCGAGCAGATCACGGCCGAACTTCGGGTCCACGCCGAGGGGATGGTCCCCGCTCATGCCGCCGAGGTCGCCCTTGGGGAGCGTGGTGTTGGGGTCGATCAGCGACTGGTTGGGATTGTTCGGGTCCAGCCCCAGCAGGGCCTGGATCGGACGGGAGAGCGCGGCGACGGCGATGAGCAGGATGACAACGATGGCACCGGCCACCGCCACCTTGTCCCGCTTGAAGCGCAGCCATGCGATCTGACCGAGCGAACGCCCCTCGATCCGCTTTCCCTCGACGCCCTTCAGCACCGCTTCCGGCTGCGCCTCAGCAGCCGCCCCGGTGGTCTCGATCGGTGCGGTCACAGTGCCTTTGACCCCTCTCGGCCGACGGTGGCCGGCCCCTGCCCGCCGCGGATTGCGGCCTGGTTCACATCACTGGTGCAAGTTCGGTGCAGCAAGTCCTGCGGGCATCGCGGAAGTTCGCACTATGGAAGTCTCAGACTTGCGCGACGCCGTGGGATGACGCTCGTACAAAGGGCCGAGGCCCCTGTTGTTTCCGGAGTCTTCATCCCTTTCTCGATCAGTCACCAGCCCTGACGGGGAATGGATGCGCAACTGTGATGTGCTCCACGGCTTTCCGTTATACGGACGACAGTTCGGGCTGAGCGGAGCGATCACCCGCGGGAGAGATCCTCAACCGCGGGGCATACAGGGAGAATTCACCACGAGACCGGCGCCCGGGTGGTACTCCTGGGGCGCCGGAGACCGGCTGTCAGTAAGGGCGCGGGTAGCCGTAGCCGTACGACGGCGCGGGGGCCGGCTGACCCGGCGGCTGGGCGTAGCCGTCACGGTCGAAGAAGGGACGCGTGGAGGCCCGCATCCACATGCCGACCGGGTCGAACTCGTCGTTCATCGCAACGGTGGAGACGGGCAGACCGTCCGGAACCGCGCCGATCGACTGCTGGATCATCAACCGCACCGAATCCACCGCTTGCTGGCCGGTGTCGTACAGATCCAGACCGATCGCCAGATAAGGGGCACCGAGCGCCGGCTGCACCCAGGCCCGGCGCAGCGACCGCACGGCGGGCGTCCGGTGCGCGTTCTGGGCGAGCAGCGCATAGAACTGCGGGATGTCGATGACCGGTTCGGAGATCCGCAGCGGACCGGCCGGCAGCCGGTCCAGACCACCGGCGATACGGCGCAGATCCAGCCACGGGATGCCCACACCCCCGCCGGGGGCATGCGGATTCAGCCACAGGCCCCAGCGGTCGGGGAAGAGCGCGGCGGCGATCTCCGGGCCGGTGACGACCTCGTGGTCGCGGTTCCAGCCGGAGGCGGCGAGCTCGGGCGCCGAGGTCACACACGGCGCATAGCCGAGGCCCTCGACCTCCATGTTTCCGTACTGCGCATCGGGCGAACCGGCCCGGCCGTGCCACAGCAGCATCCAGACCTGGCCCGCGGCGAGCGCGTGCAGCAGCGCCTCATAGGCGTCGTAACGGCCGGGCGAGACCTGCTGGAGCAGCTGCTCCAGCGCTCCGGCCGCCGCCGGCCCCTGATGCGCACCCGCGCTCACGTGGTCCGTCCCTTCTGTCTGCAGGGCACGTCATGGGTGCGCCCGCCCGTCATCCATCCAGCTTACGAGTGGTCCCGAGAGTAGAAGGGCCGCACACGCTCCAGCATCCAGTCGGCGACCGGGTCGCCCTGGGCGAGGTCGAGCATGACGAGCTGTACGGGCCAGGGCACCGGCACTGCGCCGAGCGCACGTCCGAGGGCTGACAGTACCGCCTCGCGAGCGGTGCCGTCGTGCAGTGCCGCAGGGTCCGCACCGATCTGCACACCGACGAACAGCGCGGGCGTGTCGCCCTCGACACTTGCCAGGGCACGCCGGGCAGTCAGGACAATTCCGGCACCGGAGAACTCCAGTCCGGCGGCGGCCAGGAAGTCCACCGGTTCGTGCTGCCAGTCCGGCTCGAAGAGCCGCACCCGGCCGCCGCTGGGCAGACCGGCCGGCTCGTGACGCCCCTCCCGGCACAATTCGGCCACCGCGGGCGGCGGCAGCGGGACGCCGACCCTGCCGTCCGGGTTGACCGCGATGCCGATCTGCGGGGGCAGCCCGCGGGCGAACTCCCGGGCCGGGGCGACGGTGAAGGACATATGCGCGCCCACCAGCCGCAAGAACTCCTGCTCGGAGCTGTAGACCGGGACATAGGCCGCACCGTCGAGCTCGACGGTGGGCAGATCGAGGCCCCGGGTGCCGGGCCCCGCGCTCTCCGGTCCGCCGCCGTTGGGCAGCGGCACCCAGACCCTGCTGCGGCCCAGTACCTCGACGATCCGGCCACCGGCACCCGGGTGCCCGACCGAGGCGGCCAGCGCCTCTTCGAGCTCGTTCGCCGGCCACGCCAGCTGCGGTATCCCCTGCTCCGGAAATGTCATGTGTTCCCACCCGTTCCAAACCGCGCCATCTGGCCAAAGACCCTAGACGAGAAGGAGTGCGGAGGGACCCGCGGGGCACGGTGGCCGTCCGCTCAGTCGAAGGTGACCGTCTCCAGGGCGCTCGCCGTCCGCCGGTCGAGCAGTACGGCCGAGTCGAAGCCCTTCGGCAGCCGGGCCGACTCCGCCGCACCGACCAGCCGGCCCACGGCCCCGCGGTGCCGCGCGAAGGCGTACCCCGACACCCCGCGCCCCCGCGACTCCTGGCCGGACAGTGCCACCTCGGGCGGCACATCGAGCAGCACCAGATGCAGCCCGCGGCCGCCGCGCACCGCCGAGCGCGCGATCCAGCCACGCACCCACGCCAGGGTGCCGCAGTCGTGCACCACCACACTGTCCCCGGAGCGCAGCGCACGATGCAGCGTCAGATAGTGGGCGACCCGGACCAGCGGACGGTAGAGGGCGTACGGCAGCCGGCGCAGCCTGCCGTGCTCCCAGCGCTCGCGGACGTCCTGCGAATCGATGCGGTGCACCGCGGCACCGTGTGCGTCCAGCGGCGGTACGACACGATGCATCAGGGTGCTCTTGCCGCTGCCCGGCAGACCGGAGACCACCACCAGGTCACCGGCCGGGAACCGCAGCTCGGCGGCGCCGTTCGCCCGTCCACGGTCCCGGAGGTCCACGATTTCGGCTCCGCGCCCCGGCCGGACGACGGGCCGCGGCGTCCGGCCGGCCCGGGACCCGGCTGCGGGCGGCACCGCCGGCGCGACGGCCGGAGGCACGACGGCCGGAGGCACGACGTCTGAAGTGGCCCCGAATGCCGCTTCGCTGTGCACGCGATCGTCCTCCCCGTCCGGTTCTGCTCCGGTTCGAGTCCGTCCCCTACCCGCAGAGTGTCAAGAAAAGGTAATGCCCATCAAGGCTATTGTCCGATCTGCCCACGTCACGGGCGGGGTGACGGCCGGGGCTCCTCTATCGGGCGATCCCGTGCAATGATGTGGCCGCCACGTGCACATCAGGTCTCACCTGTGCACCGCCAACTCCATACCGGCCGTTTGAACCCGCGCGGGAGAGTCCCCGGCCGCCATGGCGGGGCGCCGAAGGAGCAAGTCCTCCCTTGAATCTCTCAGGCCCCTATACCGCGCAGGCGAGGCAGATCTGAAAAGCGAGCCGCAGCCCGGCGCACGGGGCGGCTCCACCCAAGGTGCAAACCGGGTCCGTTCGCGGGATCCCGGTGAACCTCTCAGGTTCCGATGACAGATGGGGAGAACGTCTTGTTCACCCCTGCCTGGGAGCCCAGAACCATGACTGATGCCCCCCGCCGTACCGCGCTGGATGCCACCCATCGCGCGCTCGGCGCCACCATGACCGACTTCGCCGGCTGGGACATGCCACTCCGCTACAGCAGCGAGCGTGACGAACATGTCGCCGTCCGTACCCGCGCCGGGCTGTTCGACCTCTCCCACATGGGCGAGATCACCGTCACCGGCCCGCAGGCCGCCGACCTCCTCGACTATGCGCTGGTCGGCAACATCGGGGGCGTCAAGACCGGCCGTGCCCGCTACACCATGATCTGCGAGGCCGAGGGCGGCATTCTCGACGACCTGATCGTCTACCGCCTGGCCGACCAGGAGTACATGGTCGTCGCCAACGCCTCCAACGCCCAGGTGGTGCTGGACGCGCTGAGCGCACGAGCGGGCGGCTTCGACGCCGCGATTCGCGACGACCGGGACGCCTACGCGCTGCTCGCGGTGCAGGGCCCGGAGTCGCCCGGGATCCTCAAGGCGCTGACGGACGCCGACCTGGACGGTCTCAAGTACTACGCGGGGCTGCCCGGCACGGTCGCCGGTGTAGAGGCGCTGATCGCCCGTACCGGGTACACCGGCGAGGACGGCTTCGAGCTGTTCGTCCGGCCGGCCGACGCGGTCGCCCTCTGGGAGGCGCTGACCGAGGCCGGCAAGGACGCCGGTCTGGTGCCCTGCGGCCTGTCCTGCCGGGACACCCTGCGCCTGGAGGCGGGCATGCCGCTGTACGGGCACGAGCTGACGACCTCGACCACGCCGTTCGACGCGGGCCTGGGCCGGGTCGTGAAGTTCGAGAAGACGACCAACAACGGCGACTTCGTCGGCCGTACCGCGCTGGCGGCGGCCGCCGAGCGCGCCGAGGCGAACCCGCCGCGCAAGCTGGTCGGTCTGATCGCCGCGGGCCGCCGGGTCCCGCGGGCCGGCTACCCGGTCGTCACGGCCGACGGCACGGTCATCGGCGAGGTCACCTCCGGGGCCCCCTCTCCCACCCTCGGCAAGCCGGTCGCCATCGCGTACGTCGACGCCGCCTACGCCACACCGGGCACCGAGGGTGTGTGCGTGGACATCCGTGGAAGCCATGAGCCGTACGAGGTCACCGCTCTGCCGTTCTACAAGCGGCAGAAGTAGGAGTTCACCCGGGGCGGACCCGGCAGCGGCGCGCACCCGTGCGTCTCACTGTGCAAGACCCTCCCCCCTTGGTGTCACCAGGGGCGACCCCCTTCACGACCACACCCTCGCGTACAGGAGAATCGAGCCATGAGCAACCCCCAGCAGCTGCGCTACAGCAAGGAGCACGAGTGGCTGTCGGGCGCCGAGGAAGGCGTCTCGACGGTCGGCATCACCGAGCACGCGGCCAACGCGCTCGGCGACGTCGTCTTCGTGCAACTCCCCGAGGTCGGTGCCACGGTCGCGGCGGGCGAGACCTGCGGCGAGCTGGAGTCGACCAAGTCGGTCAGCGATCTCTACTCGCCCGTCGACGGTGAGATCACCGAGATCAACGAGGATGTCGTCAACGACCCCTCGCTGGTGAACTCCGCCCCGTTCGAGGGCGGTTGGCTGTTCAAGGTGAAGATCAGCGGCGAGCCGGGCGAGCTGCTCTCGGCCGACGCGTACGCCGCCTTCATCCAGAGCTGAGCCGCCCGGCCCCCTCCGCCACCGCCCCCGCGGAAGCTCCCCCGGGCTCCGTCCGGGGGACCCCCTCGCGCCCCTGACTCCCCCAGGAAGACTCATGTCGCTTCTGAACAGCTCCCTCCACGAGCTCGACCCCGATGTCGCCGCCGCCGTCGACGCCGAACTCCACCGCCAGCAGTCCACCCTCGAAATGATCGCGTCGGAGAACTTCGCCCCCGTCGCCGTCATGGAGGCCCAGGGCTCCGTCCTCACCAACAAGTACGCCGAGGGCTACCCCGGCCGCCGCTACTACGGCGGCTGCGAGCACGTCGATGTCGTCGAGCAGATCGCCATCGACCGCATCAAGACCCTCTTCGGCGCCGAGGCCGCCAACGTGCAGCCGCACTCCGGCGCACAGGCCAACGCCGCCGCCATGTTCGCCCTCATCAAGCCGGGCGACACCATCCTGGGCCTGAACCTCGCCCACGGCGGGCACCTGACCCACGGCATGAAGATCAACTTCAGCGGCAAGCTCTACAACGTGGTGCCGTACCACGTCGACGAGAAGACCAACCTGGTCGACATGGAAGAGGTCGAGCGCCTCGCCAAGGAGCACCGCCCCAAGCTGATCGTGGCCGGCTGGTCCGCCTACCCCCGCCAGCTCGACTTCGCCGCGTTCCGCCGGATCGCCGACGAGGTCGGCGCCTACCTCATGGTCGACATGGCGCACTTCGCCGGCCTGGTCGCCGCCGGCCTGCACCCCAACCCGGTGCCGCACGCCCACGTGGTGACCACCACCACCCACAAGACCCTGGGCGGCCCGCGCGGCGGCGTCATCCTCTCCACCCAGGAGCTGGCCAAGAAGATCAACTCTGCGGTCTTCCCCGGCCAGCAGGGCGGGCCCCTGGAGCACGTCATCGCCGCCAAGGCCGTCTCCTTCAAGGTCGCCGCCTCCGACGACTTCAAGGAGCGCCAGCAGCGCACCCTCGACGGCGCCCGGATCCTGGCCGAGCGCCTGGTCCAGGACGACGTCAGGCAGCACGGCGTCTCCGTGCTGTCCGGCGGCACCGACGTCCACCTCGTCCTCGTCGACCTGCGCGACAGCGAGCTGGACGGCCAGCAGGCCGAGGACCGTCTCCACGAGGTCGGCATCACCGTCAACCGCAACGCGATCCCCAACGACCCGCGGCCGCCGATGGTGACCTCGGGCCTGCGCATCGGCACCCCGGCGCTGGCCACCCGCGGCTTCCAGGCCGAGGACTTCCGCGAGGTCGCCGACATCATCGCCGAGGCCCTCAAGCCCGCCTACGACGCCGAAGCCCTCAAGGCCCGCGTCACCGCACTCGCGGAGAAGTTCCCGCTGTACCCGTCCCTGTGACGCGACTCATGCACTGAGCCCGCTGCCCGCCGGTCACCGGCGGGCGCAGGGTGCACGACGGTGAGCCCGGGGTCGTCGGTCCCGGCTCACGGTCTGCCTGCCGCTGTCCTCCCCTCTTCGCGCGCACGGTCTTCACACACACGGTGCCCGCCGGTGCGGGCACGGCACGCATGACCGGTGCGGTGGCGGGCAGCCGCCCTGCACGGGGAGGCGGTTTCCGGCCGGACCCCGCACGCGGGTCAGGACCGGACACGCCTCCTCGGCAGGCCGGGCCGGTACACGGCCCGGAGTCCGCTGACCGCGTATCCACACCGACACCGACCGTTACCCCCGCCGCCGCGCACCCGACAGTTTCCGTCCGGCGGCGCCCGGCCCGGTCCGCGTTACCCTCGACCAACAGCGCAGAAACGTCCCCTCTGCCCCATTGCTCCACCGCTCCACCGTCCACCACGAGCAGACAAGGGAGTCCGCCCCCGTGGCCATCTCCGTCTTCGACCTCTTCTCCATCGGCATCGGCCCCTCCAGCTCCCACACCGTCGGCCCGATGCGCGCCGCCCGGATGTTCGTCGGACGCCTCAAGAAGGACGGTCTGCTCGCCCAGACGGTCACCGTGCGCGCCGAGCTGTTCGGCTCGCTGGGCGCCACCGGCCACGGCCACGGCACCCCCAAGGCCGTCCTCCTCGGCCTGGAAGGCCACTCCCCCCGCACCGTCGACGTCGAGTCCGCCGACGCCGAGGTCGAGCGCATCCGGCAGACCAAGCGTCTGCGTCTGATGGGCGCGGAAATAGGCGCCGCGCACGAGATCGACTTCGACGAGTCGGCCGAGCTGATCCTGCACCGGCGCCGGGCCCTGCCCTACCACGCCAACGGCATGACCCTCTTCGCCTACGACGCCTCCGGCGCACCCCTGCTGGAGAAGACCTACTACTCGGTCGGCGGCGGCTTCGTCGTCGACGAGGACGCGGTCGCCGGCGAAAACCCGATCGTGCCCGACGACACCGCCCTGACCCACCCCTTCCGCACCGGCGACGAACTGCTGCGGCTGTCCCAGCAGACCGGCCTGTCCATCTCCGCCCTCATGCTGGAGAACGAGAAGGCCTGGCGCACCGAGGAGGAGATCCGGGCCGGGCTGCTGGAGATCTGGCAGGTCATGCAGGCCTGCGTGACCCGCGGCATGTCCCGTGAGGGGATCCTGCCCGGTGGGCTGAAGGTGCGGCGCCGCGCCGCCAACGCCGCCCGCGCCCTGCGCTCCGAAGGCGACGCGGCCGCCCGTGCGATGGAGTGGACCACCCTCTACGCGATGGCCGTCAACGAGGAGAACGCGGCCGGCGGCCGGGTGGTGACCGCCCCCACCAACGGCGCCGCCGGCATCATCCCCGCGGTCCTGCACTACTACGTCAACTTCGTGCCCGGGGCCGACGAGGAAGGCGTGGTCCGCTTCCTCCTCGCCGCCAGTGCGATCGGCATGCTCTTCAAGGAGAACGCCTCCATCTCGGGCGCCGAGGTCGGCTGCCAGGGCGAGGTCGGCTCCGCCTGCTCGATGGCCGCCGGCGGCCTCGCCGAGGTCCTGGGCGGGTCCCCCGAGCAGGTCGAGAACGCCGCCGAGATCGGCATGGAGCACAACCTCGGCCTGACCTGCGACCCCGTCGGCGGCCTCGTCCAGATCCCGTGCATCGAGCGCAACGGCATGGCCGCCGTCAAGGCCGTCACCGCCGCCCGCATGGCCCTGCGCGGCGACGGCCGCCACCACGTCTCCCTCGACAAGGTCATCAAGACCATGAAGGACACCGGCGCCGACATGAGCGTCAAGTACAAGGAGACGGCGCGGGGCGGCCTGGCCGTCAACATCATCGAATGCTGAGTTGAGCCTGGAGGCCCTGACCAGCGCGTGGGTATCTTTCGGCGCTGTCGGGGCCTTCGGGGCCTTCGGGGCCTTCCCGGCTTGCACAGCGGAAAGCCTGGTCCCCGCGCCTGCGGGGTTGATCCCTCATTCCCCTCCTCCAGGATGAGAGTGAGCCGCTGGTCCCCGCACCTGCGGGGTTGGTCCCGCGTCGTAGTGGTCGGCGATGTCCTGGATTTCCTGGTCCCTGCGCCTGCGGGGTTGGTCCCATCTTCATGGTCGCCGTGCTGCAGAACTTGGCATGGTCCCCGCGCCTGCGGGGTTGGTCCCGACCTGGGTGCGGAACGAAGCCTCGTCGCCGTCTGGTCCCCGCGCCTGTGGGGTTGGTCCCATGCCGGCCAGGTCGCCGTGGATCAAGCGGCGCTGGTCCCCGCACCTGCGGGGTTGGTCCCAGGGGAATCGGTCTGGCGACTGCAAGAGCATTCTTGCCCCCGCGCCTGCGGGGTTGGTCCCAGCGTGCCGATCGCCATGGACCCCTGACGCAACTGGTCCCCGCACCTACGGGGTTGGTCCCGACGGAAAGGGCACGCGAACCTGGCAGCTGCATTGGTCCCCGCACCCGCGGGGAGGCCCCTGCCCCGCGCCCGCAGCTGCTCCTCCCGGGCAGCTCCCCGCGCATGCAGGGATGGTCCCGCCTGTCCCGTGGGCACGGCCGTGCTTGAGGGCGGGCCCTGGGGCAAACCGCCGGGCCGTGGATCTCTACGCCCGGCAGGCCGCCCGTATGCCGGGCCGTCTGTCCGTCTATCTGCCGATCTCCCAGGCGAAGGGCGGGAGTTCGCGGGCCCGGGAGTAGATGTCCAGGGCCTGGATCGTGGGGACGAAGGGGTGGACCCGGGCGCCTTCGAGGCCGGCCAGCAGGCGGGCGCAGTGGTGGACGCAGCCGGCGACCTCCCTGCCCTGGCGGTCGACGATGGTGGCGGCGTCCCGCGGGCCCTCGCACGGGGTGGGGTCCTTGGCGACGGCGGCCGGGCAGCGGCCGGGCGGGGCGCCGGACGGGGCGGTCCCGTCGGCTGACCGGCGCGGCGGGGAGGCGTCGAGTGGCTGGTTCATCGGTGGGTCCCCCTGGTGGTGCGGTGGTACGTGCCGTGAGCGGCGCCGTGGCGGAAATCGCTTCCGTCGTCCGGCACCCAGGACAGTGCTGCTCGGCGTGGGACGCGTCCATGCCGCCTTGGGGAAGATCTGGTCCGATCGTCAGCTATTCATGGGAATGCGCGCTATGAGGGGCTCGTACCGGCCGGGGCCGGGCAGTCCCGGCGGGGGCAGGCGAACGGCTCCAGGAGCAGCGCGAGGGCGAGCAGGGTGGCCGCCAGCAGCCAGCCGGCCAGGACATCGCCCGGCCAGTGGACGCTCAGGTAGACGCGGGTGAGGCCGACTCCGGCGGCCCACAGGGCGAGTACCACGCACCAGGTCCGGGTCACGGCGGGGCGGCCGCGCCGGGCGATGCCCCAGGCCAGGATTCCGGCCGCCAGCGCCGAGGTGGTGGCATGGCCGGAGGGGAACGCGTAGCCGGAGGCGTGCCCGGCCCAGTCGGCGGCCGGCGGGCGGGGGCGGGCGAGCAGCTCCATCAGGCCGTAACGGATCGCCTGGCCGACGGCGAGGACGGCGACGGCGCAGATCACCGCGCGCAGCCTGCCCGCCGCACCGCGGCCGGCCAGCAGGCCGGCGAGTACCGCCAGCAGATAGGGAACCGGTCCGCTGCCGGTGGCGGTCAGCGCGCGGGCCATGGAGCGCAGCGGCTCGCCGTGGTGAGCCGTGGACCAGCGGATGGCGGCTCGTTCGGGGGCGAGTGGGGCTCCGTGCCGTAGGGACACCGTGAGGGCCAGGGCGGCGAAGAGTGCGGCGCAGACCGTGGCGAAGGTCAGGAGCGGGGCGGTGGCGGGACGTCGCCAGGGGCCATGGGGTGGGGCTGGGTCAGGGTGCGGAGTCGGGTCCGGCTCCTGCGGCTCCGGTCCCGGTTCTGATTCCGGTCTCGGCTGGGGTTCCGGCTGCGGTTCCGGCTCCCGCTCCGGTTCCGACGCCGTCACCGCGCGGCCACCAAGGGGCGCAGCCGGGTGGCCCGGATCCGGTCGACGGCCGGGGTCGCGCGGCGGGCGAGCGGGGTGAGCAACCGGGCCACGAGGGCGCCGGCGATCAGGCCGGCGGCGACGTCGTGCGGGTAGTGCGCACCGACCCAGACGCGTGAGGCCGCCATCAGGAGGGCGGCCGGTACGGCGATCCGGCCCAGTTGCCGGTCGCACAGCAGCAGGGCGACCGCGGCTGCCGCGGCGATGGCGGAGTGGTTGCTGGGGAAGGACCAGTCGCCGGGGCCGGGACAGGCCTCGACGGTGGCGGTGTGGAGTGTCCGGCAGGGCCGCTGTTCATCGAAGAGGAGCTTGACGAGGTCGTTGAGGAGGAAGGCGGCGACCACGATGACGGGGGTGGCCAGCGCCAGCGCCATGGCACCGGAGGCGCTGCTCCTGGCGCGCCACCAGCCGATCAGCATCAGGGCGGCGAAGAGGACGAGGCCGTAGTCGGTCCAGTAGGAGAGGAGGGCGTTCAGGGCGGGCGGGGCGTGCTGGGCGAGCGCCGTGATCCGGGTGTACGGGCCGCCGTCGATCGAGGCTCCCCCGAAGGCGAGGTGGGTCACGGGGTCTCCTTGAGGCTCGGGTGGCTCGGGTGGCTCGGCGGGCTTGGTGCGGACGGCCCGGCGAGCTTGGTGCGGGGGGGGCTCGGCGGGCTTGGTGCGGGGGGGGCTGACCGTGAGGCGTGGTTCAGGCGTCGGGCGGCGGCGTGGGGCCGGGGGCCGGTGCCGGGCGTCTGCGGGAGCGGAGCAGTTCGACGGCGAGCGGGGCCAGCGACACCAGCACCACCAGGGCGACCAGCGGCAGCAGATAGCGGTCGACGTTCGGTACCGACGTGCCCAGGGCGTATCCGGCGAGGGTGAGGCCGAGCGTCCAGAGCAGGCCGCCGGCGATCTGCCAGAGGGCGAAGGTGCGGGCGGGCACGCCCAGGGCGCCGGCCAGCGGGTTCAGCACGGTGCGGACGACGGGTACGAAGCGGGCGAGGACGATGGCCTTGCCGTGGCCGTAGCGGGTGAGGAACTCCTCGGCGCGGGCGGCGCCCTCGTGCAGCCGGCGGGCGCGGCTGCGGGCCAGCAGGGCGCGGCCACCGCGCCGGCCGATCCAGTAGCCGGTCTGGGATCCGGCGAGCGCACCGACGGCGGCGGCCGTGAGTACCTGGGGCAGTGCGAGGTGGACGGCGCCGCCGGTGCCCGGGGCGCACAGCAGTCCGGCGGTGAACAGCAGGGAGTCGCCGGGCAGGAAGAAGCCGACCAGCAGCCCGGTCTCGGCGAACAGCACGACGGCGACGCCCAGCGCACCGAACGCGGCCAGCAGGGAGCCGGCATCGAGCACGTTCACGGCCTGGACGACCGCTGTCACCTGTGGAAATGCGGCGGCTACGGACATGTCAGCGGCCCCTCCCATAATGGGTTGCGGGCCCGGCTTCCGGCCGGCCCGACCGACTACAGTCACGTAGACGGTCTACGGAACTGTAGACGACAAAAAGGTGAAGGGCGTTCCATGTCGGAGACATCACCCGTGCAGCGGCGCCCGGCCGGGGAGCTGGAGGCGAGCGTGCTCGCGGCGCTCTGGGCGGCCGGAGTGCCGCTGAGCCCCGCCGAGGTGCAGAGCGCGCTGGGCGGCCGCCTCGCGCGGACCACCGTCACCACGATCCTCACCCGGCTGCACGACAAGGGGGCGGTCTCCCGCGCCCGGGCCGGCCGCGGGTTCGTGTACTCCCCCATACAGGACTCCGCGGGGCTGACCGCCCGGCGGATGCGCAGCGAACTCGACAAGCAGGACGACCGCGGCACCGCGCTGGCCCGCTTCGTCTCCCAGCTGACCAGCGAGGACGAGCAGTTGCTGCGGTCCCTTCTGGAGGGCGCGGACGGCGCCCCCGAGGGGCCGCAAGCCGGCTCGCAGCTCGGCCCCGGCCCCGGGGCCGCACCATGATCTTCGCCGTCTGGATTCCCCTGCTGATGCCGCTGCTCGCGGTGCCGGCCGCCCGCCGTCTGGCGGAGTCGCTGCCGCCGCGCGCCGCGGCCTGGCTGCTGACCGGCTGCGCGGTCGCGCTGGCCGGCTGTACGACCGCGGCGCTCGGCCTGCTGCTGACCGCCGGGGCGCTGCGACTGCCGCCGGTCGCCGCCCTGGGGCATCTCTCCCTGCCGCTGCTGGGCGGCGACCCGGTCGTGTCGGTCCCCGCGGCCGGCGCCGCCGCCGGCCTGCTGGGCGCCGGTGCCCTCGCCGTCGTCCACCGCGCCCGACGCCACCACGACGAACTGCGCACCGCCCGGCTCGCCACCGACGCCCACCCCACCTCCGGCGATCTGTGCGTCCTGCCGCACTCCGCGCCCGACGCCTACGCCCTGCCGGGACGGCCGGGCCGGCCGGGACGGGTGGTGGTCACGGCCGGGATGCTGCGGGCGCTGCCCCCGGACGAGCGGGAGGCGCTGTTCGCCCATGAGCGCGCCCATCTCGCGGGCCGGCACCACCTCTTCCTGCTCACGGCCGCGCTGGCCGCGGTCTGCCACCCGCTGCTCCGGTCCCTGCGCGCCCCGCTGGCCTACGCCCTGGAGCGCTGGGCCGATGAAACCGCCGCGGCCCGGGTGGGCGACCGCCGCGTCACGGCCCGCGCCATCGGTCGCGCCGCGCTGGCCGCCCGCCCCGCCGCCGCGGATGCGCACCGTCCCGGCACCGTCCTGGCCGCGACGACCGGCCCGGTGCCCCGCCGGGTCGCCGCCCTGCTGGCCCCCGAGCGGCAGCCGGACCACCCTCCGATACGCACCGGCCTCCACGGCCGCCGGCTGATCGCCGCGGCCCTGCTCGCCTGTGTCGCCTTCTCCGCGGCCTCCGCCCTGGACGCCGCGGCGGATCTGCACGAGACGGTGGAGGTGGCTCAAGGGGAGGCGGTGCGCTGACGGCCCGGAGAGGTGCAGGCCCGGACAGGCCCGGGCCGCAGAGACAGGCCCGCCGAGACGCAGGACCGGACGGGCACGGCCCCGGACAGGCACAGGCCCGCCCGGCGGACGGACAGGCACGGACCCGCCCGACGGCCGGGCTGGCCGACTGGCGGGCAGGGGCCGACGGGCGGGCAGGGCCCGACGGGCGGGCAGGCCTGGGGCTGCACCGGGCCTGTTGCCCATCGGGACCCGTGCCGTGCCGCCCGTGCCCCCTCCCCTCCACGGAAGGCCCGGTGGCGGAAACTATCCGCCCGGCCCGGACCCCGTCGGCGCTGCGGCTCCCTTGCCGCCGTCCCTTCCCCTCCCGACCGTGAAGCCCAGGGTGGCGCCGCCTCCGGGGCGGCGGGTGGCGAAGGCATGGCCGCCGTGGGCGGTGGCGATCTCGCGGACGATGGCGAGACCGAGTCCGGAACCCGGCAGACCGCGGGCGGCCGCGGCCCGGTAGAAGCGGTCGAAGACCCGGGTGAGGTCGGCGTCCGCGATTCCGGGGCCGCGGTCGAGCACCTCGATACGGGCTCCGGTGACGACGACCTCGATCGGCTCCGTCCCGCCCGCGTCGAATTTGGCGGCGTTCTCCAGCAGATTGGTGAGCGCACGGTGCAGCGCGGCGGACCGGCCCTCGACCACCGCCGGGCGGACGGTCCGTACGGTGATCTCCCGGCCGGTGCGGCGGCGGGCCGAGGCGGCCGCCTTCTCCGCGACCTCGGCCAGGTCCACCTCCGAGAGCGGGTCGTCGTCCCGCTGCCCGGCGGCCAGATCCACCAGCTCATTGACCAGATCGCTGAGTTCACGGGCCTCGCCCGCCAGATCGGCCAGCAGCTCGTCGCGGGCGTCCGGCGGCAGTTCCTCGAAGCGCTTCAGCAGCGAGATGTTCGTACGGAGCGAGGTCAGCGGGGTGCGCAGCTCATGGCCGGCGTCCTGGACGAGGCGCTGCTGGTCCTGGACGGCACTGGCCAGCCGGCCCAGCATGTCGTCGAAGGCCCGCCCCAGCCGGGCGACCTCGTCCCGTCCCGCCACCGGGACCGGGACGTCCAGCCGTCCGTGCTCCGCCACGTTCTCGGCGACCGAGGTCAGCCGCACCAGCCGGCCGGTGATCCGGCGCGCCAGCCACCAGCCGCCCGCGCCGGACAGCGCGATGACCGCGGCGGCCAGCAGGGCGGTGCGCTGCTGGAGCGCGGAGAGCAGATCCTCGGTCTCGCTGAACTTCTGCGCGACCTGCACGGCGCCGCGGCCGCCGCCGAGCGCCACGGTCGCGACGTGGTACTCCTCGTCGCCGATCTCCGCTTCCCGCTCCGCGAAGTGGCCGGCGCGCGCGTCAGCGGCGACCCGGCGTTCCCCGGCACCGGCCGGGAGGGCCGGACGCCCCGGCTCCACGATCCGGCCCCCGGCTCCCAGGATCTGCACATCGGTACGGGTGGGCCGGGTGAGCTCGTCGCGCGGCCCGTCGTGGTCGGGGTCGGCGGTCGTGTAGTCGGCGGGCACGAACGGCTTTTCCTGGACCTGGGTCCGCAGATCCCGTACGACCTGCGAGAACACCGACCTCTCGTCGACCCGGACCAGCCGGGCCGCCGCGTCGTAGCTGAGGAACCCGACCAGGACGGTCACCGCGGCCGCCCCCATGGCGAACGCCACCGCGAAGGCGGTGCGCAGACTGGCGGGCTTACGGGTGCGCAGCCAGGCCGCCGACCCGCCGTTACGGGTACGCAGCCAGGCCGCCGACCCGCCCCTGCGCCAGGAGCCCGCCCAGGCGCGCAGCCGGGCGCGCAGCCAGGCCCGCAGCCGACGGCCGGGCCGGATGCGGGGCCCGGTGCCGGACCGGTCGCGGGCCCGGTTCATCTCAGTCCTCCCGCAGTACGTAACCGACGCCACGCACCGTGTGGATCAGCGGGCGGCTGCCCGGGATATCGACCTTGCGCCGCAGATAGCCGACGTACACCGCGAGGTTCTTCGAGCCGGGACCGAAGTCGTAGCCCCAGATCCGGTCGTAGATCGTCGAATGGTCCAGGACGATTCCGGCGTTGCGGGCCAGCAGCTCCAGCAGCTCGAATTCGGTCCGGGTCAGCTCCAGCTCCCGCTCCCCGCGCCAGGCGCGGCGCGAGGGCCCGTCGATCCGCAGATCCGCCGCCTCGACGACACCGCTGTCCACCGCCCGCGCGTCATACGGCCCCTCGGCCCCCTCCGCCTCGTCCGTCACACCGGGACCGGCGCCCGCACCGCCCTCGTCCGGCGCCGCCCCCGCCGTCGTCCGCCGCAGCAGCGCCCGCAGCCGCGCGAAGACCTCCTCGACCTCGAACGGCTTGACCACGTAGTCGTCCGCACCGGCGTCCAGACCGGCGATCCGGTCGGCGGTCTCGACCCGGGCGGTGAGCATCAGGATCGGGGTGCGGTCCTGCTCGGCCCGCAGCACCTGGCAGACCTGCAGCCCGTCGATCCCCGGCATCATCACGTCCAGCAGGATCACATCGGGCCGCTCGCGGTGCGCGGCGGCGAGCGCCTGAATCCCGTCGGCGACCGCGGTGACCTGGTACCCCTCCAGGGTCAGGGCACGCTCCAGCGCGGTGCGGATGGGGCGGTCGTCCTCGGCGAGCAGTACGGAATGGGTCACGCGGCAAGTGTGCCAAGGGCCCGGAGGTGCGACGGCGGGCGGCCGGTCCTGCGCCGGCTTTCTTACCCGGATCTCACCCGTTGTTCTTACCGGGCTCTCACCCTCGCCACGCCATCGGCTTACCCCTTACCGCCACGGTGGCCCGGTGCCGGACGGGCCGGTCGCGGCAATCCGGCCGCGAGCGAACCGGCCGGTCGGACGACTCGGCACATCTCGGGGAAGAGCACGACACCGTATGAAGATCACCCTCCTGCTGCACAACGCCTACGCCATCGGCGGCACCGTCCGCACCACCTTCAACCTCGCGGCCGCGCTCGCCGACCGGCACGACGTCGAGATCGTCTCGATGCTGCGGCACCGCGAGGTCCCGCGCTTCACCGTGGACCCCCGGGTGCGGCTGGTGCCGCTGGTGGACACCCGCGTCGGCAGCGCGGACATGGCCGATCCGCTGTTCGGTGAGCCCGCACAGGACTTCCCGCTCGCCGAGAAGCGGCACCACCAGTACAGCCGGCTGGTCGACGTCCGTGCCGCGGAGTTCCTGCGCACCACGGACGCGGACGTGCTGATCGGCACCCGGCCCGGCATCAACGTCTACCTGGCGCGGTTCGGCCCCCGCCGGGCGCTGCGGATCGCCCAGGAGCATCTGAGACACGACGCCCACAGCAAGCGGCTCCGGGCCGAACTCGCCCGCCACTACCGGACGCTGGACGGCCTGGTCACCACCACCGAGGCGGATGCCGCCGTCTACCGCGCGCGGATGCCGCTGCCCGGCGTACGGGTCCTGGCGGTGCCCAACATCGTGCCCGCACCGGACGGGCCACCGTCCGAGGGCACCGCGAAGGTGATCGCGGCGGCCGGCCGGTTGGTCCGCGGCAAGCGCTTCGACCTGCTGATCGAGGCGTTCTCCGCGGTCGCCGCCAAGCACCCCGACTGGCAGCTGCGGATACACGGCGGCGGCGCCGAGCGCGCACAGCTCCAGGGGCTGATCGACGGGCTCGGGCTGAACGGGCAGGCGGAGCTGACCGGGCCGCGTTCCCCGATAGAGGCGGAGTTCGCCAAGGCGTCGATCGTCGCCTCGGCCTCGGACGCCGAGTCCTTCGGCATGACCCTCGTCGAGGCGATGCGCTGCGGCGTTCCCGTCGTCAGCACCGACTGCCCGCTGGGCCCGGCCGAGATCATTCACGACGGTACGGACGGGCTGCTGGTGCCGCGCGGCGACGGCCGGGCGATGGCCGGCGCGCTCCTCCAGCTCATCGAGGACCCGCAGCGCCGCCGCGATATGGCCGGGGCCGCGCTGATGAGCTCGCACCGCTACGACCCGGAGCCGATCGCCGAGCGCTACGAGCTCCTCTTCCAAGAGCTCCGGTCGACGCGCGCCGGCCGCGCCTGGCGGCGCACCCTCGCCCGGGCCCGGTCCGTCGCCCGGCGGCTGGTGCGGCGGGCCCTGCGGCGCTGAACCGGCGCCCCCGGACAGCGGGCCGGGCCGGTCCAGGCCGGTCCGATCCGGTCCAGGCCGGTCCGATCCGGTCCGGCCAGGTCCGATCCGGTCCGGTCGGCGAAACCGGACCCGCCGCAACTTGACCGTGCACAAGAACTCAACTTGACCGCGGCACAAGGAACTTCCCGACCACAATCTGGCGTCCCCGGTAGCAAACGTGCTGAACTGCTGGAACGAGACTGCTTCGCACGCAGGAACGCCGGCTCGCAGAAGCATCTGATCACCGGAGTGCAGCAACACGAGTAACGCCCGGCACCGCGGCAACGCAGTTGAGGATTCACGCAGTTGACGCTTCGAATCCGCAGGTCCGATCGGCAGGAGGCCGTTCATGCTGCATGGTGTCGATGTCAGCTCCTACAACACCTCGTACTCCGCCGAGGGGCTGGACTTCGTTTTCGTCAAGGCCACCGAAGGCCGCTCCTACATCAATCCGCACCAGTCCGCACAGGCGTCAAAGGCCCGTAAAGCAGGCTGCGTGGTGGGGTTCTACCACTTTCTGTGGCCGGGAAATATCGCCGCCCAGGCGAAATACTTCGTCGAGAAATGCGCATCGGTCCAGGGCGACCTCCTCGCCTGCGACTGGGAGCGCACCGGCGAGGGGAGCTACGCGAGCAATGCGCAGAAGGACCAGTTCCTGCACGAGGTCAGGAAGCTGCGCCCCACCCACCGGGTGCTGCTCTACTGCAACCGCGACTTCTGGCTGAACCACGACAGCACGTCCTACGCGGCCGACGGCCTGTGGATCGCCGACTACGTCTCCGCCGGGCATCCGCGGATCAAGGCGAAGTGGCGCATTCATCAGTACACCGACCAGCCGCTGGACAAGGACGTCGCGGACTTCTCGACCAAGGCCGCCCTCAAGAAGTGGGCGCACCCGGCATAAGGTTTGCTACCGGCACGCCTTTCCGCGCCGCCGGAAACCGCGCCTCCGCAGAGAAGAACGCTGCGTAGGCACCACGGGAACAGCGCGTCACCGCACCACACGATGCGGCCCGAGAACACGACGCAGACGCAGCACGAGAACAAGAGGAGCAGCCGTGACCGACCCGGCGTCCAAGACCCTGCAGCAGGAGATCGCCCGGGATCTCCAGGTGACCGCGTCCTTCGACGCCGGGCAGGAGATCGAGCGCCGGGTGGCCTTCCTCACGGAGCGGCTGACCTCTACGGGCCTGCGCTCGCTGGTCCTGGGGATCAGTGGCGGCGTCGACTCCACGACCACGGGCCGGCTCTGCCAGCTCGCCGTGGAGCGGGCCCGCGCCGCCGGGCACGAGGCGACGTTCTACGCGATGCGGCTGCCGTACGGCGTCCAGGCGGACGAGAAGGACGCCCGGCGGGCGCTGGAGTTCATCCGCGCGGACCGGGAGCTGACCGTCGACATCCGCCCGGCGAGCGATGCGGCGCTGCGGGCCGCGGTGGACGGCGGGCTCGTCTTCCGTGACGCCCACCACCAGGATTTCGTCCAGGGCAACATCAAGGCGCGCCAGCGCATGATCGCGCAGTACGCCGTCGCGGGCGCCCATGCCGGCCTGGTCGTGGGCACCGACCATGCGGCCGAGGCGGTCTCCGGCTTCTTCACGAAGTTCGGTGACGGCGCGGCCGACGTGGTGCCGCTCACCGGGCTGACCAAGCGCCGGGTGCGCGCGGTGTCGGCGGCGCTGGGCGCCCCCGGCGAGCTGGTGCACAAGGTGCCGACGGCCGACCTGGAGACCCTCGACCCGGGCAAACCGGACGAGGACGCGCTCGGTGTGAGCTACGACCAGATCGACGACTTCCTGGAGGGCCATCCGATCGACGCCGCGGCCGCCCGGGCCATCGTCCGCCGCTACCGCCTCACCGAGCACAAGCGGGCGCTGCCGATCGCGCCCTGAGTGCGCGGGGGCTCGCCTGGGGGTTCCTGCCGGGACTCCCCGTCCCGTCATGGACCGGCAAGGCGACCGTCACCGTCCCGGTGCTAAATCGTGGGCGTGAGCGGGCATGCATCCGGCCATGGGAAGCCGCGAAGTGCGATCGGAAGATCAACTGTCAGTGGGTCCGCCTACGCTCCGAGGTATGGGTTACGCAAACCTGCGCGAACTCCAGACCGCGCTGACCACCGCCTCCGACCTTGCCTCGTCCCTGCAGTCCGCGCCGACCCGGCGCGATGCAGAGCAGCTCGTCGACGTCCTCCGGCAAGCGCTGACCGCTGCCGGCTCGCTGGGCGTGGAGACGGGCCCGACCGGCTGCGCCATACATCCCCACGGCGCGGTCGACCCGTTGTACGGCGATCCGGAAGATCCGCTTCCGCCGGGCTACGGCAAGTGCCTGCTCTGCAACGACCGCCGGCGCCGGGCGGACGCCCACCCGGCGCACGCCCGCCCGCATCCCCATCCGCATCCACGCTGGCGGCGCCGGCTGAGCGCCTAGAGCTGTCCGCTGTCCGCTGTCCGCAGCCTGGGGGTGTTGGCCGGGCAGGTCGGTGACGCAGGTCCCCGGCCCACCGGCCGGCCCCCGTCCGACGGGACAGGGCTACCATCCGCGCATGCGACCTGCCACATACAGCGATGAGGACCTCGAGCAGCACTCCCTCCGGCGACGGGTGCCCGACGACGGGCAGCGGTCCGGCTTCGAGCACGACGTCGACCGGATCCTGTATTCGACCCAGTGGCGGGCGCTGGCCGGCAAGAGCCAGGTGGTGGCGAGCGCCGAGCTGGGCGCGTACCACACCCGGCTGACCCACTCCATGAAGGTGGCGCAGCTCGGCCGGCGGATGGCGGAGCGGCTGGAGCGCCGGTACGGCGGGCCGAATCCGGCGCTCGTCGAGGCGGCGTGCATGGCTCACGACATCGGCCACCCGCCCTTCGGACACGCGGGTGAGCTGGCGCTGCGCGCCACGATGGACGAGCTGCACTTCGCGGACGGTGTACTGGACAGCTTCGAGGGCAATGCACAGACCCTGCGGGTGCTGACCTTTCTCGCCGCCCACAAATACCCGGGCCATCGCGGACTGCACCTGACCCGCGCCTGCCTGGACGCCGCCACCAAATACCCGTGGGAGCGGGCGCCCGTCGACCAGGATCCGGCGCGGCATGTGAAGTGGGGGGTGTACGTCGCCGACCGGGAGGCGTTCTCCTGGGTGCGGGCCGGCCGCGCGGGCACCGCCGTACCGGTCGAGGAGCAGGTCATGGACTGGGCGGACGATGTCACCTACGCCTGCCACGACGTGGAGGACTTCTACCGTACGGGCCTGATTCCGCTGGCCGCGCTGTTCCCGCCGGACGGGGCCGCGGGCGCCGACACCGAGCGGGAGATCCGCCGCTTCCTGGACTACGTGCAGGCCAAACGGGCGCGCGAGGGCGAGCCCTTCGACCGGGACGCGGCGCTGGTCATGATGGCGGACATCGGCAAGCGGCTGGCGGTGCCCGCTCCCTACAGCGGCAGCCATGAGGACGCGGTCGCGGTCAATCGCCGCACCTCCGATCTGATCTCGTACTTCACCCGTGGGATCGAGCTGGAGGTGGGCGGCGAGGCGGCGATCCGTTACGGCGCGCAGCTGGTGATCCCGCCGGAGCGGCGGGCCGCCTGCGATCTGCTCAAGGAGCTGGTGTGGTGCTACGTCATCGACCGCCCCGCGCTGGCCACCCAGCAGCACGGCAAGCGGCGGGTGGTGAGCGAGCTGCTGCGCTGGACCCATGACGCACCCGAGCTGCTGCCGCCGGACCGCGCCGAGGAGCTGGCGCTGCACGGCGACCGGCTGCGTGCCTCCGCGGACCATGTGGCCTCGCTGACCGAGGACCAGGCGCTGGCCCTGCACCGGCGGCTGTCCGGGACCGGCCTGGGGTCGGTCAACGACAACGTGTGGCTGTGAGCAGGTGAGCCCCGGGGGGGGCCGGAGTCCGGTGCCGTTCCTCAACGGCCCGGCCCCAACCCCCCTGCTGTTCGGGCCACGCCCGGCGGCTATTCGGCCCCTTCCCGCGGCCGTTCCGCCCCGTCCGCCGACGGGGCGGCTCCGTCCCGCGGCTTCTTCTCCGGGCGTAGTGCGATACGGCCGAGCACCGCGGCGACGATCAGCGCGGCCACCGCGATCAGTGCATAGTCCGGTACGGCGTTCCCGATCCGCGACGCCCATTCCTCGGCCCGGAATTCATCGTCCGCGTCGAGGATTCCGGGCAGCGCACTGGTCCCGTTGAAGCGCAGGAACAGCACGCCGATACCGATGAAGAACACCCCGGACAGCACCGAGGTGGTGTGCAGCCGCAGCCTTCCCAGGGTGAATTCACGGCCCCGCAGCCAGCCTCGGGTGCCGAGTTTGCAGCGGTCCCACAACAGCGCCAGCACGAACAGCGGCAGCGCCATGCCCAGCGCGTAGACGGCGAGCATCGAGGCGCCGTACACAGGTGAGCCGCTGACCGCCGTCACCGTCAGCACCGCGCCGAGAATCGGGCCCGCGCAGAAGCCGGCGAGCCCGTAGACGCAGCCGAGCAGAAAGGTGGAGACGGCCGACCGCGGGGTGATCCTCGCCGCGGCCGCCTGGGCGCGCCGGGAGGCGAAGCCCAGGCCGAGGATCTGGGCCAGCCCCATCGCGATGACGACCCAGCCGCCGACGGCGATCAGCAGATCGCGGTGGCCGTTGAACAGCCGGCTGGCCGCCGTACTGGCCGCGCCGAGCGGCACCAGCGTCGTGGCCAGCCCCAGATAGAACACCCCGGTACGGGCCACCAGCCGGCCGGGCGTCGAGAGCGAGTACGCGAAGAACGCGGGCAGCAGCAGCGCGCTGCACGGGCTGAGCAGCGCCAGTGCGCCGCCCAGGAACGCGGCGAGGTAGCCGATGTCGTTCATTCCCCGGCCCCCTTGGCCGCCGGCCCGTTCTTGCCCGTCGGCCCGTTCTTGCCCGCCCGGGCCGCGGCATCCTTGATGCCCTGGGCGAAGACCTCGGCGGGCTGGGCCCCGGCGACCGGCCGGCCGTTGATGAGGAAGGACGGTGTGGACTGCACCCCCAGCTGGTACCCCTCGGTCTGATCCTTCTTCAGCGCCCGCTCGGCGTCCGCGCTCTTCATGTCCGCACGGAACTTCTCGATATCGGCCACACCGCTGGTACGGGCCAGCTCGACGAGCTTGTCCTCGGCGAGCGCCTTGCCCTTACGGGTCTTGGCGTAGAGCGCGTCGTGGAGCTGCCAGAACTTGCCCTGCTGTCCGGCGGCCCAGGAGGCACGGGCGGCCCGCTCGGAGTCGGCGCCGAAGACGGTGAAGTTGCGGAATTCGATGCGCAGGGTGCCCTCGTCGACGAACTTCTTGATCAGTTCGGGCTGGGTCTCACGGGTGAAGCGGCCGCAGAACGAGCACTGGTAGTCGGCGTATTCGACCAGGACCACCGGGGCGTCCTTCTTGCCGACGGCCAGCGGATCGCCGTCCTGGCGCCGGCTGGTCCGCTGTTCGAGGTCGTCGTACATCTTCTGCTGTGCGGGGTCCTCCTCGGGCGCGTCGGAGGCGGCGGCCTCGGGGGCATTGCTGCGGCCGGTGCCGCGGTCGCCCTCGACGGACTTGCCGACGGCGACCCCGATGGCGATGACGGCCACGACAAGGGCGATGACCGCGCCGATGGCGGCCAGCTTGCGGGTGGGAGAGGCGGAAACGGGCATGCGGAAGCTCCAGACGTACGGAGGGGGAAGGTCAGGCCGTGTGCGTCGGGGCAGCGGCCTATATCCGCAGTACGGGCAGGAGCGGGGTGCGGTCGCGGGCGGGCGCGCTGTCGGTCGGTGGCCGGGCGAGCGCGCACTGCGCGGGCAGATCCGCGGCGAGCGGTCCCGGGCCGGTGGTGGCGGGGGCGAGAGGCTCACCGCGGTGCGGTGTGGGCAGCGGGGCGGACTCCGCGGGCCCCGGGGCATGCCGGTCCGAGCACCTCTTGGGCGCATGGGCCACGGCGATCGGGGCGTCGGGGTCGAGCCGCGGGCCGCTGCCGACGGCAGCCGGCCGCACCGGTGCCTCCCCGTCCGCCGGTGCCTCCCCGTCCGCCGGTGCCTCCCCGTCCGCCGGTGTGTCCCCGTCCGCGAGTGCGTTCCCGTCCGCGGGGCTCGCGGCCGCCGGGGAAGCCGCCGTCGCACCGCCGGCCCGCCATTCCGCCGTGGCCGATGCCGCCCGGCCTGCCAGCCAGGCCTGGTCGCCGCCGATGCGGCACAGCAGCGGCCCGAACGTGACGGCGAGGAGGAGCAGCAGCGTCAGCGTGGCCGACCGGCGCACGTGCTGCATGTCCCTCCTCCTCTCCGGACCTGGTGCGCGAGCATGAATACCTCATCCTACGGATCGTCATCGCGCGAGCGGAGCACCGACCGGGCCTCAGGGCCGTCGGGGCACAGGGGCCGGGGCACAAAGGGCCGGGGCGAGGCGGGCCGGGCCGGGCCGGGCCGGGCCGGGCCGACGAGGCGGGCCGGGCCGGCCCGGGGGAATCAGGCCGTCAGCGGTCGGCGATCCGCATCTCGAACCAGGTGGTCTTGCCGCGGGGCAGCAGATCCACGCCCCAGCGGTCGGAGAGCTTGTCGACGAGGAAGAGGCCACGGCCGCTGGTGTCCATCTCCTGGACCGGCATCAGGCAGGGCAGGCCGCGGGACGGGTCGCGCACCTCGATCCGGATCCAGCCACGGCGGCGGAGCATCCGCAGCCCGAAGGTGCGGGCGCCGGTGTGCCGCACGGCGTTGCCGACGAGCTCGGACACCAGCAGCACGGCGTGCTCGGCGAGCTGGGGCGTCAGGGACCACTGTCCGAGGAGTACGGCGGCGGTCAGCCGGCGGGCGATGCCGGCGGACTGGGGGCGCGAGGGCAGCCGCACCTCACCGAGAGTCGGGTCGCCGACCGGACCGAGTGCCGCAAAGACCGGTGCGCGAGGGGCCGGTGCGCGAGGGGCCGGTGCGGTGTCCGGATCCGGACCGGGGATGCCCCATCGTGCGGCGGCCGGATCGCTCCGCGGCCGCGGCTGCTCCATTCCTTCGAGGCCCGCCATGCCTCCCATCATGGCCGTTGCGCGGCGTCCACGGGAGCCGAACCGACGGAATCGATTGTCCGGAATCGTCGGTTCCAGCCCTCCGGAGAGACATATGCCAACGGCAGTTAAGGTTCCGGCGCACCCCGGCTGACCTGCCAGGACGCCGGGCCTACGAGGAAGCGGCCGGGCCCCTCAACAAGGCTGCCTTAAGGCGCAATTAAGCCTTCCTTCGTTCGCCCACACGAGGCATTGCACCCGCCCCAAACCTCAGAAGCACCGCCAACAACAGGAGTCTCAGCGGAACTTGGCCTTGCCCGGCCCTTCCTCGACGAAGCTGCGCATGCCGGTCTCGCGGTCCTCGGTCGCGAACAGCCCCGCGAACCAGTTGCGTTCGACCGTCAGGCCGGTGTCGATATCGGTCTCCAGGCCCCCGTCGACGGATTCCTTGGCGGCCCGCAGCGCCAGCGCGGGACCGGCCGCCAGCCGTGCCGCCCAGGCGTGCGCCTGCTCGTAGACCTCCGCGGCCGGCACCACCCGGTCGACCAGGCCGAGCGCGAGCGCCTCGTCGGCCTTCACATGACGGCCGGTGAAGATCAGGTCCTTGGCCTTGGACGGGCCCACCAGGCGCGCCAGCCGCTGGGTGCCGCCGGCCCCGGGGATGAGGCCCAGCAGGATCTCCGGCTGACCGAGCTTGGCGTTGTCGCCCGCGATCCGGAAGTCGGCGCAGAGCGCCAACTCGCAGCCCCCGCCCAGCGCATAGCCGGTGATCGCGGCGACCACCGGCTTGGGGATCCGGGCCACGGCGGTGAAGGAGTCCTGCAGTGCCTTGGAGCGCACCACCATGGCCGGGTGGTCCATGGCCTGCATTTCCTTGATGTCCGCACCGGCCGCGAACACCTTCTCGCCGCCCCAGACGACGACGGCACGCACATCGTCGCGGCGGGTGACCTCCTCGGCCAGCTCGCGCAGCCGGTCCTGGGTGGCGATGTCCAGTGCGTTCATCGGCGGACGGTCCAGGCGGATGGTGCCGACGCCGTCGGCGACCTCGAGATTCACAGTCATGCGGGAAGGTTAGTACGCGTTAACGGCATCGGGCCCGGTGCACTGCGTCACAGTGCACCGGGCCCGGTCGCCTTCCGGCCGTCCTGCTGACGGTCCTACCGGACGGGTCTCCTGGCGGGCCTCCCGGCAGTCGTCCTGGCGGGCCTACCGGCGGGCCTTCCACCTCTCCCAGGAGAGGTTCCAGTCGCTGAAGCCGTTGTCCGGCTGGATCGTTTCGTCGTGGGAATTCTTGACGATGACCACATCGCCGACGACGGAGTTGCGGAAGAACCACGCCGCCGGAGTGGAGCTGTCGCCGCCGCCGCGCTGGTCGAAGAGGCCCACACAGCCATGGCTGGCGTTGCGGGTGCCGAAGGTCGCGCTGCCCGACCAGTAGTTGCCGTGGATGAACGTGCCGGAGGTGCTCAGCCGCATCGCATGCGGTACGTCCTTGATGTCGTACTCCCCGCCGAAGCCGACGGTGTCGCCGTTCATCCGCGTCACCAGATGCTTCTCGCTGATCACCATCTTGCCGTTGTACGTCTCGGTGCCCGGCCCGCCCGAGGTGATCGGGATGGTCTTGATCTTCTTGCCGTCACGGACCACGGTCATCTTCTTCGACTCGGCGTCGACCGTGCTGACCTGGCTGCGGCCGACGGTGAAGGAGACCTCCTTGGCCTGGGTGCCGTAGACCCCGGGCCGGCCCTCGACGCCGTTGAGGTCGAGCTTGAGGGTGACCTTGGTGCCGGCCGCCCAGTACTTCTCCGGGCGGAAGTCGAGCCGGTCGTTGCCGAACCAGTGGCCCTCGATGGGGACCGACGGCTTTGCGCTGACCTTGATGGCATCCTCGACGGCCTTGGGGTCGGTGATACCGCGGGTGAAGTGGATCGAGACCGGCATCCCGACACCGACCTGCCGGCCGTTCTCGGGGCTGTACTGGCCGATGAAGGTGTTCTTCGGAACGAGGGTGGTGAAGCTGGAGTGCTCGGCGGCCTCCCGGCCCCGGCCGTCCACCGCTATGGCGTCGACGGTGTACTCCGTCGAGGCGCCCAGGTGGCCGCTCGGCTGCCACAGGGCGCCGCTGCCCGCTATCTTCCCGTCGACCTCGTTGCCCTTGCCGTCCTTGACCTTGACGGACTTGAGCCTGCCCTTCTGGGCGGTCACCTTCAGCGCGCCGCTGGTGGCGACGTCGTGCGCGCCGTCCTTGGGCGCTATCGTCACGGCCGCCTGCGAGGCATCCTTCTCCCCGCCCGCCTTGCCGGCCGGTTTGTCGTCATCGACATCACCGCCGCATGCGGTCACCAGCAGCAGCATCGCACCGACCAGCAGGGCCGGCGCACCCCCGCCCTTGACCGGCCACCGACGCCGGCGAGCCGGCACCCCCGAATTCGGCTGGACGTTCACGACTGGCCCCTTTTCCCCTCGCACGGCCCGCGGTCCCCGCGCGCGCGGACGCGGACAGCCGCGCGCTCGCCGTTAGATAACCACACCGCGGTGACAGTGAACTCCCCGTGAACGTCACCGTTTAGTCCCAAGTGCGGGGGTGGTGCGGAGGCAGAGGTGGTGTCGAGGCAGGGGCGGTGCCGAGGTAGAGGTGGTGCCGAGATAGAGGTGGTGCCGAGGCAGGGGCGGACGGTCGCCGCGACGGCCGCCGGTCAGCCCAGCGCGGACCCGGCCCGCCACAGCCCCCAGGGCATGTTCCAGCCGCCGAGGCCGTTGTCCGGCGCGACCGTGCGCTCCGGTGAGTGCTCCACCACGACGGTGTCGCCGACGATCGAGTGGCCGAAGAACCAGCCGGCCGGGGTGTGGGGGCCGCCGCCCTTGATGTCCTTCAGCCCGACGCAGCCGTGGCTGGTGTTGAGGCCGCCGAAGACCTCGGGCGGCGCCCAGTAGTTGCCGTGCAGGAAGGTCCCCGACCTGGTGAGACGCATGGCGTGCGGCACGTCCGGGATGTCGTACTCGGCGCCGAAGCCCACGGTGTCGCCGTCCATCCGCGTCATCGACTGCCGCTCCAGGATCACCATCTTCCCGTTGTAGGTGGGGTTCGCGTCGTCGCCCGCGGTGACCGGCAGCACCGCCACCACCCGGCCGCCCTGGCGCACCGTCATGGTGTGCCGGGCGGCATCGATGACGCTGACCTGGTCCCGGCCCACCCGGTAGTGGACGGTCCGGCGCTGCGTCCCGTAGGCGCCCGGTCCGGCCTTCACCCCGCGCAGCCGCAGCTCCACGGTGATGCCGGTGCCCGGCCGCCAGCGCTCCCGGGGCCGGAAGTCCAGCCGGCGGTGACCGAACCAGTGGGCGGCGATCCCGACGGCGGGCCGGGCGGTGACCTTGACGGCGCGTTCGACGGCCGCGCGGTCGGCGACCGGCCGGTTGAAGACCAGCGAGAAGATCAGGCCGGTGCCGACCGTGGCATCGCCCTGCGGCGAGAAGTGGCCGGTGAAGTGGCGGACGGGCACGGAGGTGGTGAAGGTGGTGTGGCGGGCCGAGCGATGGCCCGCACCGTCCAGCGCCACCGCGTCGACGGTGTACTTCGCGCCGGGTTGGAGGCGCCCGGTCGCCGGGCGCCAGGTCATACCGTCCGGGGTGATCCGCCCGGCGACGGGTTGCCGGCCGGCGCCACCGGTCCGGCTGACCTGGACCCGCTCCAGCCGCCCCTCGGGCACCCGGACCTCGAACCGCCCGTCGGCCCGTACACCGTGCGCCCCGTCGTGCGGGACGACCCTGATCGCCGCCCCCGGGGAGCGCGGTTTGCCGCCGACGAACACCTCCGCGTCCCCGCAGCCGGCCAGCGCCACCGCCCCGGCGAGCCCGGCCGCGGCGGCGAGGACGACGCGGACACAGCGGGCCGCCCGCACCGCCGCCCGCCTGCCCTCCCGGCCCCGCACCCGGCCCGGCAGCACCCGGCCCGGCCCCCGGCCCCGCACCCGGACGTCCGCACGGCTCTTCGCTCGGTCCCCTGCTCGGATCTGCTGATGGGCGGTCATATACCGAATTGTGACGGATGATGCCCAGGTTGGGAGGTATGCCGCGTAACGGGATGTCACGGTCGGTGCGGGGCAGAACAATGAGCCCCCGCCGCGGGAAGCGTGCGGCAACGCCCGGTTGCGGGAAGAACAACGGGGAGGGCGGGGGGGACACCTGCACGGCCGGACTCCCCCGGTTGACGCTGGGAGGTACCCCGAGCCGGGGACCCGCCGCCCGACCGAGCCATGAGCCGCAGGAGGCCGGCACGTGTCGAGCGCACCCGAGCAGGAGGCGGTGGCGGATGAACCACTCGCCCCACCCGCGGACATCCGCCCCGGCAGCCCCACACCACTGGGCGCCCGCTATCGCACCGGCCCCGATGGCATCGCCGGCACCAACTTCGCCCTGTGGGCGGGCGGCGCCGAGGCCGTGGAACTGTGTCTCTTCGACGACGCGGAGCGCGAGACGCGCCATGCGCTGACCGAGCTCACCCATGAGATCTGGCACGGCTTTCTCCCCGGTGTCCACCCCGGCCAGCGCTACGGCTACCGGGTGCACGGCCGCTGGGACCCCTGGAGCGGCGCCCGCTGGAATCCGGCGAAGCTGCTGCTGGACCCGTATGCCAGGGCCGTGGACGGCGATTTCGGCACCCGTACGGAACCCTCCGGCGCGGGGTCCGCGCTGCCGGCCCAGCTCTACGGCCATGTCCGTGACTGGCCGCAGCAGCAGGTCGCCGACACCGTGCGCGACGACCGGGACTCGGCGCCGTACGTCCCCAAGGGCGTCGTGGTCGGCGAGGACACCGGGGACGAGGGCGGCGTCGACGAATGGCAGGACGACCGCCGGCCCAAGACTCCCTGGCCGGATTCCGTGCTCTACGAACTGCATGTGCGCGGCTTCACGATGCGCCATCCCGGTATCCCGGAGCGGCTGCGCGGCACCTATGCGGGGCTCGCGCACCCCGCGGCGCTGGAGCACCTCGTCCGGCTCGGCGTCACCGCCGTCGAGCTCCTGCCCGTCCACCAGTTCGCACACGAGGACCACCTGGTGCGCCGGGGTCTGCGCAACTACTGGGGCTACAACTCCATCGGCTACTTCGCGCCCCATGCCGGATATGCCGCCACGGGTACCCGGGGGCAGCAGGTCGGCGAGTTCAAGAGGATGGTGCGGGCGCTGCACGACGCGGGTATCGAGGTGATCCTCGACGTCGTCTACAACCACACCGCGGAGGCCGGCGAGCTGGGCCCGACGCTCTCCCTGCGGGGCATCGACAACCGCGGCTACTACCGGCTGGCCGACGAGGCCCGCCGGTACACCGACTACACCGGCTGCGGCAACACCCTGCACGTCGTCCAGCCCCAGGTCCTGCGTCTGATCACCGATTCGCTGCGCTACTGGGTCACCGAGATGGGCGTGGACGGCTTCCGCTTCGATCTGGCGGCCGCGCTGGCCCGCTCCCTGCACGACGTCGACATGCTCTCGCCGTTTCTCGCGGTGATCGCCCAGGACCCGGTGCTGCGCCGGGTCAAGCTGATCGCCGAGCCCTGGGACGTGGGCTCCGGCGGCTATCAGGTCGGTGCCTTCCCGCCGTTGTGGACGGAGTGGAACGACCGCTACCGCGATACCGTCCGCGACTTCTGGCGCGGCGCCCAGCACGACGTCCGCGATCTGGGCTACCGGCTCTCCGGATCGAGCGACCTCTACGCCTGGGGCGGCCGCCGCCCCTACGCCTCGGTCAACTTCATCACCGCGCACGACGGCTTCACCCTCCGTGACCTGGTCACCTACGAGCACAAGCGCAATGCGGACAACGGCGAGGGCAACCGCGACGGCACCAGCGACAACCGGTCCTGGAACTGCGGCGCCGAGGGCGAGAGCGACGACCAGGAGGTGCGCGCACTGCGCCGCCGCCAGTTGCGCAACCTGCTGACCACCCTCCTGCTGTCGACGGGTGTGCCGATGCTGGTCGCCGGCGACGAGATGGGCCGCACCCAGCACGGCAACAACAACGCCTACTGCCAGGACAACGCGACCGGTTGGCTGGACTGGTCGCTGCTGGACGACCCGGAATGGCGGCCGCTGGCCGATCTCGCCGCCCGTCTCATCGCCCTGCGCCGCGCGCACCCCGTGCTCCGCCGCCGGGCGTTCTTCTCCGGGCGGCCGCATCAGCAGGGCGGTCTGCGCGATCTCGCGTGGTTCACCGCGGACGGCAGGGAGATGACCGAACAGGACTGGTACACCCCGGGAGCCACGCTGGGCATGTACCTCTCCGGGAACGACATCTCCCAACGCGACGCCCGGGGCATCCGCATCGTCGACGACAGCTTCCTGGCCGTGCTCCACGCCGCCGACCGGCCCTGCCCGTTCACCCTCCCCGGACCGCCCTGGGCCCGCGCCTACGAACTCCTCGTCGACACGGCGCGGGAGGACCAGCCGGGAGCGGCACAGCCGCCGTATCCGGCGGGCGGCCCGCTCACGATGGCCGGGCGGTCGGTGGTGCTGTTCCGGGCCGTGCCGGGGTGAGACACGGGCCCGGCGGCCGGTGCGCGGGCGGGCGGCCGCCGGCGGCTCGAAACAGCGGGCCGCTGCGGTGCGCGGCAGAAATCCACGTGAACGTTGTCAGTGGGGCGCCTTACGCTCGCGAGTGATGGCCGACACCGCGCAGACGACGAACCCGACCGACCGGACCGACTTACCCCAACGCTCCGCAGTGCGCTCGCTGTTGCGCCTGTGGCCGTTCATCCGCCCGGTGCGGGCGCGCCTGGGCACGGCCGCGTGCGTGGCGATACTCGCCTCGTGCATCAGCCTGGTCATCCCGCTGGTGCTCAAGTGGCTGGTGGACGGGCCGGTGGCCGAGCGCGATCCGGGCGGGGTATGGCTCGGCGGCGCCTTCCTGCTGCTCCTCGGACTGGCGGAGGCGCTGCTGTTCGGACTGCGGCGCTGGCTGGTGGCGCGCCCGCTGGCCGGGGTCGAGGCGGCGATGCGCGAGGCGCTGTACCGCCATCTGCAGCGGCTGCCGGTCGCCTTCCACGACCGCTGGCCCTCGGGCCAGTTGCTGTCGCGGGGGACCACCGACCTCCAGCTGTTGCGGATGTTCTTCACCTTCCCGCTGACATTCCTGCTCGTCAACGGGGTGACCATTCTGGTGGGCGCGGTGATCCTCATGGTCCAGCGCTGGTCGCTGGGCCTGGTGATGCTGGCACCGGTGCCACCGCTGATGGTGCTGTGCTCGGTCTTCGAGGCGAAGTACGGGCGGGCGGCCCGCCGGGCCCAGGACCAGGTCGGCGATCTGACGACGGTGGTCGAGGAGTCGGTGCTCGGCATCCGGATCATCAAGGGCTTCGGGCGCCATCGCAGCCAGGCCCGTGCCTTCCGCGAGCTGACCCGTGCGCTGCGGGCCACCGAGCTCGTCAAGGCGCGGCTGCTGGCCTGGATCTGGAGCTGCATCACTGTCTTTCCGGAGCTGGCGATCGGCGGCGCCCTGGTGTGCGGCGCGGTGCAGGTGGCGGACGGCGAGCTGTC
The DNA here is from genome assembly GCF_043080045.1 of Streptomyces sp. NPDC015125. NCBI lineage: Bacteria > Bacillati > Actinomycetota > Actinomycetes > Kitasatosporales > Streptomycetaceae > Streptomyces > Streptomyces sp. NPDC015125. The sequence continues at coordinate 315,442 of NZ_JBIBVF010000001.1, forward strand.
CGCAGGCACCCTCGTCGCGTTCCTGTCGACGGCGCTGGCGCTGCGCTGGCCGGTGGAGTCGACCGGCTTCCTGCTGGCCATGGGCAACGAGGCGGCAACGGCCACCGACCGGTACTTCGAGGTCATGGACGAGCCTGCGGTGGCGGAATCGGCGAAGGGCAGGGAGACCGGGGACGTACGGGGCGGGGACGTACGGGGCGGGGACGTACCGGGTGGGGGCACACGGGGCGGGGGTGTACCGGCCGGGAGCACACCGCCCGCGGACCCACCGGCCCCAACCGCCCGACCCGCGGACCCACCGGCCACGGACCCACCCACGGCAACCGCACGGCCCGCGGACACACCGGCCGCCCGGCACCTCCCCGCGTCGCCCGGCAGCGGCGGACTGGTCTTCTCCGGCGTCGAGTTCCGCTACCCCGATGCGCCGCCGGACGCCCCGCCCCTCCTCAAGGACCTCACCCTGCACATCCGGCCCGGCGAGACGATGGCGCTGGTCGGGGCGACGGGCAGCGGGAAGACCACGCTCACGGCACTGGTGCCGCGGCTCTACGACCCGACCGCGGGCCGGATCACCCTCGACGGGCACGATCTGGCGACGCTCAGCCGGGACGAGGCCCGTGCGCTGGTCGCGGTGGCCTTCGAGGAACCCACACTCTTCTCGGCGACCGCCGCGGAGAACGTGCTGATGGGCGGAGAGGGTGCCCAAGACAGCGATCTCCGGCGGGCGTTGGCGGTGGCGCAGGCGGAGGGATTCGTCGACGCCCTCCCCGAGGGCAGCGCCACCCAGGTCGGTGAGCAGGGGCTGAGCCTGTCCGGCGGCCAGCGGCAACGGCTCGCCCTGGCCCGTGCGGTGGTCGGCCGGCCGCGCTTCCTGATTCTCGACGATCCGCTCTCCGCCCTCGATGTGCACACCGAGGCACTGGTGGAGGCGGCGCTGCGCCGGGCCCTGGCGGCCACCACCGCCCTGGTCGTCGCCCACCGGCCGTCCACGGTCCAGCTCGCCGACCGGGTGGCACTGCTGTCCGGCGGCCGGATCGCCGCCGTGGGCACCCACCACCAACTGCTCCGGGACAACCCCGAGTACGCCACCTTGATGTCCGGCGAGGGAGAGGGCGCCCGATGACCACCACCGCAACCGGCCTCCCGCCCGACGACCCCGAGGGACCCGCCGGCCCGCAGCAACAGTCTCCGGCCGCGCCGCATCTCCCGGCGGCCGAGGGCGCCCCGGAGGCCGAGGGCGCCCCCGCCACCGACGCCTTCGCCCACGATGTGCTCCCCACCCCCAAGGGGGTCTCGCGCACCCTCCTGGCTTCCCTGCTGGCGCCGCACCGGCGCCGGGTCCGGTGGGTGGCCGTTGCGCTGCTGCTCCAGCAGGCCGCCGTGCAGGCCGGTCCGCTGCTGGTCGCCTACGCGCTCGACAGCGCGGTGCCGGCGCTGCGAGCGGGCGATCACGGGCCGCTGATCGCCGTGGCGGTGGCGGCGGTGCTGTGCGCGGTGGCGTCCGGCGGGCTGCAGTTCGCCTTCATCCAGCTCTCCGCCCGGGTCAGCCAGGATGTGCTGCTCGACCTCCGCGGCCGGATCTTCCGGCATGCGCAGGCGCTGAGCCTGGACTTCCACGAGCGCTACACGTCCGGCCGGCTGGTCTCCCGCGCCACCACGGACGTGGAGTCGCTGCGTGAACTCCTGGAGGAGGGGCTGCAGGAGCTGATCACGATCGTTCTCTCGACGGTCTACATCACCGCCACCCTGGTCTGGCTGGACTGGGGATTCGGCACGGCCGCCCTCGTCTCCGCCGGACCGCTCGCCCTCCTCGTACGCTCCTTCCGGAGCCGCTCGCACCGGGTCTACAGCGCGAAGTCCACGGCGATGGCGGGCCTCATCGTGAAGTTCACCGAGACCCTCAACGGCATCCGCCCGGTGCAGGCGTTCCGCCGCGAGCGGCCTAACGACGCCGCCTTCGCCCGGCTGAACCACGACCACGCCCGGATCAACGGCAACACCTCCCTGGAGATGGCGCGCTACGTCGTCTCCTCCCGGCTGGTGGCCAACACCGCGGTCGCCGCGCTCGTCCTGTGGGGCGCCTACCGTGTGGCCACGGGAGGGCTGGCGCTCGGTGTGCTGGCAGCCGGGGTGCTCTACCTCCGGCGGCTGTACGACCCCATCGACCGGCTCGGGATGTTCCTCAACTCCTACGAATCCGCGGCCGCTTCCCTCCAGAAGGTCGCCGGCCTGCTGGCCCTTCGCCCCGGCGTGCCGGAGCCCGGGGCACCTGCCGCGCTGCCGGCCGTCGCGGCGGGCCGGCCGGGCCGTGAGATCGCCTTCCGCGGCGTCCGGTTCGCCTACCGCTCCGGCGGCGAGGTGCTGCCCCGCTTCGATCTGACCCTGGCGGCCGGCGCCACCGTCGCCGTGGTGGGTGCCACCGGCGCCGGCAAGTCCACCCTCGCCAAGCTGCTCGCCCGCTTCTACGACCCCACCGAGGGCCAGGTGCTGCTCGACGGCGTCGATCTGCGGGCGCTGTCGACCACCACCCTGCGCCGCGGTGTCGTCATGGTCACCCAGGAGGCCTTCCTGTTCTCCGGCACGGTCGCCGACAACATCGCCCTCGGCCGCCCGGACGCCACCCGCGCGGAGATCGAACGCGCCGCGAAGGCCATCGGCGCCCATGACTTCATCACCGCTCTGCCGGACGGCTACGACACCGACGTCCGCAAGCGCGGCGGCCGGATATCCGCCGGCCAGCGCCAACTGGTCGGCTTTGCCCGCGCCCTGCTCGCCGACCCCGCCGTCCTCATCCTCGACGAGGCCACCAGTTCGCTGGACATCCCCGGCGAACGCGCGGTGCAGCGCGCCATGGCCACGGTGCTGCAGGACCGTACGGCCCTGGTGATCGCGCATCGCCTCTCGACCGTCGAGATCGCCGACCGGGTCCTGGTGATGGCCGACGGCCGGATCGTCGAGGACGGCCCCCCGAAGGACCTCATTGCCGGACGGGGCCGATTCGCCGCACTGCATCAGGCGTGGCGGGAGAGCGTGGGGTAGCCGACCGGTCTCCAGGATCCGCGAGTCGATGCGCAAGGTCGGCCGAGGATGCGCAGTGAATGCGCAAATCCGGGGGCGGTGCGCATGCGCGTCCCACGCCGGTGCCGCGGATCCACCAGCCGGCCGCTGCGGCATTCCCCGCAGTACGCGGTGCCGACGCGAGGGCAACCTGACCGGACAGGGCACCCGGCAGTCGTCACACCACCCCTGACGTGCAACTTTGCAGTGTCACCGGGACTTTGAAACAGCCCTGCCCCCGGTGGGGACTCATGGAAGGGCAATAGGGAAGGGCAATAACTGTGACCGCAGTGATAATGAAGTCCTGCTAACCGCCCACCGCCCGGTCAATTGTTCCTGCTGTCCGATCCGGCGGCGCGTACCACCGGCCGGGTGCTGCACGCCGATGGCGGGGTGCACGCCACGGTCGGCGGAATCGGAGAGGCCCCGCGTCGCCCCTAATTGACCGACACTAATATGGCAGGGTGACGTCAGTGGGAGGCGTTTGTCGCAGAGGAATCCCGTCGGTGTTGAAGGAGTTGGCCATGGGTCGCGATTTCCCCTTGTTCCGCACAGAGAATCCTGTGCCGGATGCGGAACGGGCGGCGATCCTGTCTGAACCAGGCTTCGGGCGGCACTTCACCGATCACATGGCCTCGGCGGTGTGGACCCCGGCAGACGGGTGGCACGAGCACAAGATCGCGCCGCTGGAGCCCTTCTCCCTGCACCCCAGCTCAGCAGTACTGCACTACGGGCAGGAGATCTTCGAGGGGCTGAAGGCCTACCGTCACGCCGACGGGAGCGTCTGGCTGTTCCGTCCCGAGGAGAACGCACGGCGATTCATCCGCTCGGCCGAACGGCTTGCGCTTCCCGAGCTGCCGGAGGAGGACTTCCTCACCAGCGTGGAGGAGCTGATCCGCGCCGACGAACAGTGGGTTCCGGCCGCCGGGGGTGAAGAGAGCCTCTACGTACGGCCGTTCATGTTCGCCGCAGAGGCATTCCTCGGTGTCCGGCCGGCGGAGCAGGTGATCTACTCGGTGATCGCGAGCCCCGCCGGGCCCTACTTCGCCTCCGGCGTCAGCGGCGTCACGCTGTGGGTGAGCAGCCAGTACACGCGCGCAGCGAAGGGCGGGACCGGCACAGCCAAATGCGGCGGCAACTACGCCGCGAGCCTCGCCGCGCAGATCGAGGCGCGCAAGCACGGTTGTGACCAGGTCATGTACCTGGACGAGGCCGGCGGCGAGGGCAATCTTGAAGAGTCCGGCACAATGAACCTGTGCCTGATCACATCGAGCGGTGAACTGGTGACCCCACCCCTTGGCACGATCCTCGAAGGCGTGACCCGGGCCACCATCCTCGCTCTCGCCGACGACTTCGGCCTGACCCCGATCGAGCGGTCCATTACGCTCGACGAACTGCGTGCCGGCGCCGCAGACGGTTCGATCACCGAGGCGTTCGCCGCTGGAACGGCGGCCGTGGTCACGCCGATCGTGGGCTTCAAGGGTGACGGCTACGACTTCACCATCGGAAGCGGGGCACCCGGCAAGCAGACGGTCGCACTCCGCAATCACGTATTGGACATCCAGTATGGCCGTGCCGAAGACGAGCACGGCTGGATGAGGCGCGTGCTCTGATCCACGCGGTCGTGGCCCATTCCGTGGTCACGACGGGACCGGCCGGGTCGTCCGTGCGCTCCCGTGCCGTCAGGGCGGTGAACCTGCCTGCCGATCAGTGCACCCCCGCGACGGCAGCGGAGTCCGCAGGTCGCCGGAGGCGGTGGGCGACGGCCCCGCGCCGAGGACGGCGAGCACGAAAGCAGTGGTGACGGCGCGGACGTCATCGGCCCGTTTGATCAGGTAGTGACGGCCGCCGGGCACCTCATACCGGACCAGGTCCGGCACCACCCGGCGGGCCCGCCGGGCGTACTCCAGCGAACGGGCGGCGCTCGCCGCACTGCGGTCCCGGTCACCATGGATGATCAGCACCCGTCGGCCCGCCAGGTGCTCCCCCTGGTCACCGGCCGGCAACCAGGGGGCGATACCGACCACGCCCGCCACGGTGGGGTGGCCGGCGGTCCAGAAGGCCGCACGGCCCCCCAGCGAGTTGCCGATCAGCACGACGGGGACGTCGCCGTACCGACGGGTGATCTCGTCCAGCGCCCAGCGGGTGTCGACGGCCGTGTCGGCGGCCTCACCGTTCCAGCCCCGGTAGCGGTAGTGGAGCAGGTGCACGGCAATACCGTCGGAGCGTCCGCGCTCCGTGAGTTCGGCCATCAGGTCCTGCAGTCCCAGCTCGGCGATCTTCAGCGGCCTCCGCCGGCTGCGGACGAACCCACCGGGCAGCAGCAGAGCCACCGCCCTCACCGCGTCCACCCCCTGCCACTCCGTCAGCTCTGCACTGCGTTCGCGCGATGTGAACATGCCTATCCTCCCCGCCGTTCGGTATCGGTTCCCGGTGTCTCGCGGCAGATCGCGCACGGCCGGGCAAGAGCCGTGTCCGCGCACCACGTGACCAGCGAGGGGAACCCGGAACGGTCCCTGGTTGTTACCCGCGTGCGCCGGCGACTTCCCGCCTCCCAGGACGTGGCGTCCCCGACTGCCCCCGTGCACGAGGAACAGCGTCGGTCCGCTGCCGTTGCCGAGAGCGGTGAGGTGCGTGCCCTCCATGGAGGTGGTGACGCGTTCAGCCATGCGCACCATGCATGCTGCGCCGCCCGGCCTACAGTGCACCGACGTCCCACCGACAGCGAGCCCACGCCACCACGTGCACTGCGTGCGGTGGTCCCGTCTGGCCTACGCGGCCCCTCATGGGAAAGGATGATCGAGTGAACGACCTTCCCTCGCCGCGCTCCCTGCGCCCGGTCCGCGGAGCTGCCCGCTGCGCCGTCGCCGCCCTCGTCCTCGCCGGTGCCGCCTGGGCGGCCGTTGCCCTGTGGCAGCTCCGGCTCGCCCTGTCCGGGATGCCTGCTTCCGGGCTCCCGGACCAGGGCGGCGGCCGGCATCGCACACTGACCGCCCTGGAGAACGCCTTCCACCTCGTCAGCGCCCTGGCGGGCGCGACCACGGTGCTCTGCGCGCTCGCCTTTCTGGCCTGGTTGTGGCGCGTCCGGGACAACGCCCGCGCCCTCTCCGGAGAGCCGCCGCGCTACGCCGGGCCGTGGGTCTACGCGGGCTGGATCGTGCCCGTGGCGAACCTGTGGGTGCCCCGCGGCATCATCGTCGACATCCACCGTGCGAGCGCGCCGGGAGAACGGCTGCCGCGCGCCGTGAACTGGTGGTGGGGCCTGTGGCTGGCCGGGATGCTGAGCGGTACGGGCCTGATGTACACGGGTTCCACGGACGACGTCATCGCCCGGGCCTACCAGGGCGTACCGCCGCTCCTGGCCGCGGACACGGCTGTCATCGGCGCGGCGGTGGCCGGCATCTTCGTCGTCCGCGCCCTCACCGCGGCGCAGCAGCAACGCATCGGCAGCTCCCCGCGGTTCGGGACCGCCGGCCCCGCGGCGGGCTGACCGGCACCGCGCCGCGCGGGCGCCCGGAGCCGTCAAAGGCCCCCTGCCGGCGGGATCTTCACGGGACGGGATCCGGACGGCTATGAGCTGCGCTTCCCACTCTTTTCGGAGGTTTGAAAGGGCGGGAACGGATCGCGCGGCCGATCACGGGCCGTCCGGCTTCCGAACACCGATTTCGCGCAACGGACGGTTTCCGGCCAATTCGTTGAACGGTGCCTGACAACAAGCCACCGGTGGTGGGACTCTTCCCCGCAACCGCCGCACGGATCCCCACAGCACCACATCCCGCGGTGGCCGCAGGTTCCACCCGCTCCACCCGTACTACCCGTACCGCCCGTACCGCCCGCACGACCCGTACCGCCCAGCACCTCCCGTACGTCTCCCCCCACACGCTCCAAGAGTTCTGCCTCGCTCTGCCCGGACGGCCGCTTCGCCGCCCGGTCCCCCTCGGCCGCCTCGCCACTCGGCGGCCACCGCAGAAGGAGTCAGTGTGAGACGCACCCCCCATGGACGCGCCGTTGCGACCGGCGCGCTTGTCGCCGTCACGGCAATGCTGGCAGTCGGCGTCCAGGCCGGTACCGGCACGGCGGCCGCCCCGCGGCCGGGCACCACGCATGCCACCCCCGATCCCGGCGCCCTGCCGGCCAAGCTGTCCCCGTCCCAGCGTGCGGAGCTGATACGGGCAGCCAGTGCCACCACCGCCGAGACCGCGCGGCAGCTCAAGCTCGGCGCGAAGGAGAAGTTGGTCGTCAAGGACGTCTCGAAGGACGTCGACGGCACCGTCCACACCCGCTACGAGCGCACCTACGACGGGCTGCCCGTCCTCGGCGGCGACCTCGTGGTGCACGAGAGCAAGGGCGGCACGCTCAAGGGCGTCACCAAGGCCGTGCGCTCCCAGCTCAAGGTCGCGAGCACCACCGCGAAGGTGAAGCCGGCCGCGGCCGAGGCGAAGGCCGTCACCTCGGCGCAGGCACTCGGGTCGAAGAAGACCGAGGCCGCGAAGGCACCGCGCAAGGTGGTCTGGGTCGCCGACGGCAAGCCGCTGCTCGCGTACGAGACGGTGGTCGGCGGGCTGCAGGACGACGGCACCCCCAGCCAGTTGCACGTCATCACGGATGCCACGACCGGCGCCAAGATCTTCGAGTACCAGGGGATCGAGAAGGGCATCGGCAACAGCGAGTACAGCGGCAAGGTCACCCTCGGAACCTCGGGCTCGGCGCCGAACTTCTCGATGACCGACGCCACTCGCGGGGGCCACAAGACGTACGACCTCAAGCACGGGTCGTCCGGGACCGGCACGCTGTTCACCGACGCGGACGACACCTGGGGCGACGGCACGCCGCAGAACGCCCAGACGGCAGGTGTCGACGCGGCCTACGGCGCGCAGGAGACCTGGGACTACTACAAGAACGTGCACGGCCGCAGCGGTATCCGCGGTGACGGCGTGGGCGCCTACTCCCGTGTGCACTACGGCAACAGCTACGTCAACGCCTTCTGGGACGACGGCTGCTTCTGCATGACGTACGGCGACGGCAGCGGCAACAACTCCCCGCTGACCGCCATCGACGTGGCCGGCCACGAGATGTCGCACGGCGTCACCGCGGCCACCGCCAACCTCACCTACAGCGGCGAGTCCGGCGGCCTCAACGAGGCGACCTCGGACATCTTCGGCACCGCGGTGGAGTTCTACGCCAACAACGCCTCCGACCCCGGTGACTACCTCATCGGCGAGAAGATCGACATCAACGGCGACGGCACTCCGCTGCGTTACATGGACAAGCCGTCCAAGGACGGCGCCTCGGCCGACTACTGGTCGAGCAACGTCGGCAACAAGGACGTGCACTACTCGTCCGGTGTCGCCAACCACTTCTTCTACCTGCTGTCCGAGGGCAGCGGCCCGAAGGACATCGGCGGCGTCCACTACGACAGCCCGACCTCCGACGGTCTGCCGGTCCCGGGCATCGGCCGGGCCAACGCCGAGAAGGTCTGGTTCAAGGCACTCAGCCAGTACATGAGCGCCAACACCAACTACGCGGGCGCCCGTACCGCCACCCTGCAGGCCGCGGCGGACCTGTTCGGCCAGGGCAGCGCGTCGTACAACACGGTCGCCAACACCTGGGCGGCGGTCAACGTCGGCGCCCGCGTCCCGGACGGCGGCGGGGTCACCGTCACCAACCCGGGCAACCAGACCAGCACCGTGGGCCAGGCGGCGAGCCTGCAGGTCAAGGCGAGCAGCGGCACCGCGGGCGCCCTGTCGTACGCGGCGACCGGCCTGCCCGCCGGGCTGTCGCTCAACGCGACCACCGGTCTGATCTCCGGTACGCCGACCACGGCCGCCACCAGCAATGTGACGGTCACGGTCACCGACGCCGCGAAGAAGACCGGTACCGCCGCCTTCACCTGGACGGTCAACGCGGCCGGCGGCGGCAGTGTCTTCGAGAACGCCGACGACGTGGCGATTCCGGACGCGGGCGCGGCGGTCACCTCACCGATCAATGTCGGCCGCACCGGCAATGCGCCGAGCACCCTGAAGGTCGCGGTGGACATCGTGCACAGCTACCGCGGTGACCTGGTCGTGGACCTGATCGCCCCGGACGGCACGGCCTACCGGCTGAAGAACTCCAGCGCCTTCGACTCGGCGGCCGACGTGAAGACGACCTACACCGTCAACGCCTCCTCGGAGAAGGCGAGCGGTACCTGGAAGCTGCGGGTTCAGGACGTCTACTCGCAGGACACCGGCTACATCAACGGCTGGAAGCTGACGTTCTGATCGCCTCTCGGCACCCAGCCGTCACCTTCGTGTGACACAAGCGGGTCGGCGGATCATCGCAGCTCACAACTGACCTGCTGGGCAAGCCTGTTGGGCGTCACTCCCGGATCTTCGGGGGTGGCGCCCAGCTCCGTTATACGAACAGCGATCACCTCTCTACGGACAATTTTCAGCCAATTCCCGAACACCCTCCTGACATGCACGCGTTCGAATGGCAGTCTTCCCGAACGCACGTCACACCCGCATCGCTTTGCACCCCCACCTCTTGGCAAAGTTGAAGGAGCACGCGTGACCCCCCACATGTCCCGTAAGACCCGTATCGCCGGTATCTCCCTCGCGGCGGCAGGCCTCCTGGCCGCCGGCATCACCGCAGGCACCGCCGGCGCCTCCCCCGTCCAGGCCCCCACCGCGGACGGTTCGCCGCTCAAGCTGAGCGCCTCGCACCGCGCGGAACTGCTGCGTGACGCGAGCGCCACCAAGGCGCAGACCGCCAAGGAACTCGGCCTGGGCGCGCAGGAGAAGCTGGTCGTCAAGGACGTCATCAAGGACGCCGACGGCACCACGCACACCCGCTACGAGCGCACCTACGCCGGCCTTCCGGTCCTCGGCGGCGACATGGTCGTGCACACCGCCAAGGGCGGCGCGATCAAGAGCACCACCAAGTCGACGGAGAAGTCGGTCAAGGTGGCCTCCACCACGGCGAAGATAGCCCCGACCGCCGCCGCGCAGTCGGCGCAGGGCACCGCGGTGAAGTCGCTCAGCGGCAAGAAGGCCGACGCGCAGGCGCCCAAGAAGGTCGTCTGGGCCGCCACCGGCAGCCCCGTCCTCGCCTACGACACCGTCGTCAAGGGCGTCAAGAAGGACGGCACGCCCAGCCGGATGCACATCATCACCGACGCCAACAGCGGCAAGAAGCTGTTCCAGTACGACGACATCCGCACCGGCAAGGGCGAGAGCGAGTTCAGCGGCTCCGTCGACCTGGGCACCTCCAAGGAGGGCAGCGGCTTCACGCTGACCGACGCCGACCGCGGTGGTCACAAGACCCTCAACCTCGGCAACAGCGAGTCCGGCGAGGGCAAGGCCTTCACGGACGAGGACGACAAGTGGGGCACCGGCAAGCCGGACGACCCGCAGACCGCGGCCGTCGACGCCCACTACGGTGCCGCCGAGACCTGGGACTACTACAAGAAGGTCCAGGGCCGCAACGGCATCAAGGGCGACGGCAAGGGTGCCACCTCGCGCGTCCACTACGGCAAGAACTACGTGAACGCCTTCTGGGACGACGACTGCTTCTGCATGTCGTACGGCGACGGTGAGGGCGACAAGGCCCCGCTGACCGCCCTCGACGTCGCGGCGCACGAGATGTCGCACGGTGTCACCGCCGCCACCGCCAACCTCACCTACAGCGGTGAGTCCGGCGGCCTGAACGAGGGCACCTCGGACATCTTCGGCACGTCGGTCGAGTTCTACGCCAAGAACGACAAGGACCCGGGCGACTACCTCATCGGCGAGAAGATCAACATCAACGGTGACGGCAAGCCGCTGCGCTACATGGACAAGCCGTCCAAGGACGGTCAGTCGAAGGACTTCTGGGACTCCAGCACCGGTGGTCTCGACCCGCACTACTCCTCGGGCGTGGCCAACCACTTCTTCTACCTGCTGTCCGAGGGCAGCGGCGCGAAGGAGATCGGTGGCGTCAAGTACGACAGCCCGACGGCGGACGACAAGAAGGTCGAGGGCATCGGCCGGGACAAGGCCGAGAAGATCTGGTTCAAGGCCCTGACCGAGTACATGACCTCGAACACCGACTACAAGGCCGCGCGCGAGGCGACCATCAAGGCCGCCACCGACCTGTACAAGGCCGGCAGCCCCGAGGTCAAGGGCGTCGAGGCCGCATGGGCCGGCGTCGCCGTCAAGTAACACCCTGCGCGCACCCGCGCTGATCGTTCCGGGGTGAGACCACCCTGCGAAGAGCGGTGTCCGGAGAGAACTTCTCCGGGCACCGCTTTCGTGCGTCAGGGGCCGGCCGGGCGGGGCAGGGCGGGCCCGAGGCGGGCCGATGCCCCGACGGTCCGTCAGCGGCACACGGCACCGTGCCCCGCCCGAGGACGAGCCCGGTACACGGTTTCGCTGCCCGCGGCCCCCCTACGGGACAGCCCTTACCCCCGCGTCCCGCGATATGGCTGGTTTCACCCCCTCATGCCCTCTTGTACGGACCACCTCCTAGGGGAAGGCTGCGGTGTGGGCGCCGAGGGAAACCGGCGCGGCACCGGACATCCGCACACCGCAACTCCGCTGTGATCACACCGAGTTGAGGAGGCGAACGCCGACCGTGTCAGCGCAGTGCCGCAGTCTCTCGCGAGGGGGCGGCGGCGTGTCCGCCGGGGCACGGCGGGCCCGTGGCCACGTACCAGCGGTTCCCCTTCCGCCGGACCGCCCGGCAGTCGCCCGGGCGCCACCCGGCCGCCGCCCGCGGGAAGTCCCACCGGGTACGCCCTTGCTCACCCGCATCGCCCACCTGCACAGCATCCACCGGGGGAACCACCGACCGGAGGCCGGAGGAGCGCCGACCCGCCCCGCCGTGTCATCCGCCAGCCGAGTGAAAGCGGACAGGAGCGCCCATGCGCGCACCCGGCACCCCCGCCGTGGAGCGGATACAAAGGACAAAACCCCGCAAAGCATCACAAGCCCAGGTGAGCCCATGATCGGTCGCATTCCTGTTCTGGACATCCGCCCGCAGATCGATTGCGGCCGCCGCCCGGCGAAGGCGGTGGTGGGCGAGACCTTCGAGGTCTCGGCCACCGTCTTCCGCGAAGGGCATGATGCCGTCGCGGCAAATGTGGTGCTGCGCAATCCGGCCGGCCGCTGCGCCCCCTGGACCCCGATGCGGGAACAGGCACCCGGCAGCGACCGGTGGAGCGCCGAGGTCACCCCCGGCATCGAGGGCCGCTGGTCGTTCACCGTCGAGGCCTGGTCCGATCCGGTCGCCACCTGGCGCCGGCACGCCGCCGTGAAGATCCCGGCGGGCATCGACACCGAGCTGGTACTCGCCGAGGGCGCCGACCTCCACGAGCGGGCCGCCTCGGAGGTCCCCAAGAGCGACGGCCGGGAGTCGGTGCTCAGCGCCGTGGACACGCTGCGCAACCCCGAGCTGCCCGCCGCGACCCGGCTCGCCGCGGCGCTCTCCCCTCAGGTCACCGCGGCGCTGGACCGCCACCCGCTGCGCGAGCTGCTCACCGTCTCCCGCCCGATGCCACTGGTCGTGGAGCGCCGGCGGGCCCTGTACGGCTCGTGGTACGAGCTCTTCCCGCGCTCCGAGGGCGCCACCGTGACCCCGGACGGCACCGCCGTCAGCGGGACCCTGCGCACCGCCGCCGACCGGCTGCCGGCCGTCGCCGCCATGGGCTTCGACGTGGTCTACCTGCCGCCGGTCCACCCCATCGGCACCTCCTTCCGCAAGGGCCCCAACAATGCGCTGTCGGCCGGCCCGGACGATGTCGGCTCCCCCTGGGCCATCGGCTCGCCGGCCGGCGGCCATGACGCCCTCCATCCGGACCTGGGCACCTTCGAGGACTTCGACCACTTCGTCCGCACCGCCCGCGAGCTGCGGATGGAGGTGGCCCTGGACTTCGCGCTGCAGTGCTCGCCCGACCACCCCTGGGTCACCCTGCACCCCCAGTGGTTCCACCGCCGCGCGGACGGCTCGGTCGCCTACGCCGAGAACCCGCCGAAGAAGTACCAGGACATCTACCCGATCGCCTTCGACGCCGACTTCCGTGGACTGGTCCGCGAGACCGAACGCCTGCTGCGCTTCTGGATGGCCAAGGGCGTACGGATCTTCCGGGTGGACAACCCCCACACCAAACCGGTGGCCTTCTGGGAGAAGGTGATCGGCGAGATCAACCGCACCGACCCGGATGTGCTCTTCCTCGCCGAGGCCTTCACCCGCCCCGCCATGGTGCACACCCTCGCCCGGATCGGCTTCCACCAGTCGTACACGTACTTCACCTGGCGCAACACCAAGCAGGAGCTGACGGAGTACCTCACCGAGCTGTCCGGGGAGAGCGCCTCCTACCTGCGGCCCAACTTCTTTGTGAACACCCCGGACATCCTGCACGCCTACCTCCAGGAGGGCGGCCGTCCCGCCTTCGAGGTACGCGCCGTCCTGGCCGCCACCCTCTCCCCCACCTGGGGCGTCTATGCCGGATACGAGCTCTGCGAGTCGACGCCGCTGCGCCGCGGCAGCGAGGAGTACCTCGACTCGGAGAAGTACCAACTGAGGCCGCGTGAGTGGAATGCGGCGGCCAGAGCGGGGCGCACCATCGCCCCCCTGATCACCACGCTCAACCGCATCCGCCGCCGGCACCCTGCCCTGCAGCAGCTGCGCAATCTGCACTTCCACCATGTCGACAACGACGCCGTCCTCGCCTTCTCCAAGCACGAGGGGCACGGCGACCGGGCCGACACGGTGCTCACGGTGGTCAACCTCGACCCGCACCACACCCACGAGGCGACGGTGTCGTTGGACATGCCGGAACTCGGCCTCGGCCGGCACGAGTCCTTTCCGGTGCGCGACGAGCTCACCGGCGATACCTACCACTGGGGCAGGGACAACTATGTGCGCCTGGAGCCGGGCCGCTCTCTCGCGCCCGCCCATGTGCTGTCGCTGCGACCGTCCTCACCGATCGGAGGGTCACCCAATTGATCGTCAATGAGCCTGTCCCCGACACATTCGAGGACACCCCGGCAAAGGACCGCGATCCCGACTGGTTCAAACGGGCCGTCTTCTACGAAGTCCTGGTGCGCTCCTTCCAGGACAGTAATGGCGATGGCATCGGCGACCTCAAGGGCATCACCGCGAAGCTCGACTATCTGCAATGGCTGGGGGTGGACTGCCTCTGGCTGCCGCCGTTCTTCAAATCCCCGTTGCGGGACGGCGGTTACGATGTCGCCGATTACACCGCGGTGCTTCCCGAATTCGGTGACCTGGCCGACTTCGTGGAATTCGTGGACGCCGCACACCACCGCGGTATGCGCGTGATCATCGACATGGTGATGAACCACACCAGCGACCAGCACCCGTGGTTCCAGGAGTCGCGCACCGACCCCGAAGGCCCGTACGGCGACTACTACGTCTGGGCCGACGACGACAAGCAGTACGCGGACGCCCGGATCATCTTCGTCGACACCGAGGCCTCCAACTGGACCTTCGACCCGGTGCGCAAGCAGTACTTCTGGCACCGCTTCTTCTCCCACCAGCCGGATCTCAACTACGAGAACCCGGCGGTCCAGGAGGAGATGATCTCCGCCCTGCGCTTCTGGCTCGACCTGGGGATCGACGGCTTCCGGCTGGACGCGGTGCCCTACCTCTACGCCGAAGAGGGCACCAACTGCGAGAATCTGCCGGCCTCGCACGCCTTCCTCAAGCGGGTCCGCGCGGAGATCGACGCGCATTATCCGGACACCGTGCTGCTGGCCGAGGCCAATCAATGGCCGGAGGACGTCGTCGACTACTTCGGCGATTACGGCGTCGGCGGCGACGAATGCCATATGGCCTTCCACTTCCCGGTCATGCCCCGCATCTTCATGGCGGTGCGCCGCGAATCGCGCTATCCGGTCTCGGAAATCCTGGCCAAGACCCCGGCGATTCCGTCCGGCTGCCAGTGGGGCATCTTCCTGCGCAACCACGACGAGCTGACCCTCGAAATGGTCACGGACGAAGAGCGCGACTACATGTACGCGGAGTACGCCAAGGACCCGCGGATGCGCGCCAATATCGGTATCCGTCGGCGCCTGGCCCCGCTGCTCGACAACGACCGCAATCAGATCGAACTCTTCACGGCCCTGCTGCTGTCCCTGCCGGGTTCGCCGATTCTCTATTACGGCGACGAGATCGGCATGGGCGACAACATCTGGCTCGGCGACCGCGATGCGGTACGCACGCCGATGCAGTGGACGCCGGACCGCAACGCCGGGTTCTCCTCCTGCGACCCGGGCCGGCTCTCCCTGCCGACGATCATGGATCCGGTCTACGGATACCAGGTCACCAATGTCGAGGCCGCGATGAGTTCGCCGTCCTCGCTGCTGCACTGGACCCGCCGGATGATCGAGATCCGGAAGCAGAACCCCGCGTTCGGGCTCGGCAGCTATACCGAGCTGTCCTCCACCAACCCGGCGGTGCTGGCCTTCCTGCGGGAGGCGCCGGGCGCCGGTGGCGCGGACGACGACCTGGTGCTGTGCGTGCACAACTTCTCGCGCTTCGCCCAGCCCACGGAGCTGGACCTGCGGTCGTTCAGCGGCCGCCATCCGGTGGAACTCATCGGCGGTGTCCGCTTCCCGGCCATCGGGGAGCTGCCGTATCTGCTGACCCTCGCGGGCCACGGGTTCTACTGGTTCCGGCTGCGCAGAAACTCCGGCTAGCGCCCGGAGCCCTGACCGGGCACGGGTGCCGGAAACACGCCCGTACGCGGCCGCCTGGCGCGTACGGGCGTTTTTTGACCTTTCGCTCGGGCACCCTCCCTATTACCGCACGGGCCGGGTGAGCCATCGTCGGTCCCCCCGGCTCGGGAGGGAACCCGCCGCGCAGCGGAGCAGGGCACGCCGGAATCGCCGCTGCCTGCGGACGAGCTCGCCCGGTGCCCGCCCCCGGAGTCCGTCCGGGTGCACCACCAGCAGCCTCCGTCTGGGGGTACCCCCACCGCGCCATCGCACAGTCAAGGCCGTATTCCGGGACACTTTGCCCTATATGTCGTGTGCCCGGGGAAAGGACGCGACGCCATGTCGGACACCGCCTCGACCCGTGCCAGCCGCAACACCCCTGATCACCGCCCGCTCGCCGCCGCCCCCGATCTGCTCTCCTCGCTGGCACCCCTGCTCGCCGAATGGGTACCGTGCCAGCGCTGGTTCGCCGGTAAGGGGCGGCTGATCACCGGCTTCACGCTGCTCTCGGCGACCGAACTGCTGCCGTGCACCGACGGCAGCGCACCCGGCCTGCTGCTCCTGCTCGTCCGCGCCCAGCAGAGCGCGCCACCGAGCCGTACGCCCCTCGGCGGCGACTGCTACCAACTTCTGCTGGGGGTCCATCCGGCGCTGCCGCCGCAGCTGGCGCCGGCGGTGATCGGCCGCCCCGGCGGCGGTCCGCTGCGCGGTCGCACCGTCTATGACGCACTGCTCGACAACCGGCTGTGCGGGCTGCTGCTGGAGCGGCTGCGGGTGCCGGGCCGGCTCGGGGCGCTGCGCTTTCGCCGGGAGCCCGATGCCGAGATCCCCTCCGGACTGCCGGGCCGGCCGATCGCCGTCGAACAGTCCAACTCCTCGATCGTCTACGGGGATTCCTTCATCCTGAAGGTCTTCCGGCGGATCGAGCCGGGGATCAATCCGGATCTGGAGCTGCCGCGGGCGCTGGCGGACGCCAAGTGTGCGCGGGTGCCCGCGCCCGCCGCCTGGTACGAGTCGGCGGCCGCCGAGGAGGGGGGCGAGGCGACGACGCTGGGCGTGCTGCAGCCGTTTCTGCCGGGCTCGGCGGACGGCTGGCAACTGGCGCTGAATGCGCTCGCCGTCCGCGCCGACTTCACCGGCTCGGCGCGGGCGCTCGGCCATGCCACCGCCGAGGTGCACACCGCGCTCGCCCAGACGCTGCCGACCACCGAGCTGCGCCGCCCGCAGCTCGATGTGATCGCCGCCCAGATGCACGAGCGGCTGGACGCCACCACCCGCGCCGTGCCCGTACTGCAGCCTTACCGCGCCCGGCTGCGCACCGCCTTCGACGCACTGGCCGCGATCGGTCACGACGGGCGCAGCTGGGCCGCCCAGCGCATCCACGGCGATCTGCACCTGGGCCAGACCCTGCGCTCCGCCGACGAGGGCCGCTGGTCGCTGATCGACTTCGAGGGCGAACCGGCCCGCCCGCTGGCCGAGCGGCGCCGCCTCCAGCCGGCGGTGCGGGATATCGCGGCGATGCTGCGGTCCTTCGACTATGCCGCGCGCAGCGGCCCGGCCGGCGGGGACCCCTGGTCGCTGGAGTGGGCCCGGCGCACCCGTGACGCCTACTGCCGGGGCTATGCGGAGGCCGGCGGGCTCGATCCGCGCTCGGCACCCGAACTGATGCGCGCTTACGAGACCGACAAGGCCGTTTACGAGGTGCTCTACGAGGCCCGGCACCGGCCCGACTGGCTGTCCGTCCCGATGGCCGCCATCCGGCGGCTGGCGGCCGGCGGGGAGCCGGCCGTGGGGGCGGACGGGGCCGGGCCGTCCCGGTCCGCCGGGTCCACCGGGTCCGACCACGGCCGGGGGTGAGGGGCCGCAGACGAACCGCCGATCCGCCGCCCGTACGCCCGTATGCCGTACGCCCGTATGCCGTATGCCCCGAGACCCGACCGACGCACCGCCCCTGCATCACCCAGCCCCGCCCCGCCCCGCCCCGAGGAGGCCTCTCGTGACCGCCCGCCCGCCGTCCCGTCCCACCACCCCCGACACCGCGCCCGCTCCGGGCGCGGCCGACGACAGCGCGGCGGGGCGGTCCGGCCACCCGGCGACGCCCCGGCCGCCGGCCGTCGCACCCGCGGTGGCCGCGCGGGGCACCTTCGCCGGTCCGGCGGCCGGTGCCCCGCCCACCCGGCCGTCCGTTCCCCGGGGGGTGGCGGCGCCCGGCCGGGCGGCCGCGCCCGCGGGCCCGTCCCGTGCGACGCCGTCGGGAGCCGGCAG
Organism: Streptomyces sp. NPDC015125; assembly: GCF_043080045.1. Classification (NCBI taxonomy): domain Bacteria; kingdom Bacillati; phylum Actinomycetota; class Actinomycetes; order Kitasatosporales; family Streptomycetaceae; genus Streptomyces; species Streptomyces sp. NPDC015125. The sequence continues at coordinate 333,462 of NZ_JBIBVF010000001.1, forward strand.
CCATGGGGTCCGGCCCGCCGCGCCGCTGTCCGACGAGGACCGCGGCCGGCTCCTGGACGGTGCCCATCACGATCCGCACGGGCTGCTCGGTGCCCACCCGGTGCGCGGCGGACTGCTCATCCGGGTCCTTCGGCCCTGCGCCCGGGGCGTCACGGTCCTGGCGAAGGGACTGCGCGCCGACCTGCCCGCCGAGGGCGACGGGCTGTTCGCCGGGGTGCTGCCGCTGCGCACGATCCCGGACTACGAGCTGCTGGTCGACTACGGCGACAACGCCCTGACGGTGCAGGACCCCTACCGCTTCCTGCCCGCGCTCGGCGAGCTGGATCTGCATCTGCTCGCCGAGGGCCGGCACGAGCAGCTGTGGCAGGCGCTCGGCGCGCGGATCACGGAGCACCAGGGGGTGACCGGTACCTGCTTCACGGTCTGGGCGCCCAATGCCCAGGGCGTGCGGGTCGTCGGCAACTTCAACTACTGGGACGGCACCGGTCACCCGATGCGCTCGCTGGGCTCCTCGGGCGTCTGGGAGCTCTTCCTGCCGGGCGTCGGCGAGGGCGAGCTCTACAAGTTCGAGATCACCCGGCCGGACGGCTCGCGGACCCTGCGCGCCGACCCGATGGCCCGGCGGACCGAATGCCCGCCCGCCAACGCCTCGGTCGTGGAGGCCTCGCACTACCGCTGGACGGATGCCGACTGGATGGCCCGGCGCGGTGAACGGCCCGTGCACGAGGCGCCGTTCTCCGTCTACGAGGTGCATCTGGCCTCCTGGCGCCCCGGCCTCACCTACCGCCAGCTCGCGGTGCAGCTCCCCGCCTATGTGAAGGACCTGGGCTTCACCCACGTCGAGTTCATGCCGGTCTCCGAGCACCCCTTCGGCGGCTCGTGGGGCTATCAGGTGACCGGGTTCTATGCGCCCACCGCCAGGATGGGCACCCCGGACGACTTCCGGTTCCTGATCGACGCACTGCACCGGGCCGGCATCGGCGTGCTGATGGACTGGGTGCCGGCGCACTTCCCGCGCGACGACTGGGCGCTGGCGGAGTTCGACGGCCGCCCGCTCTACGAGCCCCAGGATCCGGCACGGGCCGCGCACCCGGACTGGGGCACCCTGGAGTTCGACTACGGCCGCACCGAGGTCCGTAATTTCCTGGTCGCCAACGCCGTGTACTGGTGCGAGGAGTTCCATATCGACGGCCTACGGGTGGACGCCGTCGCCTCGATGCTCTACCTCGACTACTCGCGCGAGGACGGCGACTGGACCCCGAACGTCCACGGCGGCCGGGAGAACCTCGATGCGGTCGCCTTCCTCCAGGAGATGAACGCGACGGTCTACCGCCGCTGCCCCGGCGTCGTGACCATCGCCGAGGAGTCCACGGCCTGGGACGGCGTCACCCGCGCCACCCACCATGCGGGCCCCGGCGGCTTCGGCGGTCTGGGCTTCGGGCTGAAGTGGAACATGGGCTGGATGCACGACTCCCTCGGCTATGTCTCCAAGGAGCCGGTGCATCGCAAGTACCACCACGGCGAGATGACCTTCTCCATGATCTACGCCTACTCCGAGAACTATGTGCTGCCGATCTCCCACGACGAGGTGGTGCACGGCAAGCGCGCACTGGTGTCGAAGATGCCCGGTGACTGGTGGCAGCAGCGGGCCGACCACCGGGCCTACCTCGGGTTCATGTGGGCCCACCCCGGCAAGCAACTCCTCTTCATGGGGCAGGAGTTCGCCCAGGGCGCGGAGTGGGCGGAGAGCCACGGCCCGGACTGGTGGCTGCTCGATCCGTCGTACGAGGCGGAGCCCGACCACCGGGGCGTACGCGATCTCGTCCGTGAGCTGAACCGCCGCTACGCCGCCCTCCCCGCACTGTGGGAGCGCGACACCGACCCGGCCGGCTTCTCCTGGATCGACGGCGACGCGCGCGAGGACAATGTCTTCTCCTTCCTGCGCTTCGCCGCCGACGGCTCTCCGCTGATCTCGGTCACCAACTTCTCCCCCGTCGTCCGCCATGCCTACCGGCTCGGCGTCCCCGACCACATCCCCGCCTGGCGGGAGGTGCTCAACACCGACGATCCGCGCTACGGCGGCAGCGGCATCACCAACCCGGACCCCCTCAAGACCGAACCGACCCCCTGGAACGGCCGCACCGCTTCCGTCTCCCCCGTCCTCCCCCCGCTGGCCACCCTCTGGCTACGACCGTCCTGACCACCTCACGGCGGCGGGCTGCCGGCCCCTTCTCGAAGAATCCTCGAAGAAGAAGACAGCAGCAGTTCAGCGGGGCAACGAGCGGGGCGTGCCGCGCCGGGGGGGGCAGCGGTGTGCCGCCCGGTCGCGCCGAAGGGGCGGGTGCCGCATCGTCCGGCGCCCGCCCCTTCGGTCTCCCCGCGGTCCGGGCTCAGACCTTGGCGGACGTCTTCGCCGCCTCGCCGTCCCGTGGCGCGATGATCTCCGCGGCAGCCGGCTCGGCGGAGGCGTCGTCGGCCATCGTCTTCTCGTCGAACGGCACCCGCCCGGCCAGCACCTCCGCCACCCGGGCCTTGTCGATCTCCTTGGTCCAGGTGCCGATCAGGACGGTGGCCACCGCGTTGCCCGCGAAGTTGGTCAGGGCGCGCGCCTCGCTCATGAAGCGGTCGATGCCGACGATCAGGCCCACGCCGTCGACCAGTTCGGGGCGGTGCGACTGCAGGCCGCCGGCCAGCGTCGCCAGGCCCGCGCCGGTGACACCCGCCGCGCCCTTCGACGCGATGACCATGAACACCAGCAGCGAGACCTGCTGGCCCAGCGGCAGCGGCTTGCCCATCGCCTCGGCCACGAACAGCGAGGACATCGTCAGATAGATGGCGGTGCCGTCGAGGTTGAAGCTGTAGCCGGTGGGGACGGTGATGCCGACCACCGGCCTGCTGACGCCCAGGTGTTCCATCTTCGCGATCAGCCGGGGCAGTGCCGACTCCGAGGAGGAGGTGGACAGGATCAGCAGGAACTCCCGGGCGAGGTACTTCAGCAGCCGGAAGATGCTGACCCCGGCGATCAGCCGGAGCAGCGCGCCGAGCACCACGATCACGAACAGCAGACAGGTGGTGTAGAAGCCGATCATGATGACGGCCAGGGACTTCAGTGCGTCCAGGCCGGTCTCGCCGACCACCGCCGCGATGGCACCGAAGGCGCCCACCGGCGCCGCCCACATGATCATGGACAGCACCCGGAAGACCAGCTTCTGCAGGTGCCCGATACCGCGCAGCACCGGCTCGCCCGCCGAGCCCAGCGCCTGCAGTCCGAAACCGACCAGCAGCGCCACCAGCAGCGTCTGGAGCACCTCGGGCCGGGTGAAGGCGGAGACCAGCGTGGTGGGGATCATGCCGAGCAGGAAGTCGGACAGCGACTCCCCGGCACCCCCGGTCTGGGCGTGGCCCGCGTGCCGGACGCTCTCGGTCAGATGGAGGCCGGAGCCGGGGTCCAGCAGGTTGCCGACGACCAGACCGATGGCCAGCGCCACGGTGGACATCACCATGAAGTAGCCGAGCGCCAGTCCGCCGACCGCGCCGACCTTGGCGGCCTTACGGACCGAGCCGATGCCCAGCACGATCGTGCAGAAGACGACCGGCGAAATCATCATCTTGATCAGGTTCACGAACCCGGTGCCGAGCGGCTTGAGCTGGACGGCGACACCGGGGGCGGCGAAGCCCACGATGATGCCGAGCACGACCGCCCCGATCACGGCGATATAGAGGAAGTGGGTCCGGTCCCGCTTCGCCGGCGCGGTCTCCTCGGTGGTGCCCCCGGACAACGGGGTCTGTGCAGCCACGGCTGCCTCCTCGGTCTACGGCTGTGCGCTGATCTGCGGCTCTGTCACACAACAAGTTCCGGCGACTATGCACGCCGCTGTGGCGCCCGTCACCCTTGCGTACATTTCGTTCACGTAAAAGTGAGCGCACGGACGGTTGTGAAAGTGACCGTGCAGACTGTTCTGTATGCGCCTCCCCCGACCCCGCCCGTCCCGGCGGCTGCGCGGTCCCCGCAGCCTCGCCGGGCAGCTCTTCGCCATGCAGGTGGTGCTGGTGGCGGTGGTCGTCGTGGGCTGCGTGCTCTTTGCGTACCTCAGCGCGGGACGGCAGGCGGAGGAGACCGCACGGCGGCAGGCGACGGCTGCCGCCACCGCCGTCGCCGACTCCCCGGCGGTGGTGGCGGCCGCGCGCACCAAGGACCCGACGGCCGCGCTCCAGCCGTACAGCGAGCGGCTGCGGCACGATGCGGGTGTCGACTTCGTGGTGGTGATGGCCCCGGACGGGACCCGCTGGACGCACCCCGAGCCGTCCGCGATCGGCAAGAAGTACCTGGGGCACATCGGCCCGGCGCTGCACGGCAAGGTCTTCCCCGAGACGCACCTGGGGGTGCTCGGACCGTCCGTACGGGTCGTCGCACCGGTCCGTGATCCACAGCGTGGCGGCCGGATCACGGCCCTGGTCAGCTCCGGGATCACCATCGAGACGATCAGCGAGCAACTGCGCAACCAGATCCTGGCACTGGTGGGCGTGGCCGCGGGGGCGCTGGCGCTCGGCGGCCTGGGGACGTATGTGATCAATGCCCGGCTGCGCCGGCACACCCATGGGATGAACGCGGCGGAGCTCAGCCGGATGCACGAGTACCACCAGGCCGCGCTGCACGCCGTGCGCGAGGGGCTGCTGATGCTCGACGGGCAGCGCCGGGTCGCCCTGATCAACGACGGCGGGCGGGAGCTGCTGGGGCTGTCACAGGACGCGGTGGGCCGCCTGGTCACGGAGCTGGGGCTGCCGGAGCCGCTGACCGAGGCGCTGCTGGCGCCCGGTCCCCGGGTCGACGAGCTGCAGCTGACCCGCGAGCGGGTGCTGGTGGTCAACTCGGCGCCGGTCGCCGGCGGGGAGCGGCGCGGCAGCGTGGTCACCCTGCGCGATCACACCGAACTCCAGGCGCTGTCCGGGGAGTTGGACTCGGTGCGCGGCTTCACCGAGGCGCTGCGCTCACAGGCCCACGAGGCTGCGAACCGGCTGCACACCGTGGTCTCGCTGATCGAGCTGGGGCGGGCCGAGGAGGCCGTGGAGTTCGCGACCGCGGAGCTGGAGCTGGCGCAGGCGCTGACCGATCAGGTCGTCGGCGCGGTCGCCGAGCCGGTGCTCGCCGCGCTGCTGCTCGGCAAGGCCGCGCAGGCCAACGAGCGGGGCGTCGAACTGACCCTGACCCCCGACAGCCGGATCGACGACGGGCTGCTGCCGCCCGGCCTGCCGGCCCGCGACCTGGTGACGGTGCTGGGCAATCTCCTCGACAACGCCCTCGATGCCGCCGCGCCCACCCAGGAGCACCCCGGCGCCGGGCCGCAGCGGGTGCGCGTCACCGCGCGGGCGGACGGCGGCGAGCTGCTGTTGCGGGTGGCCGACAGCGGCCCGGGGGTGTCCGCGGACGCCGCCGAGGAGATCTTCCGGCGGGGCTGGAGCACCAAACAGAGCACGGCCACGCCCGGCCGGGGCCGCGGTCTGGGCCTGGCCCTGGTCCAGCAGGCGGTACGCCGCAACGGCGGCACCGTCGCCCTGGACCGGGCGCCCGAAGGCGGCGCGCGGTTCACCGTACGGCTCCCGCTGCGGACGGGCGCCGGCATGAGCGGAACTTTGAAGACAGGCCCTGGGGGCACGGCCTGTCCCGGCGCGAGAGGATGTGCCCGGTGACCCCTCCCGACATCCGGGTCCTCGTCGTCGAGGACGATCCGGTCGCCGCCGACGCACACGCCCTGTACGTGGGACGGGTGCCCGGCTTCACGGTCTCCGGCACGGTGCACTCCGGCGGCGACGCCCGCCGTCATCTCGAAGCGCACACCGTCGATCTGCTGCTGCTCGACCTCTATCTGCCCGACGGCCACGGGCTGCAGCTGGTGCGGATGCTGCGCGCGGCCGGCCACACCGCCGACATCATCGCGGTCACCTCCGCCCGGGATCTGGCGATGGTGCGCGAGGGTGTCTCGCTCGGCGTGGTGCAGTACGTACTGAAGCCGTTCACCTTCGCCACCCTGCGCGACCGGCTCACCCGCTATGCGGAGTTCCGCGCCACCACGGGCGAGGCCAGCGGGCAGGACGAGGTGGACCGGGCGATCGCGGCGCTGCGCGCACCGCGTCCGGCCGCGCTGCCCAAGGGGCTGACCACGGCCACCCTGCGGGCGGTGACCGATGCGCTGCGGGCCGCCGGGAGCGGGCTGACGGCGACCGAGGCGGCCGCCGACGTGGGCATCTCCCGGATCACCGCCCGCCGCTACCTCGAACATCTGGTGGAGAGCGGCCGGGCCGCCCGCGCCCCCCAGTACGGTCAGGTCGGCCGCCCCGAATTGCGCTATCGGTGGTCGGGCCCTTGACCGCCTGCGACCGGTGACGCACGTTCAGCGGGCAGCCCACCGTGGCCGGCTGGCGGTCGCGCCGTGCGCCCCACCGCCCCGCTGAATCTGCTCGCCGCCGCCGTCGCCGGACACGGAGGCGACGCCTGCGGCTGCCGAGGTCCCCGTCACCGGACGCGGAGGCGACGCTGCGGGTGCGGCTGCCGAGGTGGTCCCGTCGCTGGACAACTTCTCGGCGGTACTGACCGACCGACCGACTGACCGACTGACCGACTGACCGACGAGATCACCTTCACCCCCCTGCCCCCAACAGCCGAGGCCGCACGCAAAGCCGGCCGGCTGGTGGTTTCCTACGAGCCCCGGGCTTGGGCATCCGCACGATAGGTGCGCAGCCGGACCGTCACTTACCGTGTGCCGGTGCATACGCAGACCGGGGAGCCCCGCAGACCCCCTTTCCACGCCGAGGCCGCCCGCCGGCTCCGCGAGGCCCTCGGGATGACCCCTGCCCATGTCGCCTACGGAATCCGGGCCGCCTTCGGCATACCCGTTTCACCTGCGGCGGTGGCGGCCTGGGAAAGGGGGGAGAGCACCCCGACGGAAGCCGAACTGACCGCGCTGGCCGGTGCCCTGTGGTGCGCGCCGGGCGATCTGCTCGGCGCACCGGACACCCTGCGCGAGTACCGCCTGACGCTCGGCCTCGCCCCGGCGGACCTCGCGCTGCGCATCGGCATGGACCCGGCCGCCTACGAGCGCCTGGAGGCCGGCGGGAAGTGGAGCGGCAGCGACCGGCAGGCCGCGGCGCTCGCCGAGGCGATGGCTCTGCCGCTGCCCGCACTGATCCGCTTCACCGGCCGGGACGGAGCGCTGACCGCCCTGCTGACCAGCGCCGCCACCACCCGCTGGCAGGCCTACGTCCGGCCGGTCGGCAAGGTCGTACCGCTGTCCAAGCAGCAGCTCCAGGCCGTCCTGCAGGAGCTGCACGGCGAGTATCAGGCGACCATGACCGCGACGCTCAACTGGGGCGGCTCGGGGAGCGCCGAGGAATCCGGCAGGGCGGGACGCGCCTTTCTCGACGGCATCCTGGCGGAATTCTGGGCCCGGGTCGGCGAGCGGCGGCCCTGAGGTCCTCCCTCATCCCCGGGACGCCCCGGGTGACCCTGAGGCACCCCGTCGGCCCCTGGGAGGTCCTCCCTCATCCCCGGGACGCCCCGGGTGACCCTGAGGCACCCCGTCGGCCCCTGGACGGACGGCCGTCCATCCAGAGAATGACGCCCGGCGCGGTGATGGAACTTCCGGCCGGTGCGGCTTTCGGTCCTTGCGGCCGAGGTGCCCGCTGACCTGCACGTTCGAGAATGGGGACATCGAAACTTCCGTCCCCCTCCAGGAGTTCCCCGTGTCCCACCCGGCTGCCCTTCCGGGTTTTCCCGGTTCCCCCGCCCCCGCTCGCGCCGGCGCTGCCGTCGCCGCCCGCGCCACGGATCTGAGCAAGGTCTACGGCCAGGGGGAGACCCGCGTGGTCGCGCTGGACTCCGTCTCGGTCGAATTCGGCAAGGCCAAGTTCACCGCGATCATGGGTCCGTCCGGCTCCGGCAAGTCCACGCTGATGCACTGCATGGCCGGACTGGACGCGATCTCGTCCGGCTCGGCCCGGATCGGCGATGCGGAACTGGCGTCGCTCAACGACAAGCAGCTGACGCGGCTGCGCCGGGACAAGATCGGCTTCATCTTCCAGGCGTTCAACCTGCTGCCGACGCTGAGCGCGCTGGAGAACATCACACTGCCGATGGACATCGCCGGCCGTAAGCCCGACCAGGAGTGGCTCAACGCCGTCATCGAGACCGTCGGCCTGTCCGGACGGCTCGCGCACCGGCCGGCCCAGCTCTCCGGCGGCCAGCAGCAGCGGGTCGCGGTCGCCCGGGCGCTGGCCGCTCAGCCGGAAATCATTTTCGCGGACGAGCCGACCGGCAATCTCGACTCCCGCTCCGGCGCCGAAGTGCTGGGCTTCTTGCGGGAGTCGGTGCAGGCGATGGGGCAGACGATCGTGATGGTCACCCATGACCCGGTCGCCGCGGGCTATGCGGACCGGGTGGTCTTCCTCGCGGACGGCCGGATCGTCGAGGAGCTGTACGAGCCGACTCCGGACACCGTCCTGGACCGGATGCGGCTGTTCGACGCCAAGGGCCGTACGCGCTGACGCCGGCGCCCACGCGCCGCCCCGGGGCGCTGCCCCTCCTCCCGAGCCACCGGACCCAGGACACCACCATGCTGCGTACCGCCCTGCGCAATGTCCTTGCGCACAAAGCCCGATTGATGATGACCGCGCTCGCGGTGCTGCTCGGCGTCGCCTTCGTCGCCGGCACCCTCATCTTCAGTGACACCGTCGGCGAGGCCATCAAGAAGGCCTCCGCCAAGAACCTCAAGGGGGTGGCCGTCTCCGTCAAGGCCGTCTCCGACGACGACACCCCGCCGATCGGCAAGGACGGCAAGCGCACCACCGTCCTCGACGACAGGCTGGTGGACAAGGTCCGCGCGCTGCCCGGCGTGCAGTCCGTACGGCCCGATGTCGCCGGCACGGCAACGCTCGCCGGACCGGACGGCATACCGATCGGCAACAACTGGCAGAACATCGCCGCCAACTTCCAGCCGGACAAGGACGGCTACGACGCCCGCTACCCGCTGATGCAGGGCCGCGGACCGGCCGCCGGGGACGAGATCGCGCTGGACGAGGCGACCGCGCAGACGGCCGGCTACAAGGTCGGCGACGCCGTCCGGTTCGCCACCGACGGCCCGGTGCTGACGAAGCGGCTGGTCGGCATCGTCACCACCGAAGACCCGCAGGTGACCTCCGGCGGCAGCCTCGCGCTCTTCGACACCGCCACCGCGCAGAAGCTGTATCTGCACGCCGGGCAGTACGACGAGCTGGTGGTGGGGGCCGCGCCCGGCACCGATCAGCAGGCCCTGACCGCCAAGGTCCGCGAGCTCCTGCCCAAGGACCGGGCCGAGGCCACCAGCGGCACCGAACTCGCCGCCCAGCAGTCCGAGAGGATCACCGAACAGAACAAGTCCCTGAGCCAGACGCTGCTGGTCTTCGCCGGTATCGCCCTGTTCGTCGGCATCTTCATCATCGCCAACACCTTCACCATGCTGATCTCCCAGCGCAGCCGGGAGATCGCCCTGCTGCGCGCGGTCGGCGCCTCCCGCCGGCAGGTGGTCCGCTCGGTACTCGTCGAGGCGGGCCTGCTGGGCCTGGTCGCGTCCGTCATCGGGTTCGCGCTGGGCGCCGGGATCGCAGTCGGCCTGCGGGCGATTCTCAACGCCAATGGCGCGGGCTTCCCGGACGGGCCGGTCATCGTCGGCCCCTCCACGGTGCTCTCCTCGCTCGCGGTGGGCGTCGTGGTGACCGTACTGGCCGCCTGGCTGCCGTCCCGCAAGGCAGCAAAGATCGCCCCGGTGGAGGCGCTCAACACCGTCGAGGCGCCGCCGGCGCTGCGCAGTCTGGTGATCCGCAACTCCCTCGGTGGGGTCATCACCGCGCTCGGCGTCGCGGTCATGTTCCACGTCACCACCCTCAAGCCCTCCGACGGCATGCCGGTGGCGATGGCGGGCTCGATGCTGACGATGACCGGCGTCATCATCCTCGCGCCGCTGCTGTCGCGGCCCCTGGTCTCGCTGGCAGGCGTCCTCACCACCCGGCTCTTCGGCATCGGCGGCAAGCTGGCCAAGCAGAACGCGCTGCGCAACCCGCGCCGTACGGCGGCGACCGCTTCGGCTCTGATGATCGGTCTCACCCTGATCACCGGAATGACGGTCGTCGGCAACTCGGCTCAACAGGCCATGGACACGATGACGGCCAACGGGCTGAAGGCCGACTACAAAGTCACGACCTCGACGGACACCGGTCTGGACACCAAGCTGTCGCAGAAGGTGGCGGACCTCCCGGGCGTCGAGGCGACGGCTCCGCTGCGCGACTCGGCCTTCCAGTCCGGTGAGCACTATGCGAACGTGAACGGCACCGACCTCGCGACGATCGGCAAGCTCGCCCAACTGGACTTCACGAGCGGTTCGCTGGCGCACGCCGGAGCCGACGGCATCGCCATCTCGCAGACCGCGGCCAAGGAGAAAGGCTGGCACACCGGCGAGACCGTGGACGCCACGTTCTTCGACAAGAAGAAGGCGAAGCTGCGGATCGTCGGCATCTACGCGGACAACCCGGTGGTCGGCGACGCCATCGGCGCCACCGCCCTGGTGGACCCGCACATGACCGAGCTGAAGAACGAAGAGCTGCTGGTCAAGACCCAGGGCGGCGCGACGGAGGAGCTGGCGAAGCAGATCCGGCACACCCTCGGCGACAGTCCGCTGCTGAAGGTCCAGGACCACGCCGACCTGCGCAAGGAGAACGCCGGACAGATCGAGACGCTGCTCTACATCGTCTACGGGCTGCTGGGCATGGCCGTGATCATCGCGGTGGTGGGCGTCGTCAACACCCTCGCCATGTCGGTCTTCGAGCGGACCCGCGAGATCGGGATGCTGCGGGCGATCGGACTGTCCCGCAGCGGTATCAAGCAGATGGTCCGGCTGGAGTCGGTGGTCATCTCGCTGTTCGGCGCGGTCCTGGGCATCGGCGTGGGCATCTTCCTCTCCTGGGCCGGCGGCAACCTGGTCGGTCAGGGGCTGCCGACGTACGAAATGCTGCTGCCCTGGGGCAGGCTCGGGCTGTTCCTGCTGATCGCGCTGGTCGTGGGGGTGCTGGCCGCGCTCTGGCCGGCCCGCCGGGCGGCCCGGCAGAACATGCTGGAGGCCATCAGCGCCCAGTGACCGAGTGACCCGCCCCCCCCCACAAAAGCGGCGGGGCGGCCCCCCCCCCCCGCCCCGGGCGCCGCCGGGGGGGGGGGGGGGGGGGGGCCCCGGGGGGAGAAGACCCCCACCGCCCACTCCAACCCCCCATGCCGGACCCGCTTTGGTTACGGTAACA